>NZ_JBFAGB010000021.1:0-158597 GCF_040639875.1 Actinomadura sp. NPDC023710
TGATCCGGAAGCCGTACCGGGCGGCGAACCGGCCCGCGAACGGGCTGATGACGACCATCGCGAGCGTGGCGGGCAGGGTCTGCACCCCGGCTCGCAGGATCGAGCTGCCCTGGACGTAGACGAAGAACTGGGAGAAGAAGAACGACGAGCCCATGAGCGCGAAACCGACCACGATCATCGCCGTGTTGGAGACCGTGAACAGCCGTTGCCGGAAGAGTCGCAATGGCAGCATCGGTGCCGAAACCCGCCCTTCGACGAGCACGAAGAAGACGAAGATCACGGCCGCGGCGGCGAAGCTGCTCAGGATCACAGGCGAGGTCCAGCCACGGGAGCCGCCCTCGATCAGCCCGTAGGTGAGCGCCCCCACGCCCAGGACGGACAGGACCGTTCCCGGGACGTCGATCGCCGGCGCGCTCGGGTTGCGGGACTCGTCCAGCACGCGCAGGCCGGCGACCAGCAGGACCGCGCCGACGGGCACGTTGACGAGGAAGATGGCGGGCCAGCCGAAGGCCTCCACCAGAACACCACCGGCGACTGGTCCGGCGGCCAGGCCGATTCCGCTGAATCCCGCCCACAGCCCGATCGCCCTGACCCGCTCCTGCGGAACCGGATACGCGGCGGCGAGCAGGGTCAGCGAGGCGGGGCTCAGCGCCGCGGCCCCGACGCCCTGCAGCACCCGCCCGACGATCAGCCAGCCGATCGAGGGCGCGGCGGCGCACAGGACGGACGCGGCGGTGAACACCACGACGCCGGCCAGGTACAACCTCTTGCGGCCGAAGCGGTCGGCGAAGACGCCGCCGGACAGCAACAGCATGGCGACCAGCAGCACATAGGCGTCGACGATCCATTGCAGCCCGGTCAGCTGGGTGTGCAGCCGCTCCTGCATGTCGGGCAGCGCCGCACCGACGATCGTGTTGTCGAGCAGCACCATGAACTGCCCCAGGCAGGTCACCGTGAGCAACGCCGCCCGGTTCGGCACGGCCACCGGCGGTGCAGACTTCATCCGTCCTCCTAAAGCAGTTCCCTACTGCGTTAGGACCTTAGACGCCGGGCCCCGTAAACGCAACTGCGAGCTGCGCTAAGGTGGGGGCATGGAGGAACGATGGCCGGTCCGGCGGCCCGGCGGGCGCAGCGCCCGGGTCCGGGCGGCGGTGCACCAGGCCGTCACGGACCTGGTCGGCGAGCGCGGCTACGGCGAATTCACGGTCGGTGACGTCGCGGCCCGCGCAGGCGTGGCCGACACCAGCGTCTACCGCCGGTGGGGCACCCTTGAGGCCCTGCTCACCGATGTGGCGCTCGCGCGCCTGAACGCGCAGTCGCCGATGCCCGACACCGGGAGCCTGGCCGGTGACCTGCACGCCTACGCGGCCCAGGTGGCGCGCGAGATCACGGGACCCGACGGCCTGGCGGTGCTGCGCCTGACCGTCGCCCTGTCGAACAGGGGCGAACGGGGTCTGCAGGCGCGTGACGACTTTCTCGCCGAACGCACCCGGTTCGTGCAGGCCATGCTCGACCGCGCCGGCGAGCGCGGCGAGCATCCACCCGATGTGCTGGACGTGCTCGACCACATCATGGCCCCGATGTACATCCGCGTCCTGTTCGGCGCGGGCCCGCTCACCCCGGACTACATCGCCGGCCTGGTCGACCGGTTGCTGGGGCAGGCCTGATCTCTGCCTTCCGGCGGAGACGCGGATCGGCCGGGCGGTGCATACCTTCGCAGTCCGTGGCGCCGGCGGGGCGGAGCAGTGCGTGGGGGATTGGCGAGGGGTGCTCAGGTGCAGGAGAAGCTCAGCGCCCCGGGCAGCCGGAGCCGTCCTGTGGTTGGGAACTGGGGGAGAGGCGAAAGGGACCGGCCCCAGCGGATGGCTGGGGCCGGCGAATGTTCACCTGCCGAACGTGCCCGGTCGTCAGACCGGGAGCGCGGGCAGGTACAGGGGCCGCTTGCGGGCTCGGGTCGCCTGCTCGAAGGAGTAGGCGAGACCCAGGAGCTCCTCGTCGCGGTTCCTGCGACCCATGAACGAGACGCCCAGCGGCAGCCGGGCGTCGGCGTAACCCGCCGGTACCGTGATGCTCGGATACCCGCCCACCGACGCCGGAGCGCCGGAGAACACCCAGGCGTGGCCGCGCTCGGTGATCTTCGGAGCCCGGCCGTTGGACGGAGCCATGATCGCGTGGAGGCCGTGGCGCCCGAAGAGGGCGTCAACGCCTCCGCGAGTCTCCTCGGTGATCCGTTGGCGTTCCTCCAGGTACTCCCGCGGTGAACGGGCCAGGTCCGAATCCTGCGCTCGTTCGAACCTGGTGACCCCGAGTTCGGACCTCCGCTCGGCCGGATGGCTGAACGCGATCAGCTCGTCGAGATTCCGAGGGTGCTCGCCCCCGACCGAGCTCAGGTAGGCGTTGATGCCCCTCTTGAACTCGTAGGGAAGCACCCCGGACGGGTCGGGTGCGGGCACGTCCACCTCGACGATGGTCACGCCCAGTTCCTCCAGCCTCGCCGCGGCTTCCGCGAGAACACGATCCACGTCGGGGTGGCTGCCGGCCGACCTCCTCCCGCGCCACACGCCGATCCTGGTCCCAGCCGGAAGGTCTGGTTCCAGACGGCAGGCGAAGCGGGGTGTCGCGATCACCGCGAAGACCGCGGCGGCGTCCGCCACGTTCCGGGTGATCGGCCCGGCGGTGTCCTGGTGCGGCGAGATCGGCACGATGCCGGCCCCGCTGACCCGTCCCAGGGACGGTCGGAAGCCGACCACGGCGCTCGTCGCGGAAGGCGCGATGATGGAGCCGAAGCTGTCGGTGCCGATGGCCAGCGGGGCCAGACTCGCCGCCGCCGCGACCGCGGAACCGCCCGAAGACCCGAAGGGTGTCCGGTCCAGGACGTGGGGATTCCGTGTCTGACCGCCGACCGGGCTCCAGCCGTTGTGCGGGGCAGAGGTGCGGTAGGCGGCCCACTCCGACAAGTTCGTCTTGCCCAGAATGATCGCGCCGCTTTTGCGCAGTCGCCCCACCAACTCCGCGTCGCGGTACGGGTAAGCGTGACGCAGAGCCTCGGAACCCGCCGTCGTGGCCAGACCGAGAGTGTCGATGTTGTCCTTCACCAGGACGGGAATCCCGGCGAGCGGTCCGAGCGGAAAGCCCGAGGACCGCAGACGATCGATCTCGCGTGCCCGTGCCAGCGCGTACGGATTCACGCTGATGACCGCGTGCAGTACGGGGTTCAGCCGCTCGATGCGCTTCAGGCATCGGGTGGTGAGCTCCTCCGCGGTCAGCAGACCGGCCGCCATCGCTCGAAGCAGATCGCGAATGGTCAACTCCTCAAAAAAGGCCGCTTCCATCGGCCCTCCTCCTGTCTGGTTTGCGTCCGCCGTACGGCGGGGCCGCTTTAGGCGACCACTGAGAACAGTCCAGAAAAGGAGCACCGCGTCAAAGAAGTCGCATCCGCTCTCTGAGCGCGCTGGTCGAAGAGGGGCTGTGGCCTGCGATTTCAGGTATCGGTCGGCCTTTATTGGCCCATGTGGATATGCCGACCGACGCTGGCGTAGTCCTTGCCGGCCAGGCGGGCCTTTTAAGCGGTTAGTACGCAAAGACCCCCAAGCCGGGCGGCGTCACGGCCGGGGGCCTCGGCGCCGCGCCGCAGTTCCGCATGCTGCCATGGCTGGAATTCACACCGAATAGGTGGGTGTCGGCGTGGTCAGAGCGCCCGCTCGAAATCGCCAAAGCCTTCAGAAAGCGGGATCCACAGCCTGGATCTCCCGTCGCCGACGCCCACGCCGGACCGGGCTGCAGGTCAGGTGGACCTTCGGGCTGCATCGCTCCGGCTCTGGACGTGCGCGGCGAGGGCGAGCATGGCGCGGGCGAGCTCGCCGGCGGCATCAGAGTCGAGTCGCTGGTGCACGCCCGCCAACTGGAGCAGTCCGGAGGCGGCGGTCACGGTGGCGCCTCCGGCACGTACGCCGGGGACCCCGTCGACGTCACCGACCGGGGGCAGGTGAAGCGCGGTCCGGAGCCGGTCGGTCTCGGCGGCGAAGCGGTCGGCGCGGTCGGCCGCCTGGTCGGCCCGGGTGGTGGCCTGGTCGGCGCGGCGCACTTCCCGGTCAGCGCGCTGCTCGGCGTTGTCCGCACGGGTTCGGAGCTCCTCGGCTCGCGTGGACGCCGCGGTGGCCTGGGACAGTGCGGCCTCGTGAGCGGCCTCCGCGTCGATGAGCCGGCGGCGGATGTCGGCCAGCGCGGACTTGGTCTGCTGCAGCGTCTCCGCGTCAGCGGTGGCGCGCTGCTCGGCCTGCTCGGCGCGGCGCTGCTGGGCATCGCGTTCGTCGGTGGCGGTCTGCAGCGCCGCACTGAGCCGGGAGATCTGCTGTTCGGCGGCCCGCAACTCCTCGGCGGCGCCTCTGAGGGCTTCTTCGGCGTCGGCCTGGGCGTGCCGGGCCTGTTCGCTGTCGCGGGTGGCGCCCGCGGCCTGCTCCTCGGCGCGGCCGCGGGCCAGGTCGTGCTCGGCGACCCGCTGGTCGGCCAGCCGCTGCGCTTCGGTGGCGCGCTCGTCGGCGTCGTCGGCGCGGGTCAGCGCGATATGCGCGCGCTGCTCGGCTGCGGCGACATCGCGGGCGGCCTGGGCCTCGACCTCGGCGATGCGTTGATCGGCGTGCTGGGTGGCCTGGCGGATGCGGCGGCCGGCATCGGCCTCCACGGCGGCGTTGCGATCGGTGAGCGCGTCGATCTGGTTCTCCAGTTCCTCGCGCTCGCCGAGTTCGTCCAGCAGCGCCTGGTGGCGGGCGGCGTGCTCGATCAGCAACCGGCCCACGTCGGCCAAGGCGGGCGCCGTCCGGGCCGCCACCTGGTCGTGCGAGCGCAGCACCGCGGCGGCGTCGCTGCGGCTCGCGCTACGGCGGGCGTTGTTGTGCCGGCTGCGGCACTTCTTGGGGGCGGGGCAGTACTCCAGTCGACGGCCGCCGCGGCGCAGCGGCGCCGGAAGCGGGTCGTCGCAGTGCAGGCACCTCCCGTAGGGGGCCACTGAATCGCCGCCGGCGTCCCCGTCGGCGCTCGGGTCCTCGGCGGTGCCGGCGCCCCCGACTTGCGCGGCCGCAGCGTGGCCCTCGACCTCGTCGATGTCGCGTGGCGCGGCGTCCGTCTCGGAGTCGCCGGTCGCGGGCCCGTCCTCATGCTCAGTGTCCTGGTCGATCACGACCCGACCCTAGCATTCATTCGCATCAGGCAATCGTTTCCGGAAACGTTTCGTATGATGCGATAAAGAGAGCACTTAACTGGCGTTAAGTGCTATCGGCTACCGAGATTCCATCTAGAGCCATCGTGGGGCGACGGGGCTTGAGTGACAACCACTCGGCCAGTGGCGTTAAGGGAGCGGGCGGGGCCGGAGTTACCGCCATCCATCGCGGCGATGCGGGCGGGCTCGTCAGCGACTGCGGTGTCGGCGGCCCGGTTTGGCGCGATGCGGTCAGTGCCGGTTCGGTAGCTCTGGGTTGGCTACTTGCAGGTCGGTCCTATTTTGCGATGTATGCCGATGGTGGACTTCCTGACCGACGAAGAGGCGACGGCGTACGGCCGGTACACGGGTGCGCCGTCGCGGGCGGATCTGGAGCGGGTGTTCTTCCTCGATGACGACGATCGGGCGCTCGTTGATCGGCACCGCGGTGAACATATGAGGCTCGGCTTCAGCCTCCAGCTCGTGACGGTGCGTTGGGTCGGGGCGTTCCTGGAGGATCCGCTGGATGTCCCCGGGGTGGTGTTGGACTTCGTCGCCGAGCAACTCGGGATCGCTGACGCCTCGCAGGTGAAGAAGTACACCGAGCGGACCAAGACTCGCTTCGACCACCAGTGGGAGATCCGCCGGAGCTACGGTCTGGCCGAGTCGTAGACCGATCCACCCAGCCCGAACAGCACGCCCCGGTCGGATAGGTCGGTGAGGATCTGGTTGGCCTCGGCCATGTTGCGGGCGAACCGGTCGAACTTGGTCACGGTGAACACGCTGGCCGGCCACACCGCCGCCAGGGCCTGGTCCAGGCCGCCGCGGTTGCGGCGGGTGGTCCCGGAGAAGCCCCGGTCGATGTAGATCCGATCGGCCGGGACACCGGGTGCGAGCAACTGCTCGGTCTGGACGACGACGTCCTGCTCGTCGGTGGAGCAGCGGGCGTACCCGACCCCGACGGCACCGTGGGCCGTGCCGGAAGCTGCGGCGTTCGCGGCGTTCACGCGCTCAAGTGTTCCGGATAGCCCCCCGTCACCGGGACAGTTCGCGGAACACCCTTACGGAACACCCCGACCTGGGGCTCCGTCTGGGTCGGCAGGTGTTCCGGTAGAGGATCCCCTAACGGAACACCCGATCGACGCCCGCTACTGCAGTCGCGCCTGCAAGGCAGCCGCCCGCCGGCGACGCTGGCCCTACTGCTGCGAGATGGGGCGGGGTGTGTCGATCTGCTTACGGCAAGAGCTTGGTGAGAAGGGCGCGAAGTTCTTGCGCGCGGTCCGGGCCGAGGACGTCGTCGATGTCGCGCTCCATGCTCTCCAGGGCTTCACGCACTACAGGCATGCGGGCGCGGCCGAGGTCGGTGAGCTGTAGGGCATAGCGGCGTCGGTCGTGCGGGTCCTGGCCGCGGGACACGATGCCGGCCTGGACCAGTTCCTCGATGAGCGATGCGATGGCGGGCTCGGTCACGTGCAGGTATCGGGCCAGTTGCTCTTGCGGGCAGGGGGCGAGCCGGTCCAGCGCGGGCAGCAAGGCGAAGTGGCGGGTGCGCAGGCCGTGCGCCGCGAGCCGATGATCCCCAAGACGGCGCAGGCGGTAGTGGGCTTGAGCTATCAGGTGCTCGATGCTGCGGATGGCGGATGGCCCGTCGTCAGCGACGAGCATGGTCAACAGCGCGGTGAGGCGCCGCCGTTCGAGGTCGGTGAGCGCGGCGGTGACCCGGGCATCGCTGTCGGCGACGGCTTGGCGCATGCCGTCCAGGGCGGTACGGCCCGCCTCGGTCAGCGACAGCATGTAGGTGCGGCGGTTGGCCGGGTTGCGAGTGCGGACGATATGGCCCGCCTCTTGGAGCCGATCGAGCAGCCTGACCATGATCGTACGGTTGATGCCGAGTCGGTGGGCGAGGTCCTGCTGGGAGGGAGCGTCCGCGTCGGCGAGGATGTCGAGCACCACGAACTCGCGCGACTGGGGCCCGTCCTTCACGGCGTGAGCGGTGACGGTCGTGAACACGCGGCGCATCAGGTGACCGGTGGTCGCATGCAGCGGTCCGGATTCGTCGTCGACGACGTTTCCTGCCTGGTCGGGCACGAGCCTCACCTCCGGGCGTGATGTTAGCAGGCTGATGCTTCTGTCAATGATGGTTGCATCAGTATTAGTTGGGAAGTTGACAGTTGGAGGAGTGCAGATCTAGATTCCAGGTGCCAAACCAGCGAAGGGTCTAACGATCATGCACACTGTCGCCGTCCTCGACTCCCACCTCGCCTACACAGAGACCGGGCAGGGCGAGTCGCCCGTGGTGTTCCTGCACGGCAGCCCCACCTCGTCCTACATCTGGCGCAACGTCATCCCGCACGTCGCCGATCGCGCCAAGGTCCTGGCCCCTGATCTGATCGGGATGGGCGCCTCCGGAAAGCCCGACATCGGTTACCGCTTCGCCGACCACGCTCGCTACCTGGACGCGTGGTTCGAAGCCATGGAGCTGAAGGAGGCCGTCCTGGTCGGCCACGATTGGGGCGGCGCACTGGCCATGGACCGTGCCGCACGCCACCCCGACCAGGTGCGCGGCGTCGCCGTCCTGGAGACGTTCCTGCGGCCGCAGATGTGGGCGGAGCTGCCGCAGGACGTGATCGACCATTCCAAGGCGCTGCGCACCCCCGGGCTCGGCGAGCGGCTACTGCTGGAGGAGAATGCCGCCATCGAGTTCGCCCTGCCCCACCCGTTCGCCATCAAGACAGGCCTCAGCCCAGAGGACCACGACGTCTACCGCGCGCCCTACACCGACCCTGCGTCGCGCCTTCCGCTGCTCCAGTGGCCTCGCGAGATTCCCTACGACCGCGAACCGGCCGATGTGGCCGAGCGCATGGACACCTACGGCGAATGGCTCGCCGGCAGCCCCGAGGTGCCCAAACTTCTCCTCACGGTCGAGGAGGGTGTCGGTATCGCCTCCCCCGAGATCGTGGACTGGGCTCGCCGGAACATCGCCGCCCTCGAAATCGAAGGGATCGGACCCGCCGGCCACCAGGCTCCCGAGGACCAGCCCCACGCCATCGGCCAGGCCATCGCCGGCTGGCTGAACCGCCATCACCTCATCTGAGCTGGCCCGGCGCAGCTGCAACGCCACCAGCGCGACCAGCAGCTCGCCAACATCCGCCGTATCTACGGCCCGGAGAAGGAAGCGCTGGGAGTCCTGGCCATCGAGATCGAACTGGTCACAGACCACCCCTCCTGAGCGCACCACCCGGATCGAAACGACCATCCGCGCTATGCCGACGCCACCAGGCCCGCTAACGCGACTTTTCGTTCCGATGCTGGTCGACCCCCGTTTCGGGCGGTGCGGATCGCGGGGTCGGTGACTTCGCCAGGCGCATGGTGTCCGGTTCCTACAAGACCGCCGTCCATTGCGTGGATACGTTGACCTGCATGAACCTATCTCCAGACCAGATCTTTCGACCTGGTGAGCAGGCGTATGACCAGGAGCGGGTGGGGCTCAACCGGGCTGTGGAATCGCGTCCGGCGTGCGTGGTCGGCGTGGCCGGTGAGCAGGACGTGGTCGCCGCCGTGCGGATGGCGGTGGCGCAGGGCCGGGCTGTCGGCGTGATGGCCACCGGCCACAGCCCGTCGGTGGCGGCGGACGGCGCCGTGCTGATCAACACCGGGCGGCTGAACGGTGTCGAGGTGAACCCGCAGGCCAGGTCCGCATGGGTGGAGGCAGGGACGCGTTGGCGGCAGGTCGTGGAGCGGGCCGCCCCGCACGGCCTGGCTCCGCTCAACGGCTCCAGCCCCAACGTGGGCGCGGTCGGGTACACGACCGGCGGTGGCGCGGGCCTGCTCGGCCGCCGCTTCGGCTTCGCCGCCGATCACGTACGGCGGCTGCGCGTGGTCACCGCCGACGGCCGTCTGCGCGAGGCCGGCCCTGGCAGCGACCCCGATCTGTTCTGGGCGGTGCGCGGCGGCAAGGACAACTTCGGCGTCGTCGTCGGCATGGAGATCGAGCTGTTCCCGGTGTCGCGGCTGTACGGCGGCGGCCTCTACTTCCCCGCCGACGCCACCGGCGACGTCCTGCACGCCTACGCCGAATGGACCCGTTCGCTGCCGGAGCACATGGCCTCCTCGGTGCTGCTGGCCCAGAACCCGGACCTGCCCGGCGTGCCGGCGCCGTTGCGCGGCAGGTTCGTCACGCATGTACGGATCGCCTTCAGCGACACCGAAAGCGGAGAGGAACTGGTGCGTCCGCTGCGGGAGATCGGCTCCACCTTGATGGACACGCTGCGGGACATCCCCTACGCCGAGGTCGGCACCATCCACCACGAGCCCACCGATGCCCCCTACGCGGCCTATGACCGCAACGTGCTCCTGCACGAGATCGGCAAGGACGCGGTCGACACGCTCCTGGCCCACGCAGGACCAGACGCGCAGCCGCCGTTCATCACCGAGCTGCGGCACTTCGGCGGCGCCTACGCCCGCCCGCCCGAGCTCCCCAACTGCGTCGGCGGCAGGGACGCGGCGTTCTCCCTGTTCACCGGCGCGACGCCCGCCCCCGGGAGCCGGGAGGCGCGCGACCGGTTCCTAGCGGGCATGCGTCCCTGGAGCACCGGTGGCACCAACATCAACTTCGCCGGTGTGGAGGACACCGACCCGGCCATCGTCCGCACCGCCTACCGGCCCGGCGATTACACCCGCCTGACCGAGCTCAAAGCCGTCTACGACCCCGGCAACGTCTTCCGGATCAACTTCAACATCCCCCCGAAGGGGGCGCCGGCATGACGGCGCGGCCGGATCCGCGCGCCCCCGGCCGTTCAGGTCAGGGCCTCGCTCCGACGCGGTGCGGGGCCATGCCAGGCCGAAGGACGACCCGCCCGCCCATGGTGGCACTACACCCCAGAACGCAAACGGCTGCTTACCGCAACCAGACCCACCACCAACGAAGGCGCTTAGAACAAGGAACATACAAGACCAGCCCCTGCCGGGCATGGCGCTGTCCGGACACGAGAACATCCGCAGCCTGGCCATCTACACCAACGTCACTGCCGAGGCCGTCGGCGCGGCCCTCGCCCAGCAAGACCCGGGCCGCCGACACCGCAGTCGCTGACGAGCCCGCCCGCATCGCCGCGGCGGATGGCGGTAACTCCGGCCCCGCTCGCTCCCTAACGCCACTGGCCGAGAGGTTGTCGCTCAAGCCCCGAGACGGCCCTCCGCTCCCAAACGTGTCCCCAGCCGCCAGGTAGCTGGTTGAGAGGTCACGGTTGCGGTTAGTGATCAGTTGCAAGTCGGCTTTACCGCGCGGTAGCGCATCGATGGGCGTTCGAGGGTTTCCCGACTTTTGGGGGCCGATCGAGCGAATGGGTACATGGCGCTTCGGGAGTGGGGGCCGGAGGAGCTGATCGCGGCTTGGACGCTGCTGGACGGCGACTGGGAGCTGGTGGGGAACAAAGACGGCGGCCCCGGCGATGTACGCCGCGCACTGGGCACCGCTCGGCGGGTCCTGCGTCCCCGGGGTTCGCGGCCGGGCTGGTAGGCGGTGCGGGCGGCCTCACGCTGCTCAAGCGGCTGCGCTCGGGTTCCAAGAAGCACGGTACGGATCACACGGTCGCCCTCGCGGAAGGCAGCGTAGGTGGCGGAGACGATGAACACCCCCGTGCCGACCGGTCGGTGTCTGTACCGCGCCGAGCAGCTCCGCCGCCTCGACCCCGGCGGTCGGCGCGCTGGACGACCCGGACGTGTCCGGGCTTGACGAGGACGACGACGCGTGCGGTCGGGACTGATCGTGACAGGGTCAGGCCGCAAGGGCGGGCTTGAGGACGTCCTGGCACCACTGCCGGAACCCGGTCTCGGCGGCGAAACCCCCCTCGCGCGGTTCGGCGTCGTAGATACCGTCGTTCTGCGCATGGACCATGTCTGCCATGTCCTTGGCCAGCGCAGGGCTCGCGCCGCGCTCCACCATCATGGACTGGAAGTCGGCGAGGGCGACCTGGCGGTAGTCCACCGTGCTCCCCAGGGTCTTGGAGACGATCTCGGCCATGGCCGCCGGGGTCAGAGCGTCGGGGCTGACTACGGGGACGCGGGCCCGGCCGCTCCAGGAGGCGTCGAGGAGAAGGACGGCGGCCGCCTTCGCGACGTCCTGGGTGGCGACGGTCAGCAGGGGCCGGTCCGCGTCGTTCGCCATGGCGATCGTTCCCTGCTTGATCGCGGGGGCCTGGCGCAGCAGGTTCTCCATGAAGAACGGCAGGGCCAGGGCCCGGTAGGCGACGCCGCCGGACTCGATCATGGCGTCCATCTCCAACGCGGCCGTCAGCAACCCGGCCTCACCTGCGTATCCCTTTCCCAGGGACGTGACGCCGACCATCAGCACCTCCCGCCTCGCGGCCTCGTGGGCGGCGTGCCGAGTGAACTCGAGGTAGTAGTGCCTGGCGTCGCCGGCATCGTGGAAGTCGGCCGGGGGCACGAGCCAGAACATCCGGTCGGCGCCGTCGAGCGCCTTGGCGATGGTGTCGGCGTCGCCGTGGGAGCCCTGCACGACCTCGGCTCCGGCGCGCACGTGCTCCGGCAGCCGCGCGGGATCGCGGACGATGACACGGACCGCCTCCCCAGCGGCCAGGAGCCGGTCGATCAGCTGTCGGCCGATGTCTCCGGTCGGTGTGGTGACGACGATCACGACATGCCTCCATACAGGGTGAATCGGGCGAAACGAGTGAGACGCCGTGTGTCGAGTCAACCGAACGCGATGCGTGAGGCGAAGGATCAATCTCTGCCAGATTGATACCCTGGAGGTATGAGTGATGTGGAGGTGCGGCAGCTGCGTTACTTCGTGGCGGTCGCGGAGGAACTGCACTTCGGGCGCGCCGCCGACCGGCTGGGCATGGCGCAGCCCCCGCTCTCGCGCGCGATCCGCGACCTGGAGCGGCAACTCGCGGTGCGACTGTTCGAACGGACCACTCGGCAGGTGAACCTGACCGCAGCTGGAGAAATTCTCCTGCGCGATGCCCGGACCGCCCTGGAAGCGGTCACAGCCGCCACCCGCCGGGTCCGGGAGGCAGGGCGCACCTCGCCGCGACTGCGGATCGCCTTGAAGGCCGACATCGACGGCGGCCTGCTGCCGCAGATCCTGGACGCCTACAACGCCGGCGGCGCCTCCTTGACGCCGGAACTGATCCTCGGCGGGTTCGGTGAGCAGCCGCAGGCTCTGCGCGACGGCCGCGCCGATGTGGGACTCGTCCTGCATCCCTTCGACGACCGCGGCCTGGACAGTGAACCGCTCCTGTCCGAACCGGTCCTGGTCGCCCTCGCGGCCGCCGACCCGCTGGCCGCTCGGACCGCCCTCCGCCTGGACGACCTGGCGGGCCGCGAAACTCTGGGAGGGACACCGGCCAACCGCGCGCGGCCCGTCGAACACCGCTCTCGACACGACACGCTGCGGCCGGCCTCGAACCTGTCGGAGATCTTCAGTCTCGTCGAGACCGGCAGCATCGTCTTCTTCGCCCCCGCCTCGGTGGCCCAGCGTTACCCACGCCCCGAAATCGCCTACCGCCCGGTCACCGACATTCCCGACTCCACCCTGGCCGTCGCCTGGCCGCAGGACGCCCGCTCCCCAGCCGTAGCTGCCTTCGTGCGCGCAGCCTGCGCGGTCGCAGCTGCCCAGGACGCCCAGGCAGAGCCGCCCGCGCCGACCGCAACACGCGACCGGCGCCGCGCGTGATGCTGATCTGCCAGGCTCATTCCCCGTCGTCCTGTCGTCAAAGGGTCTAATTCTCCAACGGAACAGAACGCATGCCATCGACCCCACGCGGGCCTCGTTCAGCACCCACGCTTCTCCCAGCCGGCCTAGTGTGCTATCCCCGTCCGATGTAGGTGCTGCCCCGAAGCGGGCGGCCCCAACGGAACCTGCCAAGCGCCCGCATCGCAGCGGGCCTTTACCAGGTGCCCCGAGAGACGTTCACGCACGGGCGTGGTCGACCCGCCCGGCCCAGTCGATCCGGTGGTCGAAAATCCAATCGAGGGATCCGATCCCGCCCTTGGCTGCCCTCCGCAGAAAGTACGGGGTGAGGAGCCGCGAGTCGGGCGAGGCCGTTCGTCGCCGCCCCACGATGCCCGGGTGCCGGGCCTTCGGTGCGTCCGGGTCGATGATCTGCCGGGTCCGCGAATGGATGCCGTCGGCGCCGATCATGACCTCCGCGTCGAGCCGGTGTCTTGGCCAGGTGATGAAGACGAGGGTGACCGTGCCGACTGGGAGTGATGGACCCGTTCGGCGCGGTTCGGTGGCGACGGGTCAGGCCTTCCGCGCTGACGAGGGGCCGGTGTGGCCGCCGTAGGTGGCGATCTTGTATTCGGTCGCCGCCAGCGACAGGGTCAGCTCCTTGAGCTGCCGGCGGATCGTGTCGCGGTGTTCGAGCAGTAGGTCAAGGCGCTCGGGGACGGTGCCCTCGCCCTCGTCGGCCAGCCGCATGTAGTGCTGAAGGTCGCGCATGGCCATCCCGGACAGGCGCATGCGGGTCAGGAACACCAGTCTGCGTACCGCCTGCGCGTCGTAGCTGCGGTGGCCGCTGGCGTCGCGGGCCACCTCGACCAGCCCGATCCGCTCGTAGTAGCGCAGCGTGTGCGGCGACATGTCGAGCAGGTCGGCGACCTCGGTGATGGTCATGGGGTCGGTGGCGGCGCTGACGTCGACGAGGCGGTGGATCACCTCGACCGACATCGGGCCGTCGACCTCGTCGAGGGCGGCCAGTGCCCTCGACATCAGATCGTCGGTGGCCATGGCGACATTCTAGATCGGCCGGGCGGACGCGGGGGCGCCGGGGAAGTCGGCGGTACGCGCGGTAGGGGCCCAGCGTTCGAGCTCCTCCAGGTTCTGCCGGTAGGACCTTGCGATGCGCTCGACCGCCTCACGCCCGAGCGGAAGGCGCAGCGGCAGCTCGTCACCGGCGACCAGGTCCACGATGATCTCCGCGGCCCGTACCGGATCGCCCTCCTGAATCCCGTCGGCGCTGGCCATGTCGTTGCGGACGGCCCCCAGCAGCCCGGTGTAGACGGCGCTGGCGTCGGCGACCCCGAGCACGTCGGGCGCGTTGAACGAGGTGCGGAACCGGCTCGGCTCGACGATCATCACCCGGACCCCGAACGGCGCGACCTCGCCGGCCAGCGCCTCCGACCAGCCCTCCAGCGCGAACTTGCCGGCCGAGTACGCGCCGACACCGGGGAAGGAGATGCGCCCGCCCTGGCTGCTCATCTGCACGATCGTGCCCGACCGCTGCTCGCGGAAGTACGGCAGGACGGCCCGCACGAGCGCCGCCGGCCCCAGCAGGTGCAGTTCCAAAGACGCGCGAAGCTCCTCCTCGCCGACCTCCTCGGCCGCGCCGACGACCCCGCGGCCGGCGTTGTTCACCAGCACGTCCACCCGACCGAACCGGTCGACCGCCGACCCTACGACGTCCCCGGCCCGCCCGGTGTCACGCACGTCGAACTCGGCGACCAGCACCTGGTCGCGGTGGGCGTCGGCGAAGTCGGCCACCGACCCGGGCCGCCGCACGGCCAGCACCACGTTGTCGCCCCGCCCGACCGCGCACTCGGCGATGGCACGGCCGAAGCCCGCCGACGCGCCGGTGATGATCCATGTCCGCTGAGTCCCTGGTTGAGATGTCATGCCGGCGACGCTAGGAGTTCGAGCGCGCTCGAACGCAAGCGCGGCCTCGGTTCGCTGAGGATTCTTCAGTCCGCCGCGAACCCTGGGATCTCCAGCCCCCCGCCCGGGTCCGTGCTGCCAGCCCAAACGGGGGAGACCTGGCGGCTGGAGACATGTTCGGGAGCGGAGAGTCGTTAAGGTCCGGCTGGCCCCTGGATTGTGGAGGTGCTTAGGACGAGTCGTTCAGCACCTGCAGTGGCCGAGCTGTCGGGATCACCGGTGGCGGGACCATCTCACTGTCGCTTGCGCCAGGTCGTCGATGTTGGGGTTCCCGCCTATCGCGGGCGTATCGAAAACCTCATACGCCACCGCAACAGTGTCCCGTCTTCAGTGGAGGCATGAACCACCGCATCACTGTCAGCGCCAACCCCTCGTGCGCGCAGGATTGGGCTCGTCAGTCTGGCGATCCTCGGTGCAGCGATCGCCGGCCTGATGTCCGCCCTCCGCTCAGCCCGGCTCTGGCCGACCGAGGCCGTGCGTACGGCCCGACCCTTCGGCGGTGAGGTGTGGCCAATCCACCCTTGGCGATCAAAGCGCGCGTCCTGGCGACCGTCACTCGACTCGTCGCGATGCCGCTGGTGCCGATCGCCTTCTGCCGCGCACCGGGCCGCGCCCGCTTCCTGGCCTGCCAGTGGGCGTTGGGCCTGCGCTTTCCTGCCGAGGATCTCCGCGGGCTCATGCCGGACGCGCTGGCGGCGTTCACGCACGCGCGGGCCGAGGCGTTCTGGCGCGACGGGCAGCTGATCGGCCTCACCTCGGGATATCGGGACGCGGCGGAACAGCACCGGATCTTCACCGAGCAGGTGCGGCGCACCGGCTCGGTGTCGGCGGCGCGGCGCCGGGTGCTGCCAGCGGAGGAGTCCGGCCACGTGCGGGGGCTCGCGCTCGACGTGCTGCCGGCCGAGGGCGCGCGGTGGCTCGACCAGCACGGCGGGCGGTACGGGCTCTACCGCGTCTACGACAACGAGTGGTGGCATTTTGAACACACGGTCGAGCCGGTCCGGCTGCCGCATCCGGATGCCGCGGCTCGGCTGTCTGAGCACGGCGCCGCATACGGGCTGGGTCAGATCTATGGCAATGAGTCTTGGCATGACGAACTGCGTCCCGATGCTGTCGACGACGGTTGCCGGCCGATGTATGCGGATCCGGCTGAGGACCCGAGGATGCGGCTGTGAATCGGGTGCAGGTCGCGCCCCCGCGCCGATCGGGTTTCCGGCCGCCGACCTTGCAGACGCTGTCCGAGGCGGTGGCCGCGAACGTGGCCGAGATCAAGGTGCGGACTCGGAGCACGATCATGGCCGTGGTCAAAGCCGACGGTTACGGCCACGGCGCCGTCACGGTGGCCAAGGCCGCCGTCGCCGCCGGGGCCGGGTGGCTCGGGACGACCAGTGTCGCTGAGGCTTCGGCGTTGCGTGCCGCGGGGCTGGCGGTGCCGATCCTGACCTGGCTGCACCCCTGCGGGATCGACGCCGAGGCTGCGGCGGCCACCAGGGTCGATGTCGCGGTCGGGTCGGTGGACGAGCTCGGCGTGCTTCTCGCGCAGGCCGCGTCGACGGCTGCGTCGGCGGTGCGGGTCCACCTACATGTGGACACCGGGATGTCCCGTGGCGGCTGCCCCCGTGGGCAGTGGGGCGAACTGACCGCTCTGGCTCGGCGGGGTCAGCAGGCTCGGAGGATCCGCGTGGTGGGTGTCATGGGCCATCTTCCGCTGGCCGACCGGGCGGACCCCGCGGCGAACGCGCCGGCGGTCGCCGGCATGCGCGAGGCGTGGCAATCGGTCCGAGCGGCGGAGCTCGGTTCGCCGCTCGCCCATCTCGCGGCCACGTCGGGGACGCTGACCGACCGGGCGACCCATTTCGGCATGGTCCGCGTCGGGGCGGGACTGGTCGGTATCGATCCCTCCGAGACCCTGGAGCTGCACGGCGCGTCCCGGCTGACCGCACCGATCGTGCACACGGCGGCGGTGCCGGCCGGTACGCCGGTTGGTTACGCCGGCGCGTATGTCACCGATCGTGCCACCCATCTGAGCGTCCTGCCCGTCGGGTACGCCGACGGGATCCCGCGAGAGTGCTCGCGCCAGGCCGGCGTTGAGATCCGCGGGCGCCGTTTCCCGGTCGTCGGCCGGGTCTCGATGGACCAGATCGTGATCGACACCGGTGCCGAGTCCTTTCCGGCGGGCACGTCCGCGACCGTTTTCGGCCCGGGCGGGGGCGCGACCCCGACCATTCATGACTGGGCTCGTTGGGCCGGGACCATTCCGCACACCATTGTCACCGGCCTCGGGCCGCGTGTGAAAAGGAGCGTCGCATGACACGGCGAATCGTGGTGATCGGAGGCGGGGAGAACGCCGAGCACGATGTCTCCCTGGCCACTGCCACGGCGGTCGCAGGGGCGTTGCGTTCCAGCGGATTCGACGTTGACGAGCTGACCATCGACCGCGCCGGGACATGGAGGCGGGGGGCGGACGCGCTCGGGTCGCGGGCCGCCGATTCCCTGGCGGCGGCACTGAGCGTCATCGAACGCGTCGACGTCGTCTTTCCCGCGGTCCACGGTCCGTCCGGCGAGGACGGGACCCTCGCGGCACTGTGCGCACTCACCCACACGCCGATGGTCGGCTCTGGCCTGCGCGCCGGCGCGCTCGGCATGGACAAGTGGGCGACCAAGCTCGTGGCTGAGGCCGTCGGGATCGACACCGCTCCCGGGCGGCTGGCGGCGGCGGACGAGATCTCCGAGATCGGGTTCGACACGGATGTGGTGGTGAAGCCGGCTTCGGCCGGGTCGAGTTTCGGTGTCGCCCTGGCGCGCGACGCCACCCAGCTACGGGACGCGCTGCGCTGTGCGGCGCGATACGACGACCGGATCCTGATCGAGGACGTCGTCGCGGGCAGGGAGATCGATGTGGCCGTCCTGCGTGAGGCCGATGGCCGCCGCTGGGCGTCACCGCCGCTGGAGATCCACGCCGGCGGCCTGTTCGACACCCGGTCCAAGTACGACGGTTCAGCCCGGTTCAGCGTGCCCGCCGACATCGACGGCGCAGACCGGACAGCCCTGACCGGTGCGGCACTGCGGATGTTCGACGCGCTCGGCTGCGCGGGTGTCGCCCGCGTCGACTTCTTCCTCACCGAGCACGGACCCGTCCTCAACGAGGTCAACACCATGCCCGGAATGACCGCCGCCTCGCAGGTACCCAGAATGTTCGCCGCAGCCGGACTGCCCTACGAGCAACTGGTCGCTCGCCTGGTCGACGCCGCCACGGTGCCCGAACCCGCGAGCCCGGGCGCTGAGTGTGTGAAGCCTTGACCCGGCCGGCCCGAGAAGGCTGGGACGACGTTGAGAAGCAGAGGAGACCGCGGCCACCGTGCCGGGGGGCCACCGGCGGAGTCTCTCTCGTGGAGCCGGCGACCGAGTTTCCAATCGACGATCTAGTGGGCCCCGAACGGCCCGTCGACTCCTCCAGCAACAACGATTCTGTGGGCGTGACGGCGAACTCGTCGTGGATGCCCGGCAGCGCGATGTTCACCGACGAGTCACCTCAGCACCTGTAGTAGCCGGGGGTGTCGCGATCACCAGCGGAGGGATCCACTCACTGCCGGCTTGCGCCGATTCCTTGATGCTGGGGCTTGGGTGTATCGCGGGCGTATCGATAATCACATACGCCACCGCAACACTTTTTCTTCTTCAGTGGAGGCATGGACCACACCGGTCCGTGCCGAGGGCATGGCGCCCCGGCTTCGGAAGGTGATCACGAAAGGGAGAAGGCCGTGGCTGATGACGGAGAATGGGGCCGGCGTTCGCTGCTGCGGGCCGCCGCCGTGGTGGCCGGTTCCGCCGCGTCTGCACCGCTGCTGGGCGAGGCGGCGACGGCGCAAGCCGGCAGTAGCGACGCGGATGCGTTGTTCAAGGCCGGGAAGTTCGAGCAGGCCGGCCGCGCGTACGAGGAGATCCTGAAAAAGGACCCCGCGAACCTGCACGCGGCCCGCCAGCGCGGCTACGTCGGGCTACTGAGCAACAAGTTCCCCGACGCTGAGAAATACCTGACGATGGCCCTCAAACTGGCGCCCGACGACAAGCAGACGAACCGGTTCCTGGCCGACTGCTACACCCGGCAAGACAAACTCTCCCTCGCCGCACCACGCTGGCAAGCGGCCGGCCAGGAAACCCGGGCCAAATGGTTCGCGGCAGTCCTCGGCGAGTCGTATCAGATCCACGGCGACATCGCGCGGGTGCCATTCCAGCAGATGGACCCGTCACCGCTGGTAGAGGCCTCGGTCAACGGCGGACCACCGAAGCGCTTCTCGTTCTACACCGGCGCCCCGTGGCTGGACATATCCCCAGAGGCAGCCGAGGAAGCCGGACTGAGCGCCGTGGCCCAGCAAAAGATCGATTACTTGGACGGCACCGCATGGATGTACTTCGGGGTGCTGGACTCCTTCAAGCTGGGCGGCATCGAACTGCGCAACATCCCCGTGGGCTGGACGGAGACGGACCAAGCTTCGCCCGTGGGGCCCAGCGACGGTCTCATCGGCACGTGGGTCTTCTACCACTTGCTGACCACCTTCGACTACGCGGGCCGGTCGCTGATCCTGCGCCGCCGGACCCCCGAGGTGGCCAGGAAGGTACGCGCCGACGCCATCCGGGCGGGCGCGAAGCCGCTGCCGCTGTGGCTGGCCCGTGAGCAGTATGTGCACAGCACGGGCAGCTTCGCCGGCTCCGGCCCACGTGTGGTGGGCGTGAACATCGGCGGAATCAGCGAGTGCGCCGCGGTCGTGAAGGGAGAGGTGGCCAAGCAGTTGCGGATCCGTACCGACTACGACCGCCCGCTCGAGACTTTTGGCCACAGCCACCCAACGGTCGTCTACCCCTGCTACCCCACGGAGATCCGCCTCGGCAACGCCGACGCCAGGGAGGTCTACTGCAACTCGGCCCCACAAATGCCGGCTGACGAATACGGGTTCGACTCGCTGGGCGGCTTCTTCCACTCCTTCTACAAGCCCTACAACATCACCCTCGACTTCACCGACATGAACGTCTACATCGCGCGCGGCAAGGCCAGCTGATCACCGCGACCGCACGGGCGTCCTGGGAGCTACCTGGGGCTGCCGGCCGCGCAGTACGTCCTGCGGCTGGACCGGGTGTCCTCTGTCGACGACGTACTGCTCAACCCCCCGGCACCGCTCTGGCCGCGCTGGCGTCGCGCCGCTGGTGGTCCGCTACGGCCAGAGTTCGTCAGATCGACCTCGATCAGCCCCGGTACCAGGCTCCGCCATCCTGCTCACGGAACCGGAGCCGTGCGACGAAACTCTGGGCGGGCGGACCCAGGCAGTACCAAGTGCGGCCAGGTCCCCCGCGCCGCGACCGGACGGCGCCTCATGGGGATCGATCTCCTTGCGTGGGCGCCCGTGTCGATACACGGGCGTCAGGGGTGACCGTCCGCCACCATGTCAGGTAGGTGAGCGGCGGCTGGCCGATCAGATGGGAGCCGACCAGGGCTGCTCCTAGGGCGAAAGCAAGCCGGGGAGGCAAGACGTTGGCGCCGTCGGAACCGGCGACGGTAAGTCCTGGTCGGCGTCGTCGGCGGCTTGGGCCAGGTGTTCGGCGTGGCAGTCGGTTTCCAAATATGTGAGCGGCGGGCTTGGCCCGAGCCAGCGAACACCGAGTAGAAAGGCGCGGGCGGGATCCTAGGGACCCGCCCGCGCCTTCGCGTCGGGACTGGCCGCGCGAGTGCGGCTAGTCGATTGATGTCGTCTCGGCTCGGTCCTGCTCGATCCGGGCGTTGGGACGAACGATGGGTAGTGCGCAGTCGTAGGCCGGCTGTATTGCCGCCCGGCGAGTGGCATCTGCGGCCGGCTTGATGAGGTTGCGAGGCAGCGCGCCCTCGGCGTACCCGATGACCGCGGGCAGGCCGCTGAATCCGGAGTTGAGGTCGGCGGTCAGCGCATCGCTGGTGCGCTGGGCGAGATCCCGGCCTTCTCTTTCCGGGGTGGCTCGGATCTTCCACTCGACCAGGACGAAGTACTTGCCCTCGCCGATGTCGAAAACCCGCCGGTGGGAGTGGAGCCTGGTGAGCCGCTTCATCGCGATCTCCTGGACATGGCCCCGGGCCAGGGGATCCAACCTGTACGCCTGCTCCGGATCGATGTCGACCATCATGACCGTCCACCGGCCGGACCGGGCGGAGGCGAGGATCCGGAAAAGATCGTCCTTGTCTCGCCTGCAGCGGCGCTCGACCCAGCCGGCGATCTCTTCGCGGAACAGCAGTAGCGCGAACAGCACCCCGCCCGGTCCCAAGATCACCAGCAAGATGAGAAGTTCCGTCATGACAGTCCTCCGGTTCTTCTTTGTGTGGCCGTCCGACTCGACGGTTTCCACGGAGGACCGTTCGCATGGCATCTGCGGGAGCAACCCAAAGGCCCCGATGGCCTCGACGCAACGACTGGCACTGTGGCGGCCGAGCCGATCGGAGGACCCATGCCGCGGCGGCGATACCTATCGACGATGCCGCGCAAGCCCAGCCAGCGGCGCAGGGTGTGGGATTCTCGCCACACCACACCAACACCCCGAGGAGGAGCCCGCCGATGCCCGATGCCGGACTGATCGCTGCGGGCCGGTCGGTACCCGCGGTCGCTGTGCCGCCGCTGCTTCACGACGCGCTCAACGCGCTGGACGCCGACCTGGGGGAGCGGTGCGTGGGGTGGGCCGATTCCCCGCAACCGGGCGGCCGCATCCGAAAGCAACGGGTCTACCAGCGGCGGCTGCACATGCTGGCGGAGGTGTTGGACCCGGCCACTCTGCCGGTGGTGGTCGGGTGGCTGTCGTCAGCCAGGCGGACCTCGGTGGCCACCCGGCGCGGCTACTGTGACGACCTGCTGACGGTCTGGGCGCCGTTGGCCCGCGAGCTCGGCCACGACCGCTTCTTCGTCGGGTGCCTGAGCACCGCTCACCTGCAGATGTGGCGGGCCCGGGTCACCAGCCGCGCCGTGCACCCGCTCACGCCGCGCAGCATCGCCCGCTACGTCAAGACGCTCTCCAGTCTGCACGCCTACGCCGCCGGGGTGCTGGACCCGCCACCCCCCAACCCGGTCAGCGAGGACGTCCGCCCGGTCATCGACGAGGAGGACCCCTCCACCGCGACCCCGATCCTGGAGGAGGACGAGGTCGCCGCGGTGTTCGCCGCCGCCCGGTCCACCGCATGGGCCGCCGCGCCTCCTGAAGCCTCGCCTGATGCGCCCGAGCCGCACTCCGGCTCGGACCGCGCGCAGTTGCGCGACCTGGCGCTGGTCACACTGTTGTACGTGGTGGCCGGCCGGGTCAGCGAGATCTGCGCGGCCGATGTGGAGGACCTGCAGACTTCCGGTGATCGCACCTTCCTGCGGGTGCGGCGGAAGGGGCACCAGGTCCGGGACCTGGAGATCCCGCCGGCGCTGGCCGGGCTGCTGCGCGCCTACCTGGGCGGCCGCACGATGGGCCCGCTGCTGCTCGACGCCGCCGGGCGGCGCCTGGACCGGCACGACGCCGTCCGCATCAGCACCCGGCTGGGTCGCGCCGCCGGCGTGCTTGGCGCCGACGACCTCACCCCGCACGTGTGGCGCGCCTCCCGGATCACTCACCTGCTCGACGCGCTGGAGCAGGCTGGCGGCGAAGAACGCGTCATGGCCGGCCTGCACCACGTCATGATCTACGCCAACCACAAGGACCCTAAGACCACCCTGCGCTACTGGATCCGCCGCTCGAAAGCCAAAAAGAACGCCGAACTCGCCAGCACCGGCGACCGACTCCTGGCCGACCTGTTGCCCCACTGGCTCCACCCCGACCTCCCGGAGCAGACCATCCACTGATCAGCCGACCACGAAGCCATCGCACTGCTCTTCGGCCCGCGCTGGCCGCCAGGAGGTGGTCCATCCACGCCACTATCCCTCCGGCGCGCGGGGCCGACTCCACGATGGCTTAGGTCTCAGGGCGTTGACCGAATCATCCCCGCGTGCACGGGGCCGACCTATCGTCGGACCAACGCTGTTCCGTGTCCGACGAGCCATCCCCGCGTGCGCGGGCCGCGTTCGGGAGCAGTCCGCCCAAATGAGCAGGGCCCGGCTGACGCCGGGCCCTTGGTTGGAGCACTCGTTGAGTGTGAGCTGAGCCGGCACTGTGTGCCGACTGTGTTGTTCAGGGCCGCGGTGCTGTTCCGCGTGCGAGCAGCCCTGCGGCAGCCGGCGCCATGAAGGCGACGGTGGCCACCACTGAGGCCAGGGAAGCGAGGCCGCCGATGATCAGGGTCGAACGCGGCCCGAAGATCTCGGCCAGCCAGCCGATCAGGGGATAGCCGACCAGGGCGCTCCCGGTGATCACCAGCAGGTACAGACCCATCACCCTGCCGCGCATCTCCTCCGGAGCGCTCAGCTGCGTGAGCGAGTAGGCCGTTGTGGTGAACGTCATCAACGCCATGCCCGTCGGCAGCTGCATGGCCGCGAACGCCCAATAGTCCGGCATCAGTCCGGTCGCGGTTACCAGCACCCCGAAGACTGCCGCTGCGGCCAGCATGCCCCGCATACTCGGCTGCCTCCGGCGGGCGGAGAGCAGCGAGCCGACCAGCCCGCCGACGGCCATCATCGCCGAGACGAGGCCGAATGACGAGGCTCCGGTGTGGAAGACCTCTCGGCTCATCAGGGCATCGGTCACCGCGAAGTTCATGCCGAACGCGGAGACGAACAGCATGATGGTCATCAGCATGACCAGGTCGCGGCGCTCCCGGACGTAGCGCAGGCCCTCGCGCAACTGGCCCTTTGCCCGTGGCACCGGATCCTTGACGTACAGCTCGTCCTCACGCATGAGGTAGAGCCCGATTTCCATGGCGCCGAACGACGCGGCGTTGATGAGGAAAACCGGACCGGTGCCGACGGCGGCGATCAGTACGCCGGCGACGGCCGGGCCGAGAATCATCGTTGTGTTGAACAGCGCGTTGTTCAGGCCGATGGCATTGGACACGTCACGGGGTCCCACCACCTCGAAGGTGAACGCCATCCGGGCCGGGCTGTCCACCGTTACGGCCAGGCCGAGGCCGAACGCCAGAGCGTACACATTCCACACGCTGACGGAGCCGGCAACAGTGAGCAGGCCGAGCACCAGCGCGAGCGTGCCCATCACCGCCTGGCTGACCATGAGGACGCGCCGCTTGGGGTACCTGTCGGCCAGGACACTGCCGTACAAGCTGAACAGCAGCGCCGGCAGTATCTGCAGGCCGGCCGTGATGCCGACTGCGGTGCCACTGCCGTGCGTCAGGTCCAGCACCAGCCAGTCCTGGGCAGTCATCTGCATCCAAGCGCCGATACTGGAGATGCCCTGACCTGGCATGAGCAGCCGGTAGTTGCGGTGGTTGCGCAGCGAGCGGAACAGGTTGAGGTCCTGCTGAGCCGCTTGAGGATCGCTGCCTGGCGGGCCCCCTCCTGTGGAGTCGGCTCCACCCGTGCCCGAAACGTCGGACATTGTCGTTCCTTTCGTTTGTGTGGTCTCGCCGTGGCGCCTTTGAACGCCACGGCAAGGACCGTCCGGCCAGCGGACGGCAAAGCAAGATGAACCGCCTCGGGGCGGTGGAGCCTCAAAATGCGGCGGTGACCTGCTGGTTTTGGTGTTGCTGGTAGTAGTTGGTCTTGTGTTCGCGGGGTGGGATGTGGCCGATCTCTCCGTGCAGGCGGGTGGTGCTGTACCGCTCCACCCACGCGGTGGTGGCCAGCTCGGCATCGGTGAGTTGCCGCTAGGGGCGGCGGGGCAGCCAGTGCGATGGCGTCTCCACAGGGCCATGTCGACGGCGCCCAAGACCGGAAGGGTCGGCTTCGTGATCGAGTACCACCGCAAGCAGGTCCGGGACGTCTACGGGTTCCGGACGATCACGGTCGGCAACGAGGACAAGGCACCTGACACCGCGTTCCGCTGACGGCCGCCACCGGGTGCCAACGCTTGACCGCAGCGGACAGCCCCAGCCCATGCGCGGATCGCAGAAGAGGACGGTCTAGTTGTCGCCTCGGTGTCCGTCGCGGACCACCGCCAACCCGCCGACCCGGGTCGTGATGCCCGCCGGCCCGCGTCGGGCCGAAGCGAGCACGCTGGCCGGTCGACCGAGGGTGTCACCCTGCTCTACCACGATCGCGACCGTCTGTGCCCCTGTCGTGTCGAGCACGTGGGCGGCCAGGCAGCCGGTGCTGTTGGCGTTGGCGACGTCTTCGTCGACACCGATCGCCGGCGCGAACATCCGCGCCGCACCGGGTTGGTCGCCCACCGGCGGTGCGTACACGAAACAGCCGAGAAGCCCGTACCGCCGGCACGCCGCTGTCAGCCTGCCGAGGTGTGGGCGGACTCGGAGCAGCGCCGACCGGTCGTGGACCGGTACCAGCATGCGTGGTGCGCCGGGCGCGGCGATCCGTGGCGCGTCGGTCGGATGCGGGTCGTCCGCGGTGAGCCCGAGCGCGGCGACGATCGCGGCGTGCTCGTCCGGTGCCGGGTGACGCAGCGCGACGAGGCCCTGGTCGAACCACACCTCGATGCCGGCGGGGCGGCGGATCGCGACGGTGTCGAACGTGCGCCCGCCGGTGTGTTGGCGGTCGTTCAGCTCGCCCAGCGCGGTGCGGGTCAACCGGACGGCCTGCGCGGCAACGGTGCCGTGGCCGCAGCCGGACAGTTCGGCGGTGGCGGTGAAGAACCGGACCGGCCGGCCACCGTCCGGCGTCCGCCCCGGGCCGAGAAACGCCGCGTGCGAGGTGCCGGCCGCAGCAGCGACCGCACGCCGGTCCGCGTCCGTCGCCGCCGGGTCGTCGTCGGTGACGGCCGTGGGGCTGCCGCCCCGGCCGTCGCGTCGCACGCACGCATCAACCACCGTGACATCCGGCCAGGACATCGGCCCACCCTTTGACGCTCAACGAACCGGCAACCGCGAACGGCGTCCGCCGTAGCCGGACCTGGCCGTAACGGCCGACCGAACGCGTCCCGGAGCGTACCGGCCTGCCTCAGCCGGTGCCGTCCTGCACCGGACAGTGGATGATGACCGCACCGCCGGTGGCGTGCGTATCAGGTGACGGATGCTCAGCAATGGCTGGGCCCGCCGGTCAGTCGATGCCTTCGATGATGCGGAAGTCGCGCTCGACGCCGTCGGGGAGGGCCACCAGCGCCTTCTGGTATGCCTCGCTCTCGTATGCCGCGACGGCCTGTTCAAAGCTGTCGAACTCGATCAGAACGACGCGTTGCGTGATTCCGGCCTCGTGGGCGACGACTCGACCGCCACGGGACGGGAGGAGGGACAGGACCCGCCCGCCCCCAGCCTGGACGGCCGGACCGGCCAGCTTGTCGTAGGCAGTCAGCCTCTCAGGGTCGGAAATGGCGGGGTAGACACTGACCCAGTAGCCCTTGGCCATGGAAACCTCCTGTGTTCGGCCGGACACGTCCGACTTCGAACTGACACTCAGATCGATCGATCCCGGCGACCGGTACTGCGGCCGGCTGAATCGTCATATGCGCAGGTTAGGGCTTGATATGCGGTCGAGGGAAAGACCGGTACGGGATAGAATCAGAACGGATCGTTATCAATCGGCAGGGAGGGCACGTGGCGCCGGATACGGTGAGCCTGCGGTACTTCCTGGTGCTGGCGCAGGAGTTGAACTTCACCCGCGCGGCCGCACGGATCGGTATCGCACAGCCCGCACTCAGCGCCCGGATGCGCCGATTGGAGGCGGAACTCGGTACCGCCCTGCTGGTCCGCAACACGCGTAGCGTCGCATTGACCACGGCCGGTGCGGCTTTGGCGGAGTCCGCGCCGCCCGCGCTGGCGGCGCTGGACCGGGCATGGGACACCGCCCGGAGCGCGGCGGCCGGTGAACTGGGCACGCTGCGCATCGGATACAGCCTCAGCGCCGGGGCCGAGACGGCACCGGCCCTGGTGGACAGGCTGATTCGCGGCAACAGCGGACTCGAGGTCGGCGCGGTCCCGATGGCGACACCGGAGATCTCCCCCGCGGTCGCCGACGGCCGCATCGATGCCGGGATCACCCGCGGTGAACAGCCGGGCCGTGGCGTGCGCCGGTTCCTCCTGCGGCGTCAACGCGTCGGGGTGCAGCTGGCGCAGCACCATCCGCTGGCCGAACACCCGGAGATCGAGATCGCCGACGCGGCCGCGTATCCGCTGCGACTCCCGGACCGTGCGGCCAACCCCGTGATCCACGATCAGCTGTCCGCACTGTTCCGAGACACCCGGCCACACCCCCGATTCCACACGCCCGCAGTCTCTTTCGACATGTCTCAGCGCGACCTGCGCGACGGGGTCACCCTCGCCCCGGCCGGAGAAGCCGCGGTCACGGTGTCACCGGCCGGTCTCACCTGGCGACCGCTGCGGGGCGCGCCCAGCCTGACGCTCCACCTGGTTCTCCCACGCGAGCAGTCGCCACTACACCGCCGCATCCGCGCCGTCGCCAAAACCCTGGCGCACGAGCTGCACTGGCTGTCGGACTGACGCGCAAGAGGTCAAGCGAGACGGACGTCTGCGGTGGCGAGGCTGAAGACCTTGCGCCCGGCGGACTTCGCGGTGATGACGACGGCTGTCTTGCCGAATGTCCGAACCCGCGACCGCGCCTCCCCTGGGATCAGAGCTGCATGAGCTTGCTGATGAGGGCGGTGAGCTGGGCGCGTTCGCTCGTGGTGAGGGGGGCGAATGTTTCGTCCAGGTAGGAGGAGACGGTGCTCTCGGCCTCGGCGAGGCGTCCGCGGCCCTCGTCGGTGAGGGTGACGGCGTAGGAGCGGCGGTCTTCGGGGTTGCGTTCGCGGCGGACGAACCCGGACTGCTCCAGGTCGTCGCACACGTTCACCATGACGCTGCGGTCGATGCGCAGTTCCTCGCTGAGCATCTGCTGGGAGCAGGGGCCGACGGTGTCGAGCATCTTCAGCACCAGATGCTGACCGACGCCGAGGCCGTGCCGGGTGGCGTGGGCGTCGGCGGCGCGGGCCAGGTACGCCGAGGCGCGGCACATCGCGATGTCGGGACGTTCGGCCGCGAGTGCCGGAAAGTACGCCGGACGGGCGGTCTTGGACGCCATGGGTCTCCTGCTCTGTCGACCTGCCTGAGACTACCAGAACCATCTTTCGGGCGATTGTTTGACAGCAGATCATTTACGGTCATACGGTCACGATCGTCTGCCGACAGATAATCTGCTCAAAGATGGAGTGTTGTGGTGATGCGTTCCGACCGCCGGGCGACGGCGGCCTTGATTCTGTTGTGCACGGCGGTGTTCCTGGACTCGATGGACCTGTCGCTGGTGGGCGTGGCGTTGCCGGCCATCGGCACCGAGCTGGCACTGCCCGACAGCACGTTGCAATGGCTGATGTCCGGCTACGCGGTCGCCTACGGTGGGTTCCTGCTGCTCGGTGGGAGACTGGCCGACCTGTTCGGACGGCGCCGGATGTTCCTGGCGTCACTGACGGTGTTCGCGGCCGCGAGCCTGGCGGGCGGGCTGCTCTCGACCGGGGCCACCGGTTACAGCGCCGGGCTGATCGCCTCCGGGCTGCTCACGCAGGTGAACTGGCGCCTGGTGTTCTTCCTGCCGGTGCCCGTCGCGCTGCTCGTGCTGGCCGTCGCACCCAGGGTGATCCCGGTCGGACGCACCGACGGCCCGCGCACCGGATTCGACGCGGCAGGCGCCGGCACTGTCACCGGCGGTGTCCTGCTGCTGGTCTACGCGCTCACCGAAACGAACTGGCTTGCCGGCGGGGCGGCGTTCCTGCTGCTCGGCGGGTTCGTGGCGATCGAGCGGCGCCGGCGGGATCCGCTCGTCCCGCTGGGCGTGTTCCGTTCAGGACGGCTCACCTCCGCGAACCTGGCCGCGCTGGCCTGGGCCTGCGCGACGATCGGCTGGCAGTTCGTGGCCGTCCTCTACCTGCAGGGCGTGCTGGGGTACTCGGCGCTGGCCACCGGACTGGGCATCGTCCCGATGGGGTTGGCCATCGTCGTGACCGCCAACCTCGCCGGACGGCTGATCGGGCGCTGGGGTCTGCGGCGCACCGCCGCGCTCGGGCTGCTCGTCCAAGGCGCCGGGATCCTGCTGTTCCTGCGGGCGGGCGCGTCCGGTGACTATGCGACCGTGCTGCTGCCCGCGCTCATCGTGCACGGGGTGGGCAACGGCCTGTCGTTCCCCAGCCTCAACATCGCCGCCGTCGGGAGCCTGCCCGACGACCGTCAGGGCCTGGCCTCCGGCCTGGTCACCTCGGCCGTCCAGGTCGGGGCCGGCATCGGCGTAGCGGTGCTGGCGGCCGTGATGGCCATCCCGGCATCCCCGCTGGACGGCTACCGAGCGGCGTTCCTGAGCGCTGGGGCCTTCTCGCTTCTCGGCGCGTTCATCGCCTATCTCGGCCTGCGCGTTCGTGCCGAACCTGCGGCACCCGAGCCGACGCGCACCGCACCGACCTCCACCCGAGCTTGAGGACCACGATGACCCTCGACCTGACCCCCGACGAACTGCTGTCCACCACCCGAGCCGTCCGCAAGCGGCTCGACCTCGACCGTCCCGTCCCGCGCAGACTCATCGAAGAGTGCATCGACCTGGCCACCCAGGCGCCCACCGGACGCAACCGGCAACGCTGGCACTTCATCGTGGTGACCGAGCCGCGCCTGCGCCGCAAGGTGGGCGACATCTTCCTCCGCGCGCTCGCCGCCGCCGAGGGGCAACCACTGAACGAACACGACATCCGGCGCATGAACCATGCTCCGCGCTCCACCCAGGGCGTGTTCGATGGGCTACGGCACCTGACCGACAACATCCACCGCGTCCCGGCGTTCGTCATCCCCGCCATCGAAGGACGCACCGATCACGCGTCGGCGGCCGTCCAATCCGGCACATGGGGATCCATCCTGCCCGCGACCTGGAGCTTCATGCTCGCCGCCCGCGCCCGCGGCCTCGGCACCACCTGGACCACCGCCCAAGGACCCCTCGAACGCGAACTCGCCGCCACACTGGGCGTCCCCTACGACGAGGTCATGCTCGCCGCGTTCATCCCGCTCGCCTACACGATCGGCACCGACTTCAAACCCGCGCCCCGCATCCCACGCGACCAGGTCCTGCACTGGGAGCGATGGTGAGCGCCCGACCGCCGGGCCGAGCGCCTGACACAAGCCGCAGAGGCCGCGGACCAGGACTGCCTGCCGCGGGCGCCTCGCCCGGGTCGCGGAGCGCGGCGAAGCAGTGGGCGACCACGCCGTCCAGGTCGTTGATGACCTCCACCGGGCGGGGCCCTCCTTGCCGCACAGCACCGCAGCGGAACCCGTGTGGGTCTCCGTCCACGCCTCCTACACCGCGGCGCTGAAACGGCGAAGCGCCGCCCCGCGCTCGGCTGGGGCGGCGCTCGGCCACAAACATTCGGGGGCTGGTGTCAGGTGGGGTTCAGGTCCGGGGCGTGGGGTCTCGGCCAGGGCCCGCACGGCGGTCGCGTGAGTCCGCCGCGTGTCGCAGCGTGGTCAGCGCCACGTTCAGCGATCGCGATCAGATCAGCCGCTCGGGCGCGGCCGCGGACCGGCGAACGAGTCATCGCTGCTCAAGCGGGCATTCACCAACTGGTTGCGATCCACCTCGATGACCACGAGCCCCACCGCCGTGCCACCATGCGGGGATGCCTCGTCTTTGGCCGCTTCCAAGACATAGAAGTCGCCACCGCGCTCGGCGGGACGGCAGCCGTGCACTCTCAGTTCCGCGCCGAGCACGCTGACCATGTGCTTGTCGGTGAGATGGTGAACCGCTGTGGGCTCCCAGAGATCGATGATCCCCCCAGGGGCATCGGCCGGTGGCATCGGCTTCTCCTTCGAGATCACTGCGCGAGCGGTAATTTCGTCCACAAAAGCACGCGTATCAGCCCCTAAGAAATATATGAACATCCAGCCAGAGATGATCCTCACTGTATGAACACCCAAGCCCGGTGGTGCCTGGGACTGCTGTCGGCAGCGCGGGTGAGGACTTGCGAGCCGTCCGCGACGCCGCCCGGGGCGGCAGAGACTGAGCAGCGCGAACGGGCCGTGCGGGCTGAACAGGCAACCGGGACGGTCGGATTAGCCTGCCGTGGCCTGAGGTGCCGGTGGGCGGTGCTGCGGATATCGTCGGGCCATGCACGAGACCCTTCACGGTGAGTCGGTGACGCTGCGGCCCGCGACGGTGGCCGACGTGCCCGCGTTGGCGGCGGTCCGCGCGACGCCGGAGGTCCGCCGGTGGTGGCGGGGCGGCCCCGACCTGGCCGCCGAAGTGGCCCGCGAGCTCGCCGAACCCGACACCGGGAAGCTGGTCATCGAGCACGAGGGCCGTAGCGTCGGCCTGATCCAGTGGCACGCCGAACAGGACCCCGACTACCGGCACGCCGGCATCGACATCTACCTCGACCCGTCCGTGCATGGGCGCGGCCTGGGCCCCGATGCCATCCGCACCCTCGCCAGGCACCTGTTCGACGACCACGACCACCACCGGATCACCATCGACCCGGCCGCCTCCAACACCGCCGCCATCCACTGCTACGAAAAGGTCGGCTTCCGCCCGGTCGGTGTCATGCGCCAGTACGAACGCGACACCGACGGCACCTGGCACGACGGTCTCCTCATGGACCTCCTGGCCGACCAGTTGACCGGCCCTACCCCAACACCGGGAGTCACGGCGAAGCGCCGCCACCGTGCAGCGATCAGCCCGTCGAATCCACCAGGGTGAGGGCGCGTTCCGCCTCGGCGGACGGGTCAGGGCACCTTGGTGAGGGAGCCGTGATCGCGGATCGCGGCGCAGGAACGGGCGGCCATGGCAAGGAACATTTCGTCGCCGCGTTCGGTGGGGGCGCCGTAGGCGCAGCCGAGCACGGTGATCAGGGGGCCTTGAAGGAAGGCGAAGGCGTAGTCGTCCCAGCACTGCTCAGGGGAGTAGCCGGTCACGCCGTGGCCGGCCAGAGCGCGGTGGTAGGCGGCTACCAGATCGCGCTCGTGGGCTCGGCGGTCTGCGACGGTGAGGCCGGTGCCCAGGAAGTAGGCCAGATCGCGGGCGGGCAGGCCGACGGTGAGGGTCTGCCAGTCGACCGCGGCGACGCCGGCTCCGCCGCCGTCCGCGAAGATGATGTTGTCGAGCCGGTAGTCGCCGTGGACGAGGGCGAAGCGCTCCGGTCGTGCCGTGATCCACGGTCCGGCGTGGACGGCGACGTCCCGCAGGGTCGCCTTGTCCTCGGCGGCCAGCCGGCTCGCGAAGCGGTCGATGAAGATCTCGGTGGCCGGGCGCAGCACGTCCGTCACCCCGTCACCGTCGTCCGGGCCGGTGCGGTGCAGCCAGTCCAGGTCCAGCAGGGCCGGGTCGCACCAGCGGGGACCGTGCAGCCCGGCCAGGTTGACCACGCAGTCCAGCGCCTCGGCTGCGGTGCAGCCGGCGAGCTGGTCGCCCTGCGCGCCGGGGTGCAGGTCCTCCAGGAGCAGGACGAAGTCGGTGGCGTCCTCGGTGAGCATCCCGTACCGGCAGGCCGGGGTGCGCACGGCCACCGTCGAGGCCAGGTCGAGGTAGAACCGCACCTCCGTCCGGTAGATGCCCTTGAGCATCTCCCGTGTGGCCTGGTCGGCCGCCGGGAGTTTGGCCACCAGTCGTGCCGGAACCCCGTCCCCGGTCAGTTCGCCTCGGAAGCAGCCGCTCATCTGCCCCGTCCCGACCGGCCGCCACCGGACGTCGGTCACCGTTGCGCCGAGCACCTCGCTCAGCCAGGCGGCGTTGAGCCGGGCAGGTTCGCCGCTGGTCACGCGTCCCCCGCAGTGGCACGGCCCGGGTTGCGGGGGAGTCCCTCGAACCGGTCAGCGGGTCGCAGCGCCCGGTAGGCGTCGAGGATCGGGGCCAGCTCGGCGGGGGTTGCGCCGTGGAGGACGACGCTGTCGGCGCCGGCGTCGAACTGGGCGAGGACGCGTCGCGCGCACTGTTCGGGAGAGCCGGTCGCCGCCGCCTCCAGCCATGTCGGGGGAAGCAACCCGGCCAGGTGGCGGAGTTCGTCCGGCGTCGCGAGCGCGTCGAAGGCTCCGGGGTAGCCGTCGACCAGGTCATCGGCGCGGAAACGGGCCAGGTCGGCCGGATCCCAGCGGTTGACCCGGACCAGCAGGTCCCCGTACCCCTGCAGGTAGGTGGCCAGGCGGCCGGCGAGCTTGCGCAGGCGGGCCTCCTCGTCCAGATGGTCGCCGACCGTGGCCAGGACCGACCACACCCGGACCGAGGCGGGGTCGCGGCCCGCCGCCGCGGCGCCCCGGTGGATCGAGGACACCGCACGGGCCAGGGTCTGGTCGGTGAAGAAGGTGTGCAGGACGACCCCGTCGGCGACCCGGCCGGCGAACTCCAGCGAGCGCTCGCCCATCGCCATGAGCATGATCGGGATGTCTTCGCGGAAGGTGGAGTCCTGGCTGAGGTACGGATAGCTTCCGGCGGGACCGTCATGCCCGACGACCGCCTCTCCCCGCCACAACCGGCGCATGATGCCGATGAAGTCGTCGAGCTGGGCCTGGGTGACGCGGCGCAGGCCCATCACGTCGAAGAGCATGTCGAAGCCCCGGCCCAGACCGAGCGCGAACCGCCCGCCGGTCATCCGGTGCATCGTCGTGGCGAACGTCGCGGTGACCAGGGGGTGGCGGGTGTTGTGGTTCGTGGCCGCGGTGGCGATGCCGATCCGAGTGCCGGCCGCCGCGGCGGCTCCCGCCAGCACCGCCGCGTCCTTGGTGTTGAAGCGCTCCGACAGGAACACCGAGCCGAGCCCCATGGCCTCGGCCTCGGCGACCTCGCCGAGCAGGTCACGTGGGGCTCCCGAATGCCCGGCCAGTCCATAGCAACCGAGCTCTGGCAGGTCGTCCACCGTGGCCTCCTCGCCTCCGCCGGGCCTCGACCGTACCCGAGATGGACACCTGTCCGAAAGCCTGTCCAGGTCGAGAACTCCTGCCTCTCGGCGCCGCCACACGAGCGCGGGAACGGTGGCGGATGGCACCGGCCAGGATCCGGATGCCGGCCTTCCTCATCCTCGACGGCACGCTGATCCCGATCGGCCGCGTGCACGATCAGATGCCGTGTTGCTGCGGAAAGCGGCGACGGTGCGGGATGAAGGTGCAGGTGTTCGCGGGTGCGGCCGGACGCCTCATCTGGGCGTCGGCTGTACTTCCCGGCTCGGCGCACGACCTCTGCGGGGCCCTTGGCGCCGTTGGTGCGGCGGGCTGCGGTCTGGGGATCGTGTCGATGCCGAGGTCGCAGCGGCACGCCGACCCGGCGTCCCGCCCGTCCCCCGGCGCAGTACACCCGGCGCCGTGCCGGCACGGCCTACTTCGGGGGAGACACTGTCGCACTGCTCTCCGCTTCGAGGGCGATGACCTGTTCCAGAGCCCGCCGCAGCGTGGTGACCTGGTCCTTGCCGAGGTGCCGCGACCATCGCTGCTCGACGTCCGCGAGGATCCGGGCGGCTGCGGCCTGGGCCATCCTGCCTTGGTCGGTGAGCCGGATGATCTTCGCGCGGCGGTCGGCCTCGTCGGCGACCCGCTCGAGGTAACCGTGATCCTCCAGGTCGCCGACAAGTTCGCCGATCGCCTGCTTGGTGAGTCCGGAGCGTTCGGCGAGCGTGGTCAGCCGCGAGCCTTCGGTGTCGATGTGCCGGAAGACCGAGCCGTGGACGTACCGGATCCCCTCGAACCCCTCGTCGGCCAGCTGCTGGTGAAGTCCCTCGAGCGCAATGTCCCTGACCTGTGTGAGCAGGGTGGGGAGCGGCAGCTTCGGGTTGCCGCTCCCGTAGTTCGAGCGCGTCGTCATCGGCGGGCGGTCCTTCTTCCGGGCGAGTTCGTCAGGCCGCTTGACAGTATCAGGCAGCATGGTAAGGTCACCTGACTGTCAGGTAGCTTGACAAAATTCTGGAGGACGAGATGCTCGACATTGCCGAACGGCGCGAGCAGTTCGCGGCGATGTTCACCCGGCCCTTGCCTGCGGATGTCGCCTCGTCGGCGACGACACTCGGCGGGCGGCCGGCACTGCGGCTGCGGACCACGACGCCCGGCGCGGCGGGCGAGGACGTGCTGCTGTATCTCCACGGCGGAGGGTTCGTGGTCGGGTCGGCGCGCGTCACCGCCCACGTCACGGCCGCGCTGCTGCGGCACCTGGACGGCCGGGCGGTCTCGCTCGACTACCGGCTGGCGCCCGAGCATGCGTTCCCGGCCGCGCCCGATGACTGCCTGGCGGCCTACCGCGAGCTGCTGGACTCCGGTGTCGATCCGCAGCGGTTGGTGGTCGCGGGCGACTCGGCCGGTGCCGCTCTGGCCGTCGTCACCATGATGCGCGCCCGGGACGCCGGCCTGCCGATGCCGGCGGCGGCGGTCCTGTTCTCGCCGGCGGTCGATCTGACCCTCGGCGGCGCGAGCATGCGGTCCAAGGACGGGGTGGACCCGTTCTTCGCTCCGGCCGATCTCGCGTGGCTCTTCGACCAGTACGCCGCCGGCAGTGACAGGTCGGCGCCCGAGCTGAGCCCGGTCTTCGCCGATCTCACCGGGCTGCCACCCGTGCTGATCCAGGTCGGCTCGAACGAGCTCCTGCTGGACGACGCCGTCCGGCTGGCCGGACGCGCCGGGGCCGACGAGGTCGCGGTGACGTTGGAGGTGGCTCCGCGTCAACCGCATGTGTTCCAGCTGGACGACGAATCGGCCGAGGCGGCAGCGGCGCTGGAGCGTGCCGGCCGGTTCCTGGCCACTCGGCTCGGCGGAGAGAAGGACGAGTCATGAACCGGCTGGCCGATCAGGTGATGGGGCCGGTACTCGCGCCCCGCGACGAGGGGTACGACGCGGAACGCGCCGGTTGGCAGACCGCCCGCCGGCATCGTCCCGACCTGGTGGTGGGCGCCGCCGGACCCGCCGACGTGCAGGCGGCGGTGACGTATGCGAGCGGTCGCGGGCTCCCGGTGGCGGTGCAGGGCACGGGGCATGCCTCGGCCGCCGTCGCCGCCGAGGGCGGAGTGCTGATCACCACGGCGCGGATGAGCGCCGTCCGGGTGGACGCCGATGCCGGCACCGCGTGGGTGGCCGCGGGAACGCGTTGGGATCAGGTGATCGAGAGGGCGGCACCGGCCGGCCTGGCACCCCTGTCCGGCTCCGCCCCGCGCGTGGGCGCGGTGTCCTACACCCTCGGCGGTGGCCTGGCCCTGCTGTCCCGGAGCTTCGGTTACGCCGCCGACCACGTGCGCGGCCTGGATGTCGTCACGGCGGACGGCCGCCTGCGGCACGTCACCCGGGACCGTGAGCCGGACCTGTTCTGGGCACTGCGCGGCGGCCGGGACAACTTCGGCGTGGTGACCGGAATGGAGATCGGTCTGATGCCGGTCACCACGCTGTATGGCGGAGCACTGGTCTTTCCCGTCCAGAAGGCCGCCGATGTGCTCGGCACCTACCTGCAATGGGCCGCCACCATGCCGGAGGCGATGAACTCCTCGGTCGCGCTGATCTCCCTACCCGACGTTCCAGCGATCCCGGAGCCGTTGCGCGGCCGTCACACCGTCCATATCCGCATCGCCTTCGCGCCCGGCGACCCCGGAGCCGGTGAGCGCCTGGTGGCGCCGCTGCGGGCCATCGGCCCGATGAGCGACACCCTCGGTGAGCTGGCCTACGCCGAAGCCGGGTCGATCTACAACGACCCCGTCGCACCGGGCGCGGTCGAGTCGGACACGGCCATGCTCGGCGAACTCGACGCCACCGCCGTGCAAGCCGTCCTCGACCTGGCAGGCCCCCATGCGCCCGTGCCGCACGTCGTCGAACTGCGCCACCTCGGCGGCAGGCTCGCCCACCCGCCCGCCGTGGCGAATGCCGTCGGCAACCGCGATGCGCGCTACCTGTTCAACGTGGTGTCCCGGCTGGAACGCGCCGACATCACCCAGATCCGGCCGGCGCACGCGCGCATGTTCGAGGCGATCGCGCCGTGGAGCACCGGCGGCCGGTTCCTCAACTTCATGAACGGCGAGGACGCCGCCACGCAGGTGCGCTCCGCCTACAACGCCACGGACTACCAGCGGCTGACCGACCTCAAAGCCGTCTACGACCCGGAGAACATCTTCCGTCTCAACCACAACATCCCGCCCGCAGGAGGGCCGATCCGGGGTTGAGGGGGCAACTCATGAACCAGGTTTGCGGCCGGTGACACCTCCGTCAACGCGAGATTGCCAGGCCCGGTCCTCGCGGAGGCCACCGTGGAAGGGACGGCAGCCCGCGCCCTCGCGGTCCTCCAGACCTGGAAAATCCTGACCAAGCTGCGCTGCAGCCCTCCCGGACGACCCCAGTGGCGCAGGCCATGTTCGTTCTCACCACGTCGAAACCCGACCTACCAGGGATGAAACGCTCAACCGTGCCGACCGGCCCTGGTGATGAGTTGTGGCGCCCGCACCCGTCACACCTATGACGGGACACGACGAGATGGGAAGGGATGACGTGATGAGTGCGGACACGCGGCTGGAGGAGCTGGACGTGAGCGGTCTGGGCGAGGTCGACGAGCCGGAGTTCTCGGGGCTGGCGGAGCGGCACCGGCGGGAGCTGCACGTGCACTGCTACCGGATGCTCGGGTCGTTCGAGGACGCCGAGGACACCGTGCAGGAGACGTTCCTGCGCGCCTGGCGGCGGCGGGAGACCTTCGAGGGGCGGTCGACGTTCCGGGCGTGGCTGTACCGGATCGCCACCAACGCCTGCCTGGACCTGCTCGCCAAGCACCGCCCGGAGCCCGCGACCGGCGGTGAGGTGCTGTGGCTGCAGCCCTACCCGGACCGGCTGCTCGACGAACTGCCCGCGGGCGACGCGGACGAGCCGGAGAGCGTCGCCGTCGCGCGGGAGACGATCGAGCTGGCGTATGTGGTCGCAGTCCAGCACCTCGCGCCGCGCCCGCGGGCCGTGCTGATCCTGCGGGACGTGCTCGGCTGGCCGGCGAGGGAGGTCGCGGAGCTCCTCGGGGACTCCGTCAACTCCGTGAACAGCGCGCTGCAGCGGGCCCGCGCCGGCATGCGGGAGCACCTGCCCGCCGAGCGGCAGGACTGGACCGGCGGCGAGCAGGACGCCGGGACCCGCGAGGTGGTGCGCCGCTTCACCGACGCCAGTGTGGCCACGGACATCGACGGGCTCGCCGCACTGCTGCGGGACGACGTCCGGTGCTCGATGCCGCCCACGCCGGGCCTGTACGTCGGCCGCGACGCGGTAGTGAACGACTGGGTCGAGGACGGCTTCGAGGGCATGGAGGGCCTGCGCGCCGTCCGAACCTCCGTGAACCGGCAGCCCGCCATCGCCTTCTACCTCTGGCGGGAGCGGGAGGGCGCGTACCTGCCGCTGACGATCGACGTCCTGCGCATCACCGGCGGGGCGATCACCGAGATCGTCACGTTCCACGACGACCAGTTCCCGCGGCTCGGGCTGCCGGAGCGCCTGCCGGCGGACGGGGCGAAGTAGTCCCGGTGTGGACGCTCGCGCTGCGCGGTGGCGCGCGTGTCGCGGTGGCCGCTGCCCAGTGGTGTGACGCGTTCGGCGTCGTCACCCGCGGGCGGGTGCAGCTGGAACTGCGCGGCGGCGAGCTCGGGCCGGTCCTGGGACGCGACGCCGGGTTCTGGCTCCGCGGCACCGGCGTCCGCGCCCTGCGCAACCCCGACCGTCGCACGGCGAGGGTACGCATCGTAACCCCCAGGGCCAGGACCGTCACATGGCAGTCAACCCACCCCTACCCCAATCACCGAACGTTGGAGGATGACATGAACAGGATCAATAACAGCGGGGTCGTCGCAGGCCCGGCATCGGGCCGAATCAGCCACACCCAACGACTCCGCAGGCCCGTCGGCACCGGCTTTGTCGCCACACTCGCAGCGACGGTGGCCACCACTCTCGCCGCTGCGCTTGCCCAGGCCGTCGGCGTCGACTTCGAGGTCCCCGATGGTGGCGAGTCGATCCCGTTGTCCGGGTTCGCCGTGGTGACCGGCTTCTTCTCGGTCGTGGGCGTCGTCCTCGCCGTCGCTCTTCTTCATTGGAGCGCTCGCCCCGCCTCGCGATTCGTGTGGACGGCAGTGCCGCTGACCGCGATCTCGCTGGCCCCGCCCTTGTTCTCCGGGGCAGACACCGCCACCACCATCGCCCTCCTCGGGCTGCACCTCGTCCCTGCGACGGTGATGATCCCCACCCTGGCGCGGAGCCTCCGCACCCGGACCGATTGACGATCCCGCAACGGGACAACGCGCGGCGCAAGACCGTGCGCATGCGCACTTAGGTCTTGGCTTCTGGTGCTGTCACCCCTTTGTTCCAGGTTCCTTTTCTTGGTCGATTTGGGCGTCCAGTACGAGCCCGCCACCGTGACCGGGCTCGCCGGGACACGCAATGCCTGACGCCCGCGCGGTAACAAGGTCACGGGCGACCACGCCTGGGCCTGCCTGAATTTCCCTCGTCAGCTCCTGCCGCTCCGTCCGTTCCAGGAAGCTCAGGGGCGCACGCGAATGACGGTCTTGCCCTTGCGCCGCTCGGTCGGGTTGAGCACAGGGACGGCGTCGTCGAGGGTCGCGACGGTTCCAATGTGCGTGCGAAGGCGCCCGTCCCGCACCCGGTTGACGATCTCCACCAGCTGACTCGGAACGGACTCGACGACGAAGTCGACCGCGAGACCGTCGACAGGGCGAGTCTCAGCGGGCCCGACCACCGACACCAGCGTCCCGCCAGGCCGGATGATGCCCGCCGAGCGCCTCTGGATGTCACCGCCGATGACATCGAAGACCAGGTCGACCCTTCCGATGTCTTCGAGATCCCCTTCGTCGAGGGCGAGGAACTCGTTCGCGCCGAAGTCGAGTGCCGCCTGGCGGTCCGCCGCCCGCCCGGTGCCGATGACGTAAGCGCCGAACTCTCGGGCGAGCTGTGTCACCGCAGATCCGACCGCGCCGGCGGCGCCGTGTGCGAGGACGCTCTGCCCCGCCTGAAGCCGACCATGCTGGAACAGGCCTTGCCATGCGGTCAGGCCGGAGATCGGCAGGCTCGCACCCACCGTGAAGTCGACGGCCCCGGGCAGCGGCGCGAGGTTGCGTGCCTCCACGGCCGCGTATTCGGCCAGGGTTCCATCGCGGTGCCAGTCCGTGATCCCGAACACCCGCTGGCCCAGCGAGAGTCCCGTCGTGCCGTAGCCGAGCGAGGTGACCACTCCGGCGAACTCGTGGCCGATGATCGCCTGGGCTCGGTCGTGACCGGAGCGATCGACCCACGTCGAGGGCCACTCCCACTCGGCCGGGACGAAGCCCGACGCATGGACTTCAACGACGACGTCGTTGATCGCCGGCGTCGGCTCAGGCCGCTCCGCCAGCTTGATCCCGGCCGCTTCCGCGGCCTGATCAGTCGCGACGACTGCCTTCATTCCTACCTCCGTATACCTCGTGCTCGCTGGCTCCACGCGCAGGTCTGTGACCTGTGTGTCTTCCCCACTCCGGTGGAACCCGACGCGTTTCAGTGGTCCGTTCGTCCGCGGTGACGGATCGTCTGTGGTGACAGACCGCGGAAGCTCGGGTGCCACAGAACCTCACGGACAAGGGGTAGGCGACGGGAGCAATGGTCAAGACCTAATGGATCAGGTTCTTGGGCGCCTTCTGGTCGGTCGTCGGGGCGTTCGACCAGCTTGCCGTTAGTGAAGGTTGCTCCTGAGCGGCCGAGGGCGACGAGGTGGTGCGTTGACCGCCCGCCAGCGTGTCTGGGCGGACTCGACAAGCTTGAACGCCATGGCCAGGCCAGCGGCCCGTGAACCGGGGCCCTTAGTGAGCTTGGTGCGGTGGCGGACCGTGGCGAAGGCGCTCTCGATTTATCGATCTTGTGGAACCAGCAGCGCTGTTGCTCGGCCTCGGGGACAACTCACCCAGCGCGCCCCAGAACCCCAGCGCACCGTCCCCGACCGCCAGCACTGAGGTGCGCGTCCCACGGCGCCTTATTTACCTGCGCGTCCGTACCGCTCCTCCCTGTACTGGCGCGGAGACAACCCGTAGGCATTGCGGAACGCCTGGGTGAAATGTTGCGGCCTGGAGAACCCCCACCGGGCCGCGATCTCGCTGATCCGACGGGTGGCGAGCAGCGGTTCGGCTAGGTCGCGGCGGCAGTGTTCCAGACGGCACTCGCGGATCCAACCGGCGACCGTGCGGCCTTGCTCGTGGAACAGTTTGTGGAGTAGACGCAGGGAGATGTGATGTGCGGCGGCGATCGAGGCCGGGGACAGTTCCGGGTCACCAAGATTCTGCTGTACGAAGGTGTGGATCTGGGCCAAGAGTGCCCGATGGCGGTTGTGCAGCGGCACTGCGTCGCCAACCTCCAACTCGTGGGCGAGGGCCGCGGTCAGCGTTTCCAGCGCGAGGGCGGACAACCTGGCCGAGTCGGCGGGGCTGTACTCGTCGATGTGCCGGGCGAGCCGAAGGAGGAAGGTCGAGGCGAGCGCCCCGACACCTTGGGCGCCCGGAATGCGCACGGCGGTCAGGCGGTCGAGATCCCGGGCCGGCAACGGCAGCAGGGCACGCGCGAATCGCAGGACCAGCAGCCGAGCGACGGGGGAGTCCGTCGAGAGTGTCGCCGAGTACGGCCGCGAAGTGTCGTAGAGAACCATGTCGCCGACGCCGAAAGCCGTCTCCCGGCCGTTCTGCGTGGCGTTCCCCGCACCGGCCACGGCGATCCCGAGTTTGCACAGTCCGGGGTCGTCTTGGCGGATGAGCTTCGGTGTCCGGTGGATCACGTATGGCGTGGTCGTCATCAGAGCGACCTGTATGGAACCCAGATCCCAGATGTCCATACGGGCTTGAAAACTCATCTCCAGGTTCGGTTCGCAGCTGAGCTCGTAGGGAACCCAGGTTCGGGAACTCACCTCATGCCAGAAGCCAAACCGCTCACTGGCAGGCAACCCGTCCGTGCTCACGGTGCGCATCTGGGCCACCGGTCAGCGCCTGAGGCGGTTTCATCGCCGGTACGCAAGTTCGCGTGGGTCAGCATCACGCCGGCGCCGCCAGTCCGACCGGTCCGAGACAGGCCATGGGTACGACCTGCAGTCGCGGCCGCCACGCTCAGCCGCGCCCGAAAGCGCACCAGGTCTGTTGGCTCCGGCTCGACATTAAGGCGGTGGTCGTGGACGGAGGTCGCGACTGCGTCGGGGGAGAGGACGGAACCGAGCATTTTGCACAGCAGGGTTACATTCAGCTTTGCGGCGAGGCGCGGATGGGCGGGTCGCTCATCACTCCAGGTCACCTCGGCCCATTCCCCTAGAGGCGGCGACCACCTCGTATGCGGCAGGATTACGGGGAGAAGAGTGCGGTGCCTGGACTCCCTCAAAGGTATAATCCGTCCGTCTGCCCGCATTTTGAATGGCACCAGCAAGGCGAACCCGACGTCAATTTCGCTGACGTCCCGTTGACCGAAGCCATCCACCACGTCCAGCATTCGGTCGTTCCCTTCCTTTTTCAGTGCATTTCTCATCACCTCCACCCCGCCCGCGAGACCGCGGGGTTCGGTCATCGCTCTTGCCCACCTGCCGCTTTCGATCTTTGACGATTCACGTTGCGGAGTGCGGAGCGGTCCTTGGCGTGCAGACTCGCGTTGCCCCTCCAGAGGAGGTCCTCATCGCGAAGAGGGTGCCAGGGGGCCGTAGGTAAATACATGGACAGAACGTGGGCGCGTCCGTTTTCGGGGTTCTTGAGTCCGCGACAGCCCGGTTGCGGGCTCTGAATGCCCGCATGGGTCCGGGATGACGCGCGAAGGCGAAGCCGGTGGTCTGAATGTGGTCAGCGACTGCACGCCGGCGGAGTCGCTTACAAAAAGACCCCGACGTCCGCTGCAATGCAACGAACGCCGGAGCCGACTTGCATCAGGCAAGGGGAGACGAAACCGGGACGCCCCGGCCTGTCACCAGCTCAGCCAATTCGAGTGCCGCAGCCCTGGCAGACTTTGGCGTTCTCGCTGTTGTAGGTGCCGCAGGCGGAGCACGGGATCTGATCGACGTTCATCGCCCTACGGATGATCATCGCGATCTTGCGCATCGTTCTCTCCTTTGATGATTCGCGGACGGCCTTTACCGCCAGCGATCTGAACTGTACGCCCTGAGCGCCTTTCGGCTGCTGAATCCACCATTCCCCGCGCAGAATGTGCATTCAGATGTAAGAACGGTGCACGCAAACGTAAGAGGGCATCAGAGGCCACCTATGGCGCGCGAAGTGCGCCTGGTTCGGTCCGGTCTTCTTCTGAAGGACCTCGCGGACATGGGCGCGTCCTCTCCTGCCCCCGCCTGGCCTGCTTCCAGCCGTGAACGACGCCCGAGCGCACCAGACGGGTAGAGCACCGAGCCGAGAAGAATCTTGGCCCGGGGTTCCCGTTGATCTTGCGCCGCGGCCTCTTACGAGGGACGGCCCGCCGCTGTTGAAGCGCCACCTTCGGCGCTCGGGCGGGACGGTAGGGGAGCGGATCGGGAATGTTGACCCAGTTGGCTGCGGTGGCGCCGGTGCTCGCCGCGGTGATCAGTCTGGTGGACGGCCGGCTGCGGGCCCGCCGGGAGCAGTCCCGCCGGGCCGGTGATGAGTGATGGCCAGGACCGGGAGGCCGCGGGTCGCCGTGGGCCGGACCCGGCCAGCGGCGGAGGCCAGGCGAGTACGGGCGGCAGGATGGCAGCGATGCGGCAGGACTTCCTGGACTTCTTCGACACAGAGTTCCATCTGGTGGTGCGGTTCGTGATGCGCGACGGCGCCAGCCTGCACGATGCTCAAGACGCAGCTCAGCAGGGGTTCCTGCAGGGGTGGCGGATGGTGCGGGAGGGTACCTGGGAGCAGATCCGCCATCCGCGCGCCTGGGTCCGCTCGGTGGCGCTGCGGAACCACCGAGCCCGGCGGCGGGTGGAGGTCCCGGTCCGGCAGTTGCCCGAGGCGGCCGCTCCCGGGACCGGGCACGCGGAGCTGACCGAGCAGGCCCGCGATCTGATCGCCGCGCTGCGGCTGCTGGACGCTGACGCCCGGGCGGTTCTGGCGTTCCATCTGGACGACATCCCCACTCACGCCATCGCCGCGTATCAGAGCATTTCTGAGCAGAGGGCCCGGGATCTGCTCAAGAAGGCCCGGCGTACGCTCAGGAAGCATCTGCCCGCGCCACCGCAACGGTCGGCGAGGCCCGCCGGCACCACCGAGACAGGCAGCCACGAAGGGGGCGCCAGCCGTGACCACCTCTGACGGCCCGTTCCCGCCGGACGACGCACTCAGCGACGAGCTCACCGACACCGAACTGGACGCCGCCCTCGGCGCCGCCGATGCCCAATTGCTGGATCATGTGCGCGCGCACACCAACCCGGTCGTCGCGCTGTCCGCTCTGCTCGGCGGCACCTCCACCGACGCCCAGGACCGCCCGGCGCCACTCTCCGATGGCGCCGCCACCCAGATCCGCGCCCGTACTCAGGCGCACACCCTGGAGCGCGACCTTCACCGCGCCAGCCTCGGAGTCGGCATACTCGCCGCTCTCCTCGACCCAGACCCCGCGTTCTCCCGGACCGTCGAGCTGAACGATCTCCGCGCCCGCACCCACGATGTCGCTCGCGTTCTCACCCGCGCGGTCGGCCGAGCCGGTGACCTCGCACGCGACCTCGGCCTCGCCCGTCACCGCCACAGCGTCGCCGCCCGCGCCATCGCCACCCTTCTCATCCAGGTCCGTGACGGCGCTCGCACCCTCACCGGCGATCTCGACCACGTCGTCGACCTCGACTGCGGGGACGCCCGCGACCTCGACTCCGCTGCCGCCCAGGCGTCCCACCTCGTCCGCGACCTCGATGGTGCCTGCGGCCGTGCCCGCAGCCTCGCCCATAACCTGGCGGCGCAACCGGTGAACGCGTCCGGCGCAGACTTGTCCGAGGTCTCGCTGCCCGATCTGGCGGTGCTGGAAGGGGTGGTGTGGGACGAGTTCACCCGCTGGCAGCCCGGCCTGCGCGACCGGATCGCCGACCGGTCGGAGGAGATCGCAGCCGGTGTCTACCAGGTGCGGAGCGGCACGGCCCGCGACCCGCACACGACGCCCGGTCGGTGATGTTCGGGGCGGTCGCGCAGCGTGCCCGGGCCGGCGTTGGCGTGCGGTCGGCGGGCGCCGACTGCCGTACCCCTTCAGCGCCGCCAGTGAAGGGCAGCGTCACGGTGCCCCTTCCGCCGAGGCCCGGCTCCCTACCGGGATCGCCCGGTGGAGAACCAGCCCCATGTAGTACTCATCGACGAACTCGCCATCCACGCACACCGAGGAGCGCCGTACTCCCTCCACCTGGAAGCCGCAGGCTTCGTACAGACCCAACGCAACCCGGTTATGGCTCATGGCCGTGAGTTCCAGCCGCCACATTCCCAGAAGCCGCGCCTGAGCGATCGCCGTCTCCAGCAGGCCGCGGCCGACTCCTTGTCCATGATGGGAGGAGCGTACGCCCAGCACGATCGCACCCCGGCCTCGTGCCCGCCGCCACCGTGACGCAAAGACGTCGATCACTCCGACGAGCCGCCCGCCGTCATCGGCGACGAACCTGTACGACCGGTCTGGAAGTTCGTTGCCGCGTTCGCCGGGCTCAGCGAGCATGAACTTCGTTTCTGTGTCCAAAGCGCGGCGAAGCTCAGTAAGGGCCTCGCCTTCCTCGGCGGTGAGGGGCCGGATGGTTGCCATGGCACCAGGATTCGTCACCTACGTCCAGGCGGTGCGCGCCGGGCAGACCGCCGATCGGGGTTTCGCGGACGTGCTCACCGTGCACCCAGTGAGCCGAGCGCCCGGGACGGTTCTCCGTCCGCCGTTCTGCCGCGCGGGACAGGTCAGCGGACCAGGCGGAAGAACGCGCGGATGTCGGTGATCAGGAGGTCCGGTGCCTCCATCGCGGCGAAGTGGCCGCCGCGGTCGAACTCCGACCAGTGGATCACGTTGTGCTCGCGTTCGGCGATGCGGCGGACCCCGGCGTCTCCGGGGAAGACCGCCACCCCGGTGGGGACATCGGACTTTTCGACCGGGCGGCCCCAGTCGGCGGCGCCCTCCTTGTAGAGGCGGGCCGATGACGCCGCGGTGCCGGTGAGCCAGTAGATCGTGACGTCGGTGAGCAACTGGTCGCGGTCCACGGCCTCTTCGGGCAGCGCGTGCGCGGGGTCGGTCCACTCCTTGAACTTCTCCACGATCCAGGCCAGTTGACCGGCGGGAGAGTCGTGCAGCCCGAAGGCCACCGTCTGCGGACGGGTCGACTGGACCATGGCATAGGCCGCGCGGTCCTGGTCGGAGTACTGGGCCAGGCGCGCCTGTTCCGCCTCGGTCAGGCCGTCAAGCTCGTCGGGCTGGAAGGTCGGGAAGCCCAGCGCGCCGTTGACATGGACGCCGATGACGTTGCCAGGGGCGAGGCGGCCGAGTTCGGGGGAGATCACCGAGCCGGTGTCGCCGCCGTGGGCGCCGTACCGGTCGTAGCCGAGACGGCTCATCAGCTCGGCCCAGGCGTGGGCCGCCCGGCGGGGGCTCCAGCCGGTCTCCCGGGTGGGGCCGGAGAACCCGAAGCCGGGCAGGGAGGGCGCGACCACGTGGAAGGCGTCGGCGGGGTCGCCGCCGTGGGCGCGGGGGTCGGTGAGCGGGCCGAGGATCTTCGTGAACTCGGCGACCGAGCCGGGCCAGCCGTGCGTGATGATCAACGGGAGCGCGTCCGGCTCGGGGGAGCGGACGTGCAGGAAGTGGATGTTCTGGCCGTCGATCTCGGTGGTGAACTGCGGGTACCGGTTGAGCGCCGCCTCCTGCGCGCGCCAGTCGTACTCCGTCCGCCAGTAGTCGGCCAGCTCCCTGGCGTAGGCGGACGGGACCCCGTACGACCAGCCGGTGCCGGGTAGTTCGTCAGGCCAGCGGGTGCGGGCCAGGCGGTCGCGCAGGTCGTCCAGGTCGGCCTGCGGGATGTCGATGCGGAACGGGTTGATCTTTGTCATGTCCAGTACGTTAGGAGCAGGCTAGGACCGATTCGGTCCTAGCTTGCACGCAGAATCATGAACATGTTGGAGACCTCGGCTCGACTCCTCAGGTTGCTGTCCCTCCTGCAGGCTCGCCGGGACTGGTCCGGCCCGGAACTGGCCGAACGGCTCGGCGTCACGACGCGGACCGTGCGGCGGGATGTGGACCGGCTGCGCGAACTGGGCTACCTGGTGCACGCCACGGCCGGGACGCCGGGCTACCGTCTGGGCGCCGGAGCCGATCTGCCCCCGCTGCTGCTGGACGAGGAGGAGGCGGTCGCGGTCGCGGTGGGTTTGCGGACGGCCGCCGGGGGCTCGGTCGCCGGGATCGAGGAGACGTCGGTACGGGCGCTCGCGAAGCTCGAACGGGTCCTCCCCCCACGGCTGCGGCATCGTGTTCACGCGCTCCGGTCGATGACCGTGCCCATGACGGGAGCGGCGGACCCGGTCGATCCCGAGGTGCTGACCGCCATTGCCGCGGCCTGCCAGGAACATGAGGTGCTGCGGTTCGACTACCGGTCGCACGAGGGCCGGGAGAGCCGCCGTTCGACCGAGCCGCACCGGCTCGTGAACTCGGGACGCCGCTGGTACCTGGTGGGCTGGGACGTCGACAAGGAGAGCTGGCGGACCTACCGTGTCGACCGGCTGCGGCTGAAGGCGCCGAACGGGCCGCGTTTCGTCCCCCGGGACCCGCCCGCCGAGGACCTCGCCGCCTACACCTCGCGCGCGGTGTCCAGCGCCCCGTACCGCTACCGGGCGCGGCTGACGGTGCACGCAGCCGCGCAGGTCGTGGCCGGGCACATGCCGCCGACGGTGGGGACGATCGAGCCCGTTGACGCCCGCACCTGCGTCCTGCGGTGCGGCGCGAACGACCTGGACGAGATCGTCGTGTGGGTCGCACTGATGGACATCGATTTCGAGGTGCACGACCCGCCGGAGCTGGCCGAGCGGATCGGCGCCATGGCCGACCGGCTCCGGGCGGCGTCGGGCACCGCGCGGCGGGTGACCGTCCCGCCCGGTCACCCGGCGGGCGGCGCGGACGGGGCCGCGTCTGCCGGGCTCGCGGGCCCTACCGCGCCCGCACGTGAGGAGGGCTGACAGCCGTCCGGTCATCTTCGGGGTGGTCTGTTTGCGGGTTCGAGACGCTCATCCGCCCGGGCATAGGGTGGGGCGGCATGGCGCTGCGACTCGTTCAGGTGAACTTCAAGGCTCGGGATGATTCGGCGCTCGGCCGGTTCTGGGCGGAGGTGCTCGGCTGGGGCATGTCCAGCGAGGGGCCCGGCGTGACCAACCTGGAGCCCGAGGGCTTCGTCTGGCCGGACCCCACCGCCGTCTGCGTCGACCTCGTCACCGTTCCGGACCCGGAAACGGTGAAGGACCGCGTGCATCTCGATCTCGCCACCACCTCCGCGGCCCACCATGCGGAGTTGGTCGCGCGTATGAAGGGTCTCGGTGCGACGCCGGCGGACGTGGGCCAGGGCGATGTCCCGTGGACGGTTCTGGCCGATCCGGAGGGCAACGTGTTCTGCGTGCTGGAGCCTCGGGAGCGCTACCGGGACACCGGGCCGATCGCCGCGGTGGTGGTCGACTGCGCGGATCCGCGGGCCATGGCCCGGTTCTGGGACGAGGCGCTGGACTGGACCCTGCACGAGGTCACCGATGATCATGCGGTGCTGCGTTCCGCCGAGGGTGTCGGGCCGTATCTGGAGTTCCTCCGCGCACCCGGCGCGCGGACATGGTGGAACCGCGTGCATCTCGACCTGCTGCCCTTCCCCGTTGACGACAAGGAGGCGGAGGTGGCGAGGCTGCGGGCCCTCGGCGCCACGGACCTCGACCTTGGCCAGGGCGACGTGCCCTGGACGGTTCTGGCCGATCCGGAGGGCAACGAGTTCTGTGTCCTCGGCCGGGGCTGACGCAGAGCCCTGCCGGGCCTCGCCGACACGGAAAACCGATTGAGCCTTCCTTCCGCGTCCCGTAAATTGCCTGCGGCCCCGTCGCAGTGAAGACAAAGGACAGAACCGCGTGACCCCGCCTGCTCTTCAGACCTGACACGTCTCTTCGCTCACCTGTAGCCGACGCTCCCGTCGGCTCTGCCGGGCTGCCCTTGCGCGCCCGGTCATTCAGCGTTTGAGGTCGCGCGTAATCGGCCTCGTGTCAGGTCTAGAGGGCTCATGTCTTCACAACCTCATATCGTGCTGCCCTGGGTCGTTCGTCGGACCAGGCTGCCCCTGCTGTCGTTGCGGTGCGCGGACTGCCGGTCGGAGTCGGCCGGCACCGGCGAGGGCAGGTTCCGCGTCAACGCCAACGGCAAGCTGCTGGACGTGTGGCTGCTGGTCCGCTGCGTAGCGTGCGATCGGACGAGCAAGCTCGCCGTGCACGAGCGGGTGCCGGTCAAGTCCCTCGATCCGGCCGAACTCCACGGCTACCGCGTCAACGATCCGGAACTGGTGGCCTCCAGGCTGCTGGACCCGCTGCTCGCCCGGCGCAACCGCTTCGCCCTGGACTGGACGGGCGCCTGGCGGCTGGACGCCCCGTCGCCATGGCTCGACGAGGCGTGGCCCGTCCAGGTGGAGGTCGTCTTCGAGGATCCGGTACCGGTGCGGCCGGACCGGCTCATCGCGCAGAGGCTCGGCCTCAGCAGGAACGAGGTGCTGCGCCGGATCAAGTCCGACACCCCGCTGCGCCGTCCGCGGAGCACCGGATTCACCTTCACGGTGATGGCCGGGGACTAGCGGGGATGTGGCCGCGGCGGGCCACCCGGCCCGCCCGGCTTCACCCCCGAACGTCCGGGCCGGTGGCGGCACGTGCGCTGGTAGCGTCTGCAGGCGTGCGGGACCGGTTCGAGGCGTCGTTGCCGGCGCGGTGGAAGGCGCCGCTGGTGGCGGGCGCGCTGGCTGCGCTGTCACCGGTGCTGCTCCTGACGCCCCGCGGCGTGCCGGCCGAGGCCGGGCGCCCGCTGGTGACGGCGCTCGTCGTCGTCCAGGCCGCGGCGCTGTGGTGGCTGAGCGCGCGGCCCGCCGTGGTCACCGCCGTCGCGGTGCTCTCCGGAGCCGCCCTGCAGTTCCTGGTTCCCGCGGCCGGGCAGGGGATCGCGCTGGTGGTGCTGAGCACGTTCGCCTGGTTGCGGCCCGCGCGGACGTCGCTGTGGGGCGCGGCGGGCGCGGCGGGCGTTCTCGGTGTGGCGGCCGGTGTCGGCGGCCACGGCGTCGCGGCGGTCCTGTGGCCGGTCGCGGCGGTCCTGGCCTGGAGTTGGGGCGCGCTCGGACGGGCATGGGCGGCGCGGCGGCAGGCCGAGGCGCGCCGGGCGGTGCTGGAAGAGCGGGCCCGCATCGCCCGTGAACTGCACGACGTCCTGGCGCACACGGTGTCGGTGATGGTGGTGCAGGCCGCCGCCGCGGACGATGTCTTCGACACCAGTCCCGAGAAGGCGCGGCAGGCGGTGCGGAGCCTGGAGGCGTCGGGACGGGAGGCGCTGGTCGAGCTCCGCCGCTTCGTGCGCACCGTGCGCCTGCTGGACGAGGAGACCGCGGCGGTCACCGGCGGCGACGCCCTGGCGCCGCAGCCGACCCTCGCGGATCTGGACCGGCTCGCCGGGACGGTGGAGGCCGCCGGGCTCCCCGTCCGCGTGGTCCGGGACGGCTTGGAGGACGCCGACGTCCCGCCGGGCGTGGCCCTGTCGGCGTACCGGATCGTGCAGGAGTCGCTCACCAACGCCCTGCGCCACGCGCGCGCGTCCACCGCCGTCGTCACGGTCCGCGCGCGGGACGGCCGGCTGACCGTGGAGGTCCGCGACGACGGGACGGGCGGCGGCCGGCCGGGCTGGACGGGCGCCGGACAGGGCGTCGCCGGGATGCGCGAGCGCGCCGCGCTGCTCGGCGGGACCCTGGAGGCCTCACCGGATCCGGCGGGCGGGTTCCGGGTCCGCGCCCACCTGCCGCTGGAAGAAACCGCGTGACGATCCGGGTGCTGGTCGCCTACGACTTCGGAGTGGTCCAGCCCCTTCTCTCCGTCTGAGGACGGAGCGCTCAGACCAGTCCGCCGCCGGAGGTGCGGAGGCGGGTCCCGTCCCTACCGTCGGGGCATGGTCCTTCCTCGAAACCGGCCGCTCCGGGCGGGCCGCGCGCAGCGGCGCCGGCAGCGGCGCGCCGCCTTGGCGCTGGTGCTCCTGGCGCCCGCCGTCGCCGAGCTCACCCTCGGCTCGATCCCCGTGAGGATGCTGTGGCTGGTCGTCCTCTACGTGCCGATCTACGGGGCCGGGGTCCTGCTGATCCGCGAGGCGGTGCGCCGGACGGGCGGCGGGACGGGAGCCCTGCTGCTGATGGGCCTGGCCTACGGGCTGGTCGAGGAGGGGCTCGCGCTGCAGAGCCTCACCAGCCCCCATCTGTACGGTGCCGCCGGGTGGGGCCCCAGGCCGTGGGGGATCAACGCCCCCTACACCGAGCTGAACCTGCCCTACCACGCGGTGTTCAGCGTCCTGCTGCCGGTCGCGCTGGTCGAGCTGATGTTCCGCGACCTCGGCCGGACGCCCTATCTGCGGAGGGCGGGGCTCGTCGGCACCGCCGCCGCGGCACTGCTGGGGGTGGGGCTGCTGCGGGTGTCGGTGCCTCCGTCGGAGGACCCCGGCTACCTGCTGTCCGGGCGCGCCGCCGGGGTGATCCTGGGGTTGGCGGCCGCGGCGGCGGTGGCGGCGCTCGCCGTGCTCCCGCGCCGCGCGGGCCGCGGTCCGGCCGGTGCCGGGGGTCCCGTCCCCGGCCTGTTCCGGCTCGGCGCCGTGTGCGCCGTCGCGGCCTTCGCCTTCCTGGCGCTGCTGTTCCCCTTCGCCGGCGCGCACCATCCGGCGTTCCTGCCCCGCGCGTGGGCGCCGCTGCCGATGGCCGCCGCCGCGGCGGTCGCCGGAGCCGCCGCGTGGGCGCTGCGCCGATGGGGCACGGCGGACGGCTGGACGCCCCGCCACCGGCTGGCCGCCGTGACCGGGGCGCTCGTCGCCCATACCGCCTTCGGCCTCGTCTCCCACACCCGCCACCCGCTCGACACCGCCGGCCTCGCCGTCATCGGAGCGGCGATGGTCCTGCTGCTCCACCGCCTGGACCACCGCCTCGCCACCGGCCCCGAGGTGTCTCAGGGCCTGTGAGGCGGGGCGGTGGGAGCGCCGAACCACCTGGCCATGGGGCCGAGCAGGTCCGTCTGGTCGTCGCCGACCCATGCCACGTGGCCGTCCGGGCGTAGCAGGGCCGCGGGCACGTCGAGTTCCTCGCCGGCGTCGACGACGTGGTCGACGCGGTCCGCCCAGCCGGCGACCGAGAGGCGGCCGGTCTGGTCGAGCAGCAGTCCGCGGCCGTCGTGCATCAGCTCGTAGAGGCGGCCCTTCTTCAGTCCGATGTCCCGGAGCCTGCGGCCGACGAGCGGGTGCTCGCCGCCGAGGTCGTAGCGGACCCCGATCGCGATGATCTTCTCGGTGAGGTACCGGTTCACCTCGTCGAAGTCCATCAGTTCCGACAGCAGCCGCCGGACGGCGAGGGGGCCCGGCTCGGTGGACAGCAGTTCCATCTGCACGCGGGTGTTGTCCAGCACGTCGGCGGCCACCGGGTGCCGTTCTGCGTGGTAGGTGTCCACCAGTCCCTCCGGCGCCGTGCCGGCGACCTCGGCGGCGAGTTTCCAGCCGAGGTTGAACGCGTCCTGGATGCCGAGGTTGAGGCCCTGCCCGCCGGTGGGCGGGTGGATGTGCGCCGCGTCGCCGGCCAGCAGGACCCGGCCGACCCGGTAGCGCTCGGCCAGCCGGGTGGCGTCGCCGAAGCGGGACAGCCAGCGGGGGGAGTGCGCGCCGAAGTCGGTGCCGGCGACGGCCCGCAGCTGGTGCTTGAACTCCTCGAGGGTGGTCGGGGCCGAGCGGTCCTGTGCCACGCCCTCGGCGGGCACGCCGACGCGGTAGACCCCGTCCGCGAGGGGCATGATCCCGAACCGCTTCTGGGTCTTGCGGACCTCGTCCATCACCGCGGCCTGCGTCTCCGGCGAAGCGGTGAGCTCCACCTCGCCCAGCAGCGTCTCGACCCGGGAGGGTTCGCCAGGGAACCCGACGCCGAGGCGCCTGCGGACGGTGCTGCGGCCGCCGTCGCAGCCGACGAGGTGGCGCGAGCGCAGCCGCGTCCCGTCGGCCAGCTCGACGGTCACCCCGTCGTCGTCCTGGCTCAGCCCGACCACCTCGCAGCCGCGCCGGATCTCGGCGCCGAGCTCGGCGGCGCGTTCGGCCAGCAGCCGGTCGGTGGTGGGCTGCAGGATGCCGAGGACGTAGGGGTGGGCGGTGTCAAGCCGGTCGGGTGCGGGTTTCCTGATGGCGCCGAAGAAGCCGCCGAGCGGGTACTTCCTGCCGTGCGCGAGGAACCGCTCCAGCAGGCCGCGCTGGTCCATCACCTCGATGCTGCGCACGTGCAGGCCGAGGGCGCGGACGTAGGGGGTCGGCTCGGTCTCCTTCTCCAGGACCAGGACGTGCACGCCGTGCAGTCGCAGCTCGCCGGCCAGCATCAGGCCGGTCGGCCCGCCGCCGACCACGATCACGTCGATCATGAATTTCCCCCGTCTGAGAGCGGTTCTCGGCCGGCTGCACCGGCGGTCCGCCGGCGCACGCCCGCGTCCCCGTTCACGCAGGTACCGGCCTCGGCCGACGATTCTGCGGCACGACCCGGGTCTTGCCGCAAGCCCCCTGGTCGGCTATAAGTTGAAAATGGAGGGAGTGAATTGGTCCTCCTTCCCGCGTCGCACAGGTCATGTGCTTCGCCATGTTCCCCCCGGGGGCCTTGCCCGATTGATAATCTCAACATTGAGATTGTCGCGGGAGGGTGGGAATGGCGGACGCGGTGGACGCGATCCTGGCGCAGTGGGGCCGCGAGCGTCCCGACCTGGACGTGTCGGCGATGGGCGTCGTCGGGCGGATCTCGCGGGCGCAGTCGCTGCTCGGCCGGGAGCTGAAGGAGTTCTTCGCCGCACGGGGGCTGGAGAGCTGGGAGTTCGACGTCCTGGCGACGCTGCGCCGGCACGGCGCCCCCTACGAGCTGACGGCGGGGGCGCTGCTGCGGGCGGCGATGGTCACCTCGGGGGCGATCACCAACCGGATCGACCGGATGGAGGCCAAGGGCCTGGTGGAGCGGGTGCGCGACACCGGTGACCGGCGGTCGGTGCTGATCCGGCTGGCGCCGCGCGGCCTGGAGATCGTGGACGAGCTGGTCGGCCTGCACACCGCCAACGAGGAGCGCCTGCTGGCGGCGCTGTCGGCGGACGAGCGCGGGCACCTCGCCGCCGCCCTGCGCACGCTGCTGGAGTCGCTCGGCGACACGACCCTGGGCTCCCCGTCCGGCGAGCGCTGAGGTCCCCGGCCGCGCGCCGGCGGGCGGTTCGGCCCTCGCGCGGTGCTCAGGAGGCGGCGGGTGCGGTGAAGGGACGGATGGCGCGGGTGGCGCGGTCGGCGATGACGGCCAGGTGGTCGGCGAGTTCGGGCGGGTCCAGCAGGGTGTAGTCGATGGGCAGCAGGGTGACGCGGTAGGCCAGAAAGCGCATCGAGTCCGACCGGGTGTGCAGGAGGCAGCTGCGGTCGTCGGCGGGTTCCAGGACGCCCTGCCAGGCGGTGACGTGCTCGGCGGCCTCCTGGACGGGGGCGTGCAGCAGCAGCCGCGCCCGGATCGTGCCCGATCCGCCGGCCAGGGTGTCCATGGCCCAGGAGGCCGCGTCGGCGCCGCCGGGCAGGCGGAGTTCGGGGCCGCGCACGCCGGTGCGGTGGGGGTCGGTGACGCGGTCGGCGCGGAAGGTGCGCCAGGCGGCGCGGTCCTCGTCGTGGGCGACCAGGTACCAGCGGCGGCCGGCGGTGACGAGGCGGTGGGGCTGGGCCAGCCGGCGGGTGCCGCTGCCGTCGGCGGCGGTGTAGGTGAAGCGGACCTTCTCGCGGGTGAGGCACGCGGCGGCGAGCAGGGCCAGGACGGCGGGGTCGGCTGCGGGCGGCGCGCCGTCCTGCGGCGGGAGGGGCACGGCGGCCTCGGTGAGGGCGGCGACGCGGTGCCGCAGCCGGTGGGGCAGGACCTGTTCGAGTTTGGCCAGGGCGCGCAGCGAGGTGTCCTCGATGCCGGAGACGGCGCCCGCCGCGGCGCTGCGCAGGCCGATCGCGATGGCGGTGGCCTCGTCGTCGTCCAGCAGCAGCGGCGGCATCGCGGCGCCGGCGGTGAGGCGGTAGCCGCCGGTGTTGCCGTGGGTGGCGTGGACGGGGTAGCCGAGGTCGCGCAGGCGGTCGATGTCGCGGCGGATGGTGCGGGCGGTGACGCCGAGCCGCTCGGCCAGCTCGGTGCCCGACCATTCGCGGGGCGTCTGCAGGAGGGACAGCATCTGGAGGAGCCGTCCGGACGGATCGCGCATGTCTTCCATCCTGCCGCGCCAGTAGGACGTTGGGTGACCTATTGGCCGTCTAACGTCGTGGGCATCGAGGCCGGAACGTCCGGTCCGGGGATCGGGAGGCACGACATGCTGCGGGGATTCGCCACCATCAACTTCTGGGCGGACGACCTGGAGGCGGCCAAGGACTGGTACGCCGACCTGCTGGGGGCCCAGCCGTACTACCGCGTCGCCGGCCCGGACGGCCGCGCCGCCTACTACGAGTTCCGGGTGGGCGACTACGAGCACGAGCTGGGGTTGGTCGACGCCCGGTTCCGTCCGGGAGGGCCGCCGGCGGGTCCGGGCGGGGCGGTCGTGTACTGGCACGTGGACGACCTGGAGGCGGCGGTGGAGCGGCTGCTGGGGATGGGCGCGCGGCTGCACGAGAAGATCACCGAGCGGGGCGAGGGGACGGGGTTCGTGACCGCGTCGGTGGTGGACCCGTTCGGCAACGTGCTGGGCGTGATGTCCAACCCGCACTACCTGGAGGTGCTGGCCGAGGGCGCGCAGCGCTGAGGTCGCCCCGGCGGCCCGCCGGGGTGCCGGCGGGCCGGGGCGGGTCAGGCCTGCCGGACGTAGTCGCGCAGGTGGCGGGCGGTGAGGGTGTCGGCGCCGGCGACCAGGTCGGCGGGCGTGCCGGTGAACACGACGCGGCCGCCGTCGCTGCCGGCGCCGGGACCGAGGTCGATGATCCAGTCGGCGTGGGCCATGACGGCCTGGTGGTGCTCGATGACGATGACGGTGTTGCCGCCGTCGACGAGCCGGTCCAGCAGGGCCAGGAGCTGGTCGACGTCGGCCAGGTGCAGGCCGGTGGTGGGCTCGTCCAGGACGTAGGTGGCGGCCTTCTCGGCCAGGATGGCGAGCTTGAGGCGCTGGCGCTCCCCGCCGGACAGGGTGGTGAGGGGCTGGCCCAGCCCGAGGTAGCCCAGGCCGACGTCGGAGAGGCGGTCCAGGACGGCGCGGGCCTGCCCGGCGGTGAAGAACTCGCGGGCCTCGGCGACGCGCATGGCCAGGACCTGGCTGATGTCCTTGCCGCGCAGGGTGTAGGTGAGGACCTCTGCGGTGTAGCGGCGGCCCTGGCACTGTTCGCACACCGAGGCGACGCCGGCCATCATCGCCAGGTCGGTGTAGACCAGCCCGATGCCCTTGCAGGCCGGGCAGGCGCCCTCGGAGTTGGCGCTGAACAGGGCGGGTTTGACGCCGTTGGCCTTGGCGAAGGCGGCGCGGATGTGGTCCAGCAGCCCGGTGTAGGTGGCGGGGTTGCTGCGGCGGGACCCGCGGATGGGGGACTGGTCGACCACGACGACGCCGTCGCGGCCGGGCAGCGCCCCGTGGATCAGGGAGCTCTTGCCCGATCCGGCGACGCCGGTGACGACGGTGAGGACGCCGAGGGGGATCTCGGTGTCGACGTCCTTGAGGTTGTGCAGGTTCGCGCCCTTGATGGCCAGGTGCCCCGACGGCTCGCGGACCTTCTCGCGCAGCCGGGCGCGGTGGTCCAGGTGGCGCCCGGTGAGGCTGCCGGACGCGCGGAGCCCGGAGAGGTCGCCGGTGTAGCAGACCCGGCCGCCCTCGGCGCCGGCGCCGGGCCCGAGGTCGACGACGTGGTCGGCGATCGCGATGGTCTCGGGCTTGTGCTCGACGACCAGGACGGTGTTGCCCTTGTCGCGCAGGCGCAGCAGCAGGTCGTTCATGCGGGCGATGTCGTGGGGGTGCAGGCCGGCGGTGGGCTCGTCGAAGACGTAGGTGATGTCGCTGAGGCTGGAGCCGAGGTGGCGGACCATCTTGACGCGCTGGGCCTCGCCGCCCGACAGGGTGGGGGACTCGCGGTCCAGGCTGAGGTAGCCCAGGCCGATCTCGACCAGGGAGTCCAGGGTGCCCTGCAGGGTGGCCAGCACCGGTCCGACGGACGGATCGGTGATCTCGCGTAGGAAGGCGGCCAGGTCGCTGATCTGCATGGCGGCGCAGTCGGCGATGTTGAGCCCGGCGATGCGGCTGGCGAGGGCGGCGGGGTTGAGGCGGGCGCCGCCGCAGGCCCCGCAGGCGCTGAACGCGACGGCGCGTTCGACGAACGCGCGGATGTGGGGTTGCAGCGACTCGGTGTCCTTGTCCAGGTAGAGCCGCTTGACCCTGAGCAGCAGGCCCTCGTAGGTGATGTTGACGCCGCTGCTCTTGACCTTGGTGGGCGGCTTGTGGAGCAGGTCGTCCCACTGGGCGGGGGTGTAGTCGCGCAGCTTGGCGTCCGGGTCGAACAGCCCCGAGTCGGCGATCACCTTCCAGTACCAGGACCCGACGGCGAACCCCGGGACGGTGAGGGCGCCCTCGTTGAGCGAGAGGTCCCGGTCGACCAGCTGGTCCAGGTCGACGCGGGAGGCGCGGCCGAGTCCCTCGCAGTCGGGGCACATGCCCTCGGCGTTGTTGAAGCTGAACGCCGAGGAGGTGCCGGCGCGCGGTTCGCCGATCCGGCTGAAGATGATGCGCAGCATGGTGTGGGCGTCGGTCGCCGTCCCGACGGTGGAGCGGGAGTTGGCGCCCATCCGCTCCTGGTCGACCACGATCGCGGCGCTGAGGTGGCGCAGAGCGTCGACGTCGGGGCGGCCGACACTCGGCATGAAGCCCTGCACGAACGCGGTGTAGGTCTCGTTGATCAGGCGCCGCGACTCAGCGGCGATGGTGCCGAACACCAGGGACGACTTGCCCGACCCCGACACCCCGGTGAACACGGTCAGGCGGCGCTTGGGGACGTCCAGGCTGATGTCGGCCAGGTTGTTCTCCCGCGCGCCGCGGACCTCGATCACGTCGTGGGCGTCGGCGGCCCGGAGCGCGCCGGCGTGCGGCTCGGGCTGCGCGATCGTCGGCTGGAGGGGCATGGGCTTCCTCACTCGCTTGATATCTTAGGGCGTAAAGAGTTCCTCGGTTTCGATAGTTTATGGCATAAGGAGATGCACGTTGGTCGTCTTCGCCGGGCAGGGCGACCCCCGCCGCTCGATGGACCTGCTGTGGCGCGGCGCGGACGCGCCCCGCACGGGGCCGGGGCCGCGGCCGGGGCTGAGCGTGGAGGTGATCGTGGACACCGCGATCGCCGTCGCGGACGCCGAGGGGATGGCGGCGCTGTCGATGCGCGCGGTCGGGGAGCGGCTCGGGCGCACGGCGATGGCCCTGTACACCTACGTGCCGGGCAAGGCCGAGCTGGTGGACCTGATGTACGACCGCGCGCTGGCCGAGCTGCCCGGCGGCTACGACGCCGCGGACGGCTGGCGGGCGGCGCTGACCCGGTGGGCGCAGGACTCCTGGGATTTCTACCTGCGGCATCCGTGGATGCTGCAGGTGTCGCAGGCGCGCCCGGTGCTCGGCCCGAACGAGTACCGGGCGCTGGAGGCGCTGCTGGGCGTGCTGGCCCCCACCGGGCTTCCGGCGCGGCGGGTGCGGCGCGCCGTGTCGGCGCTGTCGAGCGTGGTGCGCGGCGCGGCGCAGACCCTCGCCGAGTCGCGGCAGGCGGTGCGGGCCACGGGCCTGTCGGAGGAGCAGTGGTGGTACGGCCGGGCCGGGGCCCTGGAGGCGCTGGCGCCCGGGTTCACCGAGCGCTTCCCGCTGGTGGCCCGGCTGAACGCCGAGGACGCCCTCGGCGGCGCCGAGGACGTCCCCTATCTGGAGCAGGCGGCGCGGGAGGCGTTCGAGGGCGGCCTGGCGCTGGTCCTGGACGGCATCGCCGCCTCCCTCGCCGCCCAGGGCGACCCCGGGGCGGCCGCTGACGGGTGAGGGTCAGCCGAAGATCGCGGCGGGGTCGCCGGTGAGCCAGACGTTGTCGATGACGACGCGGCGCATCACCCAGCCGGGCCCGTCCCCGGCGCGGACGAGGTCGACGTCGTAGAGGTTCTTCAGCAGGGCGTGCACGGACCGGTCGGCGGTGAGCAGGTGCTGGGCCTCGACCAGCGCGGTCAGGCGGGCGGTGCCGCCGTCGACCTCGACGCGGGGGTTGGCGACCTGGTGGGTGGTGGTCACCCGTCCCTCGAATCCGCGCAGGATCGTGTCGACGATCGTGTCGCGCCCGGTCATGAGCGGCGGCTCGCCGCCCCACGTCGCGGCGGCCGGGCGGAAGTCCAGCACGGAGTCCTCGGCGAACGCGGAGGCCAGCAGAGCGCGGTCCGCCAGGTCCTGGCCGAGCCCGAACCGGTACAGCGCGTCGACGATCTCGGCGCGGTCGCGCAGCTCGGTGGCGCCGGCGTCGGCGGCCAGGGCGTGCGGGCGGGTGACGTACACGGCTGTTCTCCTGCGGGGGTCGGGTGTCGGTGGCGCGTCCAGCCTCGCGGCGGGCGCCGTGGCGATCAACGCCGCATCGTGCAACGATCGTGAATCCACGCTTAACGATCGGGGGTGCGGGGTGCTGGAGCGGCATGAGATCGAGGCGTTGCTGGTGCTGGCCGAGGAGCTGCACTTCGGGCGGACGGCCGAGCGGCTGGGCGTGTCGACGGCGCGGGTCAGCCAGACGATCCGCGGGCTGGAGCGCCGGGTGGGGACGCGGCTGTTCGACCGGACGTCGCGGCGGGTGGAGCCGACCCCGGCGGGAGCGCGGCTGGCCGGTGAGCTCGGTCCGGCGTGGGAGCGGATCGGCGCCGCGGTGCGGCGGGCCGTCGAGGAGGGGCGCGGGGTCACCGGCACGCTGACGGCCGCGTTCACCGACGCGGCGGCGGGGCAGCTGCTGGCCGGCGCGGCCGAGCTGCTGCGCGCGCGGGAGCCGGGCTGCCGGGTGGTGCTGCGGGAGGCGCGGCCCGGGCAGGTCGCGGCGTGGCTGCGCGACGGCGGGGCCGAGGTGTGCCTGGCGGCGTTCCCGCTGGAGGAGCCGGGCGTGGCGGCCGGTCCGGTGCTGGTGCGGGAGGCGCGCATGCTGGCCGTCCCGTCCGGGCATCCGTTCGCGCGGCGCGCCGCGGTGTCGCGGGCGGATCTGGCCCGGGTGGACGTGCTGCCCGAGCCGCCCGGGGCGTCGGCGGCCGAGCTGCTCACACGCGTCGGCGCGGGTGAGGGGGTGCTGTGCGTGGGCGCGCACACCCGCCGCTACCACGCACGTCCCGACGTCGCCTACGTGCCGCTCGACGACGCGCCGCCCCTGGAGTGGGGCCTGGCGTGGCGGGCGGGCGCCGAGACGGCCCGGGTCCGCGCGTTCGCCCGCGCGGCCGTGGACCTGCTCGCCGCAGGCGATGGCTGACCGGGCGGCGCACGGCGTGTGAAGTGCGTCTCTCGGACGCGCCGGACGTCACATCGGGGCCGCCGAAAGCCTCCTGTTAGGTATGGAGACTTTCGCGGTCCAGCCGCGCGACATGACCTGCCGCACCCTCCTGTACGCCCCCCACCACGCGTTCCGCCGGGACCTGGACCGGCTCACGGCGGCCGCGGCGGCGGGCAAGGGCCGGGCGTCGCACGTGCGCGCGGGCTGGGAGAACCTCAAGGAGCAGATCCGGCTGCACCAGGAGCTGGAGGACGGGTGGCTGTGGCCGCGGGTGGAGCGCGCGGTGGCGGGGCGCCGCGCCGAGCGGGCCGTGCTGGAGGAGGTGCGCGCCGACCACGCCCGGCTGGCCCCGCTGATCGCCCGCGTCGACGAGGCGATGGGAGGCGCGGCAGGGCAGGACGCGGCGGGGGCGGGCGACCTGTCGGCCGCGGTGCGGGAGCTGCGCGAGGCGTTGGAGCGGTACCTGCTGCACGAGGAGAGGAGTGCGCTGCCGCTGGCGGAGTCGGTGCTGGCGGGCGCGGAGTGGCGGGCGCTGGCCGCCGAGGCGCAGGGCCGCTGCGAGGCCGGGACGCCGCTGTTCGTCCCGTGGGTGGTGGACGGGATCGGGCCGGTGGAGCGCAGCCGGTTCCTCACGGCGTTGCCCAAGCCGCTGCGGGAGCTGAACCGGGTGATGTGGGAGCCCCGTTACCGCAAGCGCCGCCTCTGGAGCATCTGACCCGCGCCGGCCGGGGGCGGGCCGGGGGTTCAGAAGCGTGCGGTGAGCAGGGCCAGGACGGCGACGCCGGCGGTGAGCCAGGCGGCGTAGTCGCCGACGTGGCCCGAGTGCAGTTCGTGCAGGCGGCGGGTGGCGGCGCCGACCGCGCGTGTCAGTGGGGCGCGGCCCCGTGCGGGGCGTGCGGCGGCCGTGCCGGCCGGGTGGGTCGGGGCGGCGCGGCGGACGCCGGCGGCGGCGACGCCCAGCGCCAGTAGCAGGGTGACGGTCGATCCGGCGAGGCCCGCGAGCGTCCAGGGCTCGGCGGGCGGCGCGTGCGGGTGGGTGAGGCGGCCGTCCAGGACGAGGGCGGCGTAGGCGTCGCGGTCGGCGAACATCGCGGCGGCGTCGGCGACGGGCCCGCCGGGCAGCAGCCCGATCGCCAGGCCCGCGGCCAGCAGCGCGACCGCGGGCGCGACCATGACCCAGGGGATGGACGCGAGGGTGACGGGGGTCTCGGGCCCCTCCCGGTCGTCCTGCCCCGCGGGTCCGTGCTCTTCCGCCGCGCCGTCCCGGGCGCCGGTTTCGCCGGGGTCGCGGCGCAGGGGCATGCCGCGCCACACCACCAGCCACACGCGCAGGACGGCGCCGGCGGTGACGGCGGACGCGGCGATGGACAGGGGCGTGAACCACCACCAGCCCTGCTCCAGGACGGCGTGCTCGGTGACCGAGTGCCCGGCGAACAGCCCCGACGGCGGGAGCCCGGCCAGGCACAGCGCGCCGGTGAGGACGACGGCGCCGGTGACGGGCATGACGCGTCCGCGTCCGCGCAGGTCGCGGGCGTCGACGCTCTGGAACCGGTTCAGCAGCGCCCCGGCGGCCAGGAACAGCGCGCCCTTCACGCCGGCGTGCCCGGCCAGGGAGTAGGCGGTGCCCGACAGCGCCGCGGGGGTGCCGGCGGCGACGCCGACCAGCAGCAGCCCGGCGTGGCTGATGGTGGAGTAGGCCAGCAGCCGCTTGACGTGGTGCTGCAGGACGCACATGACCGCGCCGAGCAGCGCCGCGGCGGCGCCGAGGACGGCGACGGCGCGCAGCGGCACCAGCCCGGGGAACACGGCCCAGTAGGTCCGCGCGACCCCGTACACCCCGAGTTCGACCATGACGCCGGAGAACAGGACGCACACGGGGGTGGGGGCGACGGCGTGGGCGTCGGCGAGCCAGAAGTGGAAGGGGACGGCGGCGGCCTTGACCAGGTAGCCGGTGCAGATGAGCACGAACGCGGCGGTGATCAGGGCGTCCGGGCGCGGGTGGGGGCCGCCGCCGCCGGTGAGGTGGCGGCCGATGGCGGCGAGTCCGAGCTGCCCGGTGCGGCCGTAGATCAGGGCGATGCCGGCGAGGGTGAGGTAGGCGCCCAGGGACTGGACGATGCCGAAGTTGAGGGCGCCGTGGACGGTGGCGGGCTCCTCGGAGCGGTAGCCGGTGAGCGCGAACGCCACGACGCTCATCAGCTCGAAGAACACGAAGGCGTCGAACAGGTCGCCGGTGTAGACGAACGCGCACATGGAGGCCAGGAACAGCAGGATGAGCGCGTGGAAGATCGCCTGGATCTCGGTGAAGTAGCGCCAGGAGAACGCCAGCGCGGCCAGGGTGAGGGCGGCGGCGACGCAGGCGAGCGCGGCGGCGAGGGGGTCGGCGGCCAGGGGGATGCCGACGCCGGTGCCCGGGCCCCAGCCGCCGAGCCAGGTGACCTGCGGGCGGTGGGGGGCGCGGGCGAGGGTGAGGGCGGTCAGGGCGGTGACGGCGGCGGCGGTGGCCAGGGCGGTGATGTCGACGGCCGGGCGCGGCAGCCACCGTCCGGTGGCGGCGAGCAGGGCGGCGACCAGGACGGGCAGCGCGACGGTGGCCTGCAGGATCACGGTTCGAGGGGGCGCAGGTCGCCGGGGTCCAGGGTGCCGCGCCGTTTGGCGACCTGGACGGCCAGGGCGAGCAGCAGCGCGGTGACGGTGGCGCCGACGACGATGTCGGTGAGGGTCATGGCCTGCACGACGGGGTCGGTGACGGGCCCGCCGGCGGGGGGCGGCGGTCGGTCGGAGAACACCGGGGCGGTGGCGCCGGAGCGGTAGCCGATGGCCAGGAGGAGCACGTAGGTGCCGGACTGGGTGACCGACAGGCACACCACGGCGTGCACGAGGTCGCGGGTGGTGACGACGCCGTAGAGGCCGACGAGCATGATCCAGCCGGCGGTGAGGTAGGGGACGGTGCTCACGTGGGCTCCCGCGGGCCGCCGGTTCCGCGGTGCTCGCGGACCAGGAGGGCCTGTTCGAAGAACTTGCCGAGCAGCAGGACCAGGGCGCAGCCGACCTCGATCCCGACGGCGGTGTTGAGGGCGGGGACGCGTGCGGCGGGGGAGGCCCCGGCGGCGGCGAGGGCGAGCAGGACGAACGCGGCGGCGGCGACGGCCTCGGTGGACTCGAACACCGGGATGGGCCGCAGGCGCTGCAGGGCGGGGTAGTCGCCCGCCAGGTAGAGCAGGTGGATGGCGGTGCCGAGGACGAGGCCGCCCTGGAAGCCGCCGCCGGGGGACTCGGCGCCGTGCGCGACGATGTAGACGCCGATGAGCAGGGTGAGGGGCAGCAGCAGGTGGCCGACGATGCGCAGCGCGTCGGACACCTCGGCGGGCCCGTGCCGGTGGGTGGCGCCGTCGCGCTCGTCCTCGCTGCGCACGACGCGCAGCAGCGCCACGGCGGCGAGCGCGGCCGACAGCAGGATGAGCTCCTCGCCGAGGGTGTCGAAGGCGCGCTGGTCGAAGTTGACGGAGGAGACGACGTTGGGGGTGCCCCGCCGCACGGCCTGGTGGACGGCGCGGTCGGCGTAGGGGTGCAGGGAGCCGCCGAAGGCGGGCAGGCCGAGCGTCCCGGCGGTGAAAAGGGCGGCGGTTCCGGCGGCGCCGGCTGCGAACAGCGAGACGCGGGTGCGGGGCCTCACCGGGACGCCTGCCCGCCGCCGCGTCCGCCCGCGCCCCGTCCTCCGCTCCTTCCAGCGCCCTGTCCGCGTTCGGTGCCGTCCCGGGCGGGTGGTTCGTCGCCGGTGTCGCGGTAGCGGCGGGTGGCGTGCAGGGCCAGCACGACCAGCAGCGGCAGCAGGACGGTCCCGACGCCGATCTGGGACATCGCGACGTCGGGCGCCTGGAGGATGAGGAACAGCAGGCCGAGGACCATCCCGTAGCCCGACAGCACGATCGCCTGGCGGACGGTGTCGCGGGTCAGGACGACGGCGGTGGCCATGAGCGCGGCCAGGGCGAGGGCGGCGGAGATGAGGGCGTCGGCGAGCGGCCCGGACAGCACGTCCGCCGCCACGTGCGCCGGCGCGGTCGTGATCGCGGTCGTGATCGCGGTCGTGATCGCGGAGCTGAGGGCGGTCGCGATGGTCACGGCGGGTTCACTCCGATCGGCCGGCGGCGCGTTCGACGGCCTGCCCGGCGGTGGCGAGCGTGGCGGGGCCGGTCGCGGCGAGCAGGACGGCGATGACGGCGAGCTTGGCGACGTCGTGCCAGGACGACCAGGGCCGCAGCGCCAGCCCGGTGATCAGCAGCGGCGCGGCCAGGACGGTGACGGGCGCGACGGTGTGCAGGCGGGCGGCGGCGCCGCGGGTGAGGGGCAGCCGCATCCCGGCGGCGACGGCGAGGGCGGTTCCGGCCCAGGTCAGCACGTCGGCGAGCAGGTCCAGGGACATCGGTGGCCCCCTTTCACAGGGTCCGGCTCAGGAACCGGGCGAACACCAGGGACCCGGCGAACGACAGCAGCGCCAGCACCAGGGCGACGTCGAGGTAGGCGGGCCGGCCGTAGGCGGCGGCCAGCAGCACCAGCGCGAGGGTGACCAGCGGCCCGGTGACGATCAACCCTGCCAGCCGTCCGGCGGGCCGTCCGCGCAGTGTGGCCAGCAGCGCCGGCAGCAGCGCGCCGGCCATGACGGCCAGGGCGGGCAGCGCGGTGCCCGCGACGTCGGTCTTCACCGCGGTCCTCCCTCGCGCGGCCCCTGCGCGGGCGGGTCGTCGATGAGCCCGGCGCGCCGCAGGCTCCGCTCGAACGGCGAGGGGCCGGTCAGGCGGTGCACGCGCAGCAGCCCGCGTTCGGGGTCGACGCCGCCGACGTAGGTGCCGGGGGAGGTCGACATCAGCAGGGTCGCGGCGCCGCGCCCGGCGGGGCCGGGCGGGGCGGCCGGCGTCGTCCAGTGCCCGCCGGTCGCACCGCCCACGGTGATGCGGGCGGTGTCGGCGACGATCTGGGCCGGCAGCCGCGCCAGCGGTGGGAGGAGCCGGACGGGCGCGACAGGCCGCCGGGACGCGTCGCGGCCGGCGGCGGGCTCGCGGCCGCTCCCGGGCGGGCGGGCGGTGCCGGTGGTGAGCAGGACCCGGCGCGCGGCGACCGCGGCGGCGGCCCCCACGGCGGCCGTGAGCGCTCCGACGGTGATCTCGGTGGGGGAGATGGCGGGTACTAGCGCCAGGTACACCGCCAGCAGCGCCGTCCACCAGGCCAGCGGCTCGGCGGCCTGCCGGGCCGGGCCGGGGCGCGGCGGCGGTGCCGGTGCGCACGGCGGCTCATCGGGTGGCATGGGTTTCGGCATACCCGGAGCGAGGGTTCCAACCGTCGGCCCCGGCCGCCCGCCGCGCCCCGCCAGATCCCTGTGCACGGGCGGTTCGCATGTTTGCGGTGGCCGGGTGGGGTAGGCCGCGTTACGGCCGACGAACGCGATTCTTCGCCGGTGGACCGCAGCGGCGGCACACCGGTTCGGCAGGAAGATCCCCCCGACGGAAGGACGGACGATGAAGACCCCCTCGGTCCCGGGCAACGGGTCCGGACAAGCGAGCAAGAACGTCAGCAGGACGGCGGGCAAGGCGGCGGGCAAGGCCGAGGCCGCCGGCACGGCCGCCAAGGACACCACGAAGGGCACCGCCAAGAGCACGACGGCCACTGCCAAGAGCACGACCAACACCGCCAAGGACACCGCGCAGGGCGCGGCGAAGACCGCGGGGACGGGAGTCGCGCGGGCCGGCGGCCAGGTGGCGGCGCTGCCCGGCCGCGCGGCGGGGCTGGCCAAGCTCCTCACGCTCGGCCGGTTCCTGCGGGCGGCGCCGGTGGCGGGGGCGGCCGTCGCCGGGATCGTCGTCGGGCGTCTCACCGCCCGGAAGCGCTGACCTCCGGCCTCCCGGAATTCCCGACGAGGGCGACGCCCCCGCAGAACCCGTTCTGCGGGGGCGTCGCACGTGCTGGCACGGACATTTCGTCCTGACCGGCACATAACCGGAAACAGATCCCCTGTTTAGGGAGGCCGAGGCGGGTACACCGGGGGTCATGCTCAACCCCCCAACGGGTCAACCCCCAGAAGGAGCGATCACATGACTGGGCCGATCGCCCAGCAGACTTCGGGCAGCAATGTCGTGCAGCGCGGCGGTTCCGGCAGCGGCCTCGCCGACGTGGTCGACCTGATCCTGGAGAAGGGTCTGGTCATCGACCTGTACGCGCGGGTCTCGCTGGTGGGAATCGAAATCCTCACGATCGACGTGCGGATCGTCGTCGCCAGTGTCGACACCTACCTGCGGTTCGCCGAGGCGGTGAACCGTCTGGACATCGCTCACGACGGCACCTCGCAGGGTCTGCCGGAGTTCGTTGGCGGCATGCAGGAGTCCGGCGCCAAGAAGAAGACGCGCGGCGCCCTGGAAGGGGCGCAGGACCGGCTGAAGGAGACCTTCGGCGGCGGCTCCGACGAGGACGAGGACGACAAGCAGCCCGCGCGGCGCCGTTCGTCGCGCAAGAAGGAGGACGAGGAAGAATGAGCACGCCTCAGACCCCCGGCGGCTCTGAGGCCGGGAACCGGATCCCGCAGTACGTGTACGGGGTGACCCGGTCGGGCGTGGCGCTGCCACCGGACCTGGCCGGGCTGGACGACGGGACGGTGTCGCTGGTCGAGGACGGCGGTGTGGCCGCCGCGGTCGTCAGCGACCTGCCGGCCGACCGGGCCCTGGGCGAGCGCGCCGACCTGGTGGCGCACCAGCGGGTGCTGAACGCGCTGGTCGACGCCGGGACCGTGGTCCTGCCGTTCCGGTTCGGGGCGGCGCTGGCCGACCGCGACGCGGTGGAGAAGGAACTGCTGGCCGGCAACTCCGACCGCTTCGGGCAGGTCCTGGACCAGCTGGAGGGCCGCGTCGAGCTGCGCGTCAAGGGCACCTACGTCGAGGACGCGGTGCTGCGGGAGATCATGCAGAACGACCCGGAGGTCGCCGAGCTGGCGCAGCGGCTGCGGGAGGTCCCGGCCGACGCCGCCGACGCGGTCTACTACGACCGGGTCCGGCTCGGCGAGCTGATCGCGCAGTCGATGCAGCGGCTCCGGGAGAGCGACGAGCAGGTCCTGCTGGACGGGGCGGCCTCGGCGGCCGAGGCGTTCACGCGCAAGACCCCGGCCAGGGAGGAGGACGTCCTGGACGCCTCGTTCCTGGTCCGCGCCGACCGCCGCGCCGCGTTCGAGGAGGCCGTGGAGAAGCTGGGCCAGGAGCACGGCGACCGGATCCGCATCCGGCTGATCGGGCCCCTGCCGCCCTACGACTTCGTTCCGGAGGCATGAGCGGCGATGGGATTCTTCACCGGGCTGGTCACGGCGCCCCTGGCACCCGTCAAGGGCGTGATGTGGCTGGCCGAGACCCTGACCGAGCAGGCCGAGGCGCAGCTGTACGACCCGGGGCGGATCGCCGCGGAGATGCAGCAGGTGGCCGACGAGGCCGCCGCCGGCGAGATCACCGAGGAGGAGGCCGCCGAGCGCGAGGAGGAGCTGATCCACCGCTTGAACGAGGGCCGCGCCCGCGGCTACCAGCCGGGCGGCTAGGAGGCCGGTCATGTTGTCCGCGTCCAAGGCCGCCGCGATGGCGGTGGAGCACGTCACCGCGATGACCGGCCGCCGGGCCGAGAGCGTCGTGGGAATGGAGCGCACGGAGGAGGGCTGGCGCGTCAAGGTGGAGGTCGTGGAGACCCACCGCATCCCGGACTCCGCGGACATCCTCGCGGTCTACGACACCGAGGTGGACGAGGACGGGGAGCTGGTGAGCTACCGGCGCGCCGGCCGCTATGCCCGCGGACGAGTCGAGAGGAACTGAGCGGCTGTGAGTGAGATCTCCTGGACGGGCCAGCGCTCCCCGGCGCGGTCGATGGCCGGGGAACGGCAGGGCGCCAACCTGGCCGACCTGCTGGAACGCATCCTCGACAAGGGGATCGTGATCGTCGGGGACGTCCGGGTGAACCTGCTGGACATCGAACTGCTGACGATCAAGCTTCGGCTGCTGGTGGCGTCGGTGGACCGGGCCAAGGAAATGGGCATCGACTGGTGGGAGCACGACCCGTCCCTGTCCTCCAAGGCCCGGCAGAAGGAGGTGGACGGCCAGGGCGACCGCGAGCTGCTGGAGGAGAACCGGCGGCTGCGCGAACGCCTGGCCGCCCTGGAGGCGGGCGCCGACGGAGCCGCCGAACCGACCGGAGACGGGAAGGAGTCCCCATCATGACCGCCCCCGGGTTCGCCGGCGAGACCGCCGGCGCCCACGGCACCGCCGACCCGGCCGGTACCGGCGTCTACCTGTACGGGGTGGCGCGGGGCCTGGACCCGGCCGCGCTGGGCGACACCGCCGGGGTGGCCGGCGCGCCGGTGCGCGGCGTCGTCGCGGCCGGGCTGACCGCCCTGGTCAGCACCGTCCGGCTCGCCGAGTACGGCGAGGCGGCTCTGCGCGCCAACCTGGAGGACCTGGAGTGGCTGGAGGCCACCGCCCGCGCCCACCACGACGTGGTGGACCGGGCCGCGCACGCCGCCCCCACCGCGCCCGTGCGGATCGCGACCATCTACCGCGACGACGCGCGCGTCGCCGAGGTGCTCTCGGACGAGGGCGGCCGCTTCACCGAGGTCCTCGACCTGATCACCGGCCGTTCGGAGTGGGGCGTGAAGGCCTACGCCGACCCCGAACTGCTGCGCGGCGACGCCGAGCAGGACGGCCCCAGCGCCGGTGAGGGACCCGCGCCGGGCGCCGAGCCCCCGGCCGAAGATCCCGCGGGCGGCTCGTCCGGCGGGGTCGGGACCGCGTACCTGCGGCGCCGGCAGCAGGAGCGCCGACGCCGCGCCGACGCCGGGCGCCGGGTCGGCGAGCAGGCCGACGCGGTGCACGCCGAGCTCGCCGACCACGCCGTGGCGTCCCGGCACCACCCGCCGCAGGACCCGCGGCTGTCGGGCCGGCCGGGCACGCAGATCCTCAACGTCGCCTACCTGCTGGACGAGGAGCAGGTGGAGGGGTTCCTGGCGGTCACGCGGGCGGCCGCCGAGAAGCTGGCGGGCATCGAGGTGGAGGTGACGGGGCCCTGGCCGCCCTACTCCTTCATCGAGCCGGGGGCGATGTGACGGCCCTGCTGGACCAGGGCCGCGACGCCCCGATGGAGCGGATCGCGCTGGTCGACCTGCTGGACCGGCTCCTGGCGGGCGGTGTCGTCATCACCGGCGACCTGGTCATCTCGATCGCGGGCGTGGACCTGGTGGAGGTGTCCCTGCGGGCGCTGATCACCTCCGTCCGCGACGAGCTGCTGCCCGAGGAGGAACGACCATGAGCCGACCCGGCCACGAGCCCCCTCACCGCACCCCCCGGGAGACCGGCCGTGAACCCTCCCCGCGCGGCGAGCGCGGGCGGGGGAGCAGCGAGCCGGTGAGCGGGGAGGTGTCGGTGCGCGACCCCGCGGTGGGAGACCCCTTCACCGACGACATCCTGGCGGGACGCACCGAGTCATCCGCGGACGCCCCGGTGCGCGCCGCGCCCGTACGGGAGGCGGACCTGCGGGAGCGGTCCTCGCGCACGATGCAGCGGCTGCGCTCCGACCCCGAGACGGTCGAGCGGGACCTGGTGAAGCTGGTGCTGACCCTGGTCGAGCTGATCCGGCAGCTGATGGAGCGGCAGGCGCTGCGCCGCGCCGAGGGCGGCGACCTCAGCGACCAGCAGATCGAGGACCTGGGGCTGGCGCTGATGCGCCTGGACGAGGCGATGACCCGGCTCAAGGACCACTTCGACCTAGAGGACCACGACCTCAACCTCGACCTCGGCCCGCTCGGCCCCCTCCTGCCGGACAACTGACCAGCCCGGCCCGGCCCGGCGGGCCACGGTCACCGCTTTCACCGCGGGTTCACGGCGGTCGCCTTGAAGAAGGCGTAGTGGAACGTGCCCTCGGGGCCCGCGGCGCGGTGCAGGTCGGCGACCCCGCGGTCGAAGTCGGCCGGGGTGGCCAGCCCGGCCGCGACGGCCTCGTCCCGGACCGACTCGATCATCGCGGCGAAGGTGTCGCGGGTGAAGGCCCGCCCCAGGTCGGGACACGCCCCGTCGGCGTAGACGGTCCGCGGGACGACACCGACCCGCGCGTACCCGGCCTCCTCCAGCAGCGGACCCAACCGCCGCCCGAGCAGGGCGTCGCCGCCCGCCGCGGCCTGCAACGCGACCTGGTGGGCGATCGCAGCGCGCGCGTGGGCGCTGTCGGGATGAAAGAACGCCGACCCGTGGTCGCCCTCGATGACGGTCAGGGTCCCCCCGGGACGCAGCACCCGCCGCAGCCCCGCCAGCGCGGCGCACGGATCGGGCAGATGCTCCAGCACGAAGCACACGAACACGTGGTCGAAAGCCGCGTCGGGGAACGGCAGATCCCGCAGGTCGGCGCACCGCCACCGCACCCGCGCCGCGGGGAAGGACGCCTCCACGCGGGCGCGGGCCTGGTCCAAGGACGCGCGCGAAAGGTCCACCGCGGTCAGGCGCACGCCGGGGGAGCGCGACACCAGATGCACCGTCTGCGCCCCCACACCGCAGCCCGCCTCCAGCACCCGGCTGCCCGCCGGGTAGGCGGTCCCGTCGTGCAGCAACGCGGCCAGGACATCGGCCTGGTCGCCCAGCCGCCGCGCCTCCCGCCCCGAGTACCCGTGCACATAGCCGCCGGGGCCACTCGCCATCGTGGTTTCCATGGGTCCACCGTGGTCCCACAATGGCCTGGTGAACAGATCCAATGACGGCGAACACGACAGGTCCATAACGCGAGGGTCGGACTTCCTGCAACTCGACCCCGCCGACGCCCCGCCCGGCGGGCTCGCCGACTGGCTCGCCGGACGGCTCCGCGACGCCATCGCCGACGGCCGCCTGCCCGTGGGAGCCCGCCTGCCCGCCACCCGCGTCCTGGCCGCCGACCTGCGCGTCTCCCGCGGCGCGGTCACCGAGGCCTACCAGCGCCTGGCCGACGAAGGCCACCTCGCCGGACGCGGCCGCGCCGGCACCGTCGTCGTCGCCGCGCCCCTCACCCCGGCCCCACCCACCACCGGCCCGCCCCGCAGAGCTCCCACCTCACCACCGGACCCCGCACCATCCCCGGAGAAACCGTTCCCGGCGGAACCGGGCGCGGACGTGTTCGACGTCCTGCGCGACCTTCCCGCCCGCATCGACCTGTCACCCGGCCTGCCCGACCTCGCCGCCTTCCCCCGCGCGGCCTGGCAGCGCGCCGAACGCACCGTCCTGCGCGACCTGCCCGCCACCGGCCTCGGCTACGGCGACCCGCGCGGCACCCCCGCACTGCGCACCGCGGTCGCCACCTGGCTCGCCCGCTACCGCGGCATCCACGCCGACCCCGACGGCATCGTCATCGTCGCAGGCACCGCCCAGGCCCTCGGCCTCATCGCCCGCGTCCTGGCCCACGACGGCATCGACCGGATCGCCGTGGAGGACCCCGGCTCCCTCGGCGTCCGCCAGCACCTGGCGCACTGGGGGATGGGCACCCCGCCCGTCCCCGTCGACGCCGCCGGCATCCGCGTCGACCGCCTGCGCGCCACCGGCGCCCCCGCCGTCCTGCTCACACCCGCCCACCAGTTCCCCACCGGCGTCGTGCTCGGCGGCGACCGCCGCCGCGACCTCACACACTGGGCCGCCACAGGCGGCCTGGTCATCGAGGACGACTACGACGCCGAGCACCGCTACGACCGGCCCCCGGTCCCCGCACTGCGCTCCATGCTCACCGACCGAGCCTTCTACACCGGCAGCGTCTCCAAACTCCTGGCCCCGGCACTGCGCATCGGCTGGATCCTGCCGCCGCCCCCGCACCTGGACGCCGTCATCGCCGAGAAACGCTTCGCCGACCTCGGCAACGCCGCCCTCCCGCAACACGTCCTCGCCGAACTCATGAACTCCGGCGACATGGAGCGCACCCTGCGGCTGCTGCGCCGCCGCCACCGCCGGCGCCGCGACACGATGATCGAGGCCATCGCCGCGCACCTGCCCACCGCGACCGTCCACGGCGCCGCCGCCGGCCTGCACCTGACCATCACCTTCCCCCGCCACCCCCCAGACGGCCTCAACGACGCCGACCTCGCCGCGGCCGCACTGGAACACGGCGTCAAAACCCACCCGCTGTCATGGCACGCGCAACGCCCCCACCCGCCCGGACTGGTCCTCGGATACGCCGCCGTCCCCACCTCGGCCATCACCGACGCCATCACCGCCCTCGCCCGCGCCCTCCACCACCTCCACGGTCAGCACGCCACCGCCCGGGCGGCCAGAAGCTCGGCCTCCCACAGGTCGCGGTAGGCGCCCGCCACCGCCAGCAACTCCTCATGCCGGCCCCGCTGCACCACCCGCCCCCGATCCAGCACCACCACCTCGTCGGCCGCCCCCAGCGCCGCCAGCCGATGCGTGACCAGCAGCAGCGTCCCGCCACCCGGCGCCTCCAGCAGCTCCCGCGTCACCGCGTCCGCCGCCACCGGATCCAACCCCTCCGTCGGCTCGTCCAGCACCAGCACCGGCGGATCGGCCAGCAGCGCCCGCGCCAGCAGCAGCCGCTGCCGCTGCCCGCCCGACAGGCCGCGACCACCCGCCCCCACCACGGTGTCCCACCCGTCCGGCAACGCCCGCACCACCTCGCCGAACCGCGCCCGCTCCGCCGCCGCCCACAACTGCGCCTCACCCGCGTCCGGACGCGCCAGCAGCAGATTCGCCCGCACCGACGCGGCGAACACATGCGCGTCCTGCGCCAGCCCCCGTACCGCCGCCCGCACATCCCCGGGCGCATACCCGCCGACGTCCCGGCCCCCGAGCAGCACCGCACCCGCCGCCACCGGCACATCCCCGGACAGCACCGCCAAAAGGGTGCTCTTGCCCGCGCCGCTCGCCCCCACCACCGCGACCCGTCGGCCCCGCTCCACCCGCAGATCCACCCCGTCCAGCGCCACCCCCTCCACAGCCGCCCCCTCCCCGTAGGCGACACGCACCCCCAGCAACTCCACCTCCAGCGGCCCCCGCGGCACCACCACCGGACGCGCCGGCCCCAGCGCCGGGGGAGCGGCCAGCACCGCCCCGACCCGCCGCACCGCCGGCGCCACCTCCCGCAACCGCTGCGCCGCACCCGCCAGCGGCAGCACCGACTCCACCGCCACCAGCGCCGTCAACGCCAGCACCGCCGCACCCACCTCGTCCACACCCGCACGCAACCCCACCCACGCCACCACAGCGACCGTCACGCCCTGCACCACGAACCCAGCCGCCGCCACCACCGCCGCGACCCGCACCGCCGACCGCTCCGCCCCCTCCAACCGCCGCACCGCATCCCGCGCCCGCTCCGCATACCGGCCCGACGCACCGAACATCGCCAGATCCCGCGCCCCCTCCAGCACATCCAGCGACCGCACCGCCAGCACCTCACGCCCCTCCGCCATCCGCGCCGCCGCCCGCCCACCGGCCACCGCCGCCACCGCCGGCAGCACCACCCCCGCCACCAGCAGACCCACCGCCAGCACCCCCGCCGCCGACACCTCCACCAGCGAGCACACCACCACCCCCGCCGCCCCGCACACCACCGACGCCGCCACCGGCAGCACACACCGCAGCAACAGATCCTGGACGGCGTCCACATCCGACACCATCCGCGTCAGCGCGTCACCGTCACGCACCCGCCGCGCCCCAGGACGCGCCGCCGCCAACGCGTCGAACACCCGACCCCGCAACTCCGCCAGCGCCCGCAACACCGCGTCATGCCCCGCCAGCCGCTCCACATACCGCAGCGACCCCTTCGCCAGCGCGAACCCCCGCACCGCCACGATCGCCACCGACAACGCCCCCAGCTCCGGCCCCTGCGACGCCCGCGCGATCAACCACGCCGCCGCCGCGATCAACCCCAGCCCGCACAGCTCCGCAGCCGCACCCGCCGCACCCGCCGCCACCAACCGCACCGCGTGCGGACGCACCGCACCCCACACCCCCGACGCGCCCCTCACGCCGCCTCCTCGCCGACCCGCCCACCAGCCCCCGCGCACACCCGGCCGCCCTCCAACCGCACCACCCGATCCGCCGCCCGCAGCAACGCCGGACGATGCGCCACCAGCACCGCCGTCCGCCCCGCCAGCAACCGCACCGCCGCATCCACCAACACCCGCTCACTGTGCAGATCCAGCCGCGCCGTCGGCTCGTCCAGCAGCATCACCGGACCCCCCGACAGGAACGCCCGCGCGATCGCCAGCCGCTGCCGCTGCCCCGCCGACAACCCCGTACCGCCCTCACCCAGCACCGTCGACAACCCCTCCGGCAACTCCCCGACGAAATCCGCCGCGGCCGCCCGCGCCGCCTCCACCACCCGCCCCGCCCCGGCACCCGGATCACCCAGCCGGATGTTGTCGGCCACCGACGCCGCGAACAGATGCGGACGCTGCGGCACCCACCCCACACGCGCCCGCCACGCCTCCACATCCAGCTCCGCCAGATCCACCCCATCGACCAGCACCCGCCCCGAATCGGGGGACACCAGCCCCGCCAGAACCAAAAGCAACGTCGACTTGCCCGCCCCCGACGGCCCCGTCACCGCAACCCGCTCACCCGGCCCCACCCGCAGCGACACCCGATCCAACGCCGCCTCCGCCGCACCCCCGTACCGGACCGTCACCTCCTCCAGCACGATCTCCGGCGCCCCCGCCCCCACCACGACCCGGCCACCGCACCCGGAAACAGCCGGCGCGTCCAGCACCGCGAACACCTCCCGCGCCGCCGCCACCCCCTCCGCACTCGCATGGAAACGCTGCCCCAACGCCCGCAACGGCAGAAACACCTCCGGCGTCAACACCAACACCAGCAAACCCGTCGCCAGCGCCATCTCCCCGCCCAGCAACCGCAACCCCACCGGAACCGCCACCAGCGCCACAGACAACGCGCACACCAGCTCCAGCACCAGCGACGACAAGAACGCCACCCGCAGCGCCCGCACACTCGCCCGCCGATGCTCACCCGCCAGCTCCCGCACCACCACCGACTGATGACCGGTCCGCCCGAACGCCCGCAACGTCCCCAGCCCCGCCACCACGTCCCGGAAATGACCCCCCAACCGGTGCAGCAACCCCCACTGCCGACCCGTCAACGCCGCCGTCCGCATCCCCACCAGCGCACCGAACACCGGCACCAACGGAACCGTCACCGCCACCACCAGCGCCGACACCCAATCCGCCGCCACCAGCCGCACCAACACCACCACCGGCACCGCACACGCCGCCACCACCTGCGGCACATAACCGGTGAAGAACGGATCGACCGCGTCCAACCCCCGGGTCAGCAACGTCACCCGCGCCCCCGCATCACCCGCCGCCCTCTCCAGCAGCGCACCCCGCAGCCCCCGCTTCACCCGCGCCGCCGCCCGGCCCGCCACCAGCGCCCCCACCCACGCCAGCACCGCACGCCCGGCCACCACCACCGCCACCCACGGCAACGGCCCCGCATCCAGGCCCGCCACCGCCCGCACCAACAGCTCCGCCTGCACCACCAGCAGAACACCCTGACCCGCCGCCAGCACCCCCAGCAGGACCATCACCCCGCCAGGAACCCGCCGCAGCAGACGCCCCTCGACACCCTTCACCCGGCCCGCCTACAAGTACGAGGGCGACTCCACACGCCCCCGGAACGTCCACCACACCAGCGCCTGCGACGCCAACAGCAACGGCAGCACCACCACCGTCACCACCACCGTCATCGTCAGCCCCGCACCCACGGCCACGACCTCCGACCACTCCACCTGCACCCCGGCCACCACCGGCGCACCCGCCATCACCAGCGCCGACAACCCGTACCGGGACGGAACCCGCCCCGCACGCTCCGCCAACCCCACCGGCAACCGCCACCGAACGAACCCCGCCCCATGCCAAGCAAACAGCACCGCCAACGGCAACCCCGCAACGCTCCCCACACCCAGCCCGCCACCGGCCAGCACCGAACCCAGCACCGAACCCCACGCCAACGCCAGCGCCCAACTCCCCGCCACGATCGCCGCGTCCCACACACCACGCCACACCGCCGCGTCCACCCGCCCCCGCAGCCACAACCCCATGTCCCGCACGACCCACCCGAACAGCAGCACCGCGAACAGCGGATACAACTCCTCCAGCAACCCGTGCTCCAGCCCCGGGAACGCACCCGCCACCAGACCCGCCGCCGCCACCAACCACACCTCGTTGCCCAGGAAGAACGGCGCGAACGACGCGATCACCAACCGCCGCTCCCGCTGGTCCCGCCCCAGCCACGGCAGCAGCATCCCCACCCCGACATCGGCGCCCGCCAGCACCAGATACCCGGCCGAGAACACCGCCAGCAACACCACCGCGAGAGAATCCATCACCAGACTCCTGTCAGAACGTCGGGCTCATCACCGGCGCGGCCGGCTCCACCGGGGGAGAGGCACCCAACCCCGCCCCCTCCGGACCCCGCCGCGCGAACCGCGCCAGCAGCCACGCGTTCACCCCGAACAGCACCGCGAACAGCACCGAGAACGCCACGAACGACACCGTGATCGTCCCCGCCCCCACACCCGGCGACAGCGCGTCCCGCGTCTTCAGCACCCCGTACACCATCCACGGCTGCCGCCCCACCTCACGGAACACCCACCCCGCCACCATCGCCACATACGGCAACGGCACCGCAGCGATCATCAGCACGTGGAACACCCGCCCCCGCACCAGCCACCGCCCGAACGGAAACTTCACCAACGCCACCGCCGCCACCAGCAGCATCAGCATCCACATCGCCATCATCAGCGCCTCACCGACCCCCGCCAGCACCGGCGCCCGGTAATCATCCGGCCCGAACCGCGCCGAGAAATCCGCCACCGCGGCCGCCGCCTTGCGCCCACCCGTCTTCGTCGGCTGCGCGTACTGGAACTGCATCCCGCCGAACACCACCACCGGCATCACCGACACCATCACCGTCAGCAACCCGATCCGCATCGACCGCCGGAAGAACTCCACCTCCGCCGTCCTCCGCAGCAGATGAAAACCACTCACCCCCGCCATGAAGAACCCCGCCGTCAGCAACCCCCCGAACAGAACATGGAAGAACGCCAGCAACGCCGTCGGATTCGCCAGCAACGCCCCCACATCGTCCAGCCGCGCCACACCGTCCACCATCACGAACCCCACCGGACGCTGCAGCCACCCGTTCGCCACCAGCACGAAATACGCCGACAGATACGCCGTCAGCGTCACCACCCAGATCAGCGCCAGATGCACCCACCGGTTCAGCCGATCCCACCCGAAGATCCACAACCCCAGGAACGTCGACTCCACGAAGAACGCCACGATCGTCTCCAGCGCCAGCGGCGCACCGAACACGTTCCCCGTCACCCGCGACAGCCCCGACCAGTTCAACCCGAACTGGAACTCCATCACCAACCCGGTGACGATCCCCACCGCATAGTTGATGACATACAACTGCCCCCAGAACCGCACCATCCGCGCATGCACCGCACTGCCCGACACCGCCGCCCGCGTCTGCGTCAACGCCACCAGCGTCGCCAACCCCAGCGTCAGCGCCACGAACAGGAAATGCGTGCCGGCCGTCAACGCGAACTGCACCCGCGCCAGATCCAGCGGATCCGCACCCATCAGCACACGCTCCAAGAATCGATCCGCAACGACCCCACGATCCTCGGCCCGCACCCACCGCCCACGAATCCGGCGAGAGCGTTCAACCGCCATGCGCCTTTCGCGTACCGCCCACCCGCCGCCTACGCCTCCGGATGTACACGGCCACGCCACGCCCCCAACCCCAGCACGACGGCCACCACCACGTACGGCACCGCCGCCACCCCCACCAACACCCCCGCACCCGCCCACCGCGACCCCAGCGCATACCCCGCGAACACCAGCACCGCCACCGCCTCCGCCCCGAACCCCGCCACCGACGTCACCGTCGCCCGCGCCCCATCACCCACCCGCCCCTGCAACCGCGCGTCCGCCGCCGCCATCGCCCACCGGAACACCCCGAACGCCACCGCCACCAGCACCAGCCCACCCGGCCGACCACCCAGCGACCCCACCGCCAGGCACACCGCACCCGCCCCCAGCACCGGCGCCAGCCACCGCACACCCCGACCCGCCGACCAACCACCCACCGCATCACCCACCGTCACCACCAGCACCAGCAACGGCACCGCCGACGCCGCCACACCCGTCGACCGCACGAGCAACGGCACATACTCATCCAGCGCGGTCACACCCTCCAGCACCATCACCAGGACCAGCGCCCGCCGCACCGCCGGCTCACCCCGCACCTGCGCCCACCCCTGACGCACCACCGACCCGAACGACGGCTCCTCCGCGCCCTCACCGCCGCCCCCGGACTCCGGCAGGAACCACCCCGCCACCGCACACCCCACGCAAGCCGCCACACTCGCCGCACCCAGCCCCCGGTACCCCCACGCCGCCACCACCGGCGACGCCAAGGCCGACGCCGCCACCACCGCCAGCAGCGACACCGCCTCAGAACGCCCGACCAGCCGCGCATAGGCGCCCGGCGCCCCCACCCGCTCCAACTCCTCGTACACCAGCGCCTGCATCGTCCCCGAACGCAGCGCCGACCCCGCGCCCCACAGCACGAACCCGGCCGCGAACGCCGGATACGAAGGGAAGAAGGCCCACAGCCCGAAACCCGCACCCGCCAGCAGGGGAGCGGCCACCAGCAGCAACCGCCGCGAGAACACATCCGCCCACAAACCGGACGGCAGCTCCAGCGCGAACGTCGTGACCGACCAGATCACGAACAACGACGAGACGGCGGCGGGGGAGAGCCCGGTCTCAGCGAACAGCACCGCGTACACCGGGTACAGAAGAACGAAATCCTCGAGGAACGCGTAGCCGTACAGCCTCCGCGCGAGCCCCGCCTCAGGTGAAGATCAATGTCGTCGGCGCATGCCTGCACCCTAACCGGCACAGACCCGCCCGCGCACCAGGAAATCGACGGGGGAGAGGCCCCCGACGACCCCCCAGATCGCTACTCTCCGTAACCATCTCCGGCTGCCTCACACACCCGCGGGGGAGCGGCCGAAGAGCGCCAGCAGGCGCGCCAGGTCGTCGGCGCCAGCGGGCACGGCGACCTCCGGGCCCAGCATGCCCGCCTCACGACCACCGGGCGCCATCCGCCGCGCGGTCGCCAGCGCGGGACCGACCAGATCGGCGGCGAAGACGACCGACTGCCCGGTGGCCTGCGCCAGATCCCACGCGTGGACGAGCAGCTCCAGCGGATAACCCTCCAGCCACTCGCTCAGCGTCATCTCCAGGCCGAGAGCCAGCCGCACCGGACGAGCCAACGCCTCGGGGGTCAACTCGGCCGTCATCCGCGCCCGCACCAGCCGCCAGGACGCCACCGGGTCCGCGCCGGCGACCTCGCGCCAGTCCGGATCGTCCTCAGGCAGCCGACGTCCGGCGGCCCGCATCTCGACCACCAGCAGCCCGGCCGTCACATGCCCGGCCACGTCGACCGCCGCCCAGCCCTCGCACGGCGAAGGGGAGAGCCACCGGTCCGCAGGCGTCGCGGCGAGCACCGCCTCGAAGGCGTCCAACGCGCGAACGAACCGGCCCGGCACCATCCCCATCACCTCTACTTAACATAATGCTCATTATCGACCAACGATCAGACCTGGAGAAAGTGGGGCGCTCCGCGCACTCCGCGGCCGGTTCACGCGGTGCGCGCCGCGTGTTCGGCGGCGAGGTCGATCCAGAAGCGGTCCTCGCCGCGGGCGCGGCCGTCGTGGACGCCGCCGTTCGCGAGGATGACCCTCCGGGACGGCTCGTTGCCGGCGGCGCACGTCAGCAGAACGCGTTCCAGGCCGAGCCGGCGGCATTCGCCCAGCCCCACCGCGAGCATCCGCGTGGCGTGGCCCCGCCGACGCCACGGGAGCACGACGTGATACCCGATGTGCCCGCCGACCTCCGCGAGCTCCGGCGTCAGGCGATGCCGCACGATGAGAGTCCCGATGTAGTGCTCGCCCGAGACGTACCAGTACGTCGTGGACGGGACGCCCCAACGCTCCTGGACACCGCGCCGGCGCGCCACGAACGCCTCGAAGTCACGGTGGGCCTCGTCCAGCCAGTCCGTCGGGTCGCCGGTCGCCAGGTGGTCGGCCCTCTCTCCGGTCAGGAACGACTCGCGCACCGCCGTCGTGGGCGGTACCAGACGCGGCGGCCGGGCGAGATCATCCACCGGGCAAGTCTGACCCAACGTCGCCGTCGACGGAACCGGATTGATCCCGGTCAGGGCGTGAACGCCTGGGCGACGGCGAGGCTGTCCTCGTAGACGTGGTGCCGGACGACCAGGCCGTTCTCGACCGTGAGGTGCAGGGCGAACCGGGCGCGATAGGCGCGCCCGGTGGACCGCGCCGTCTGCCGGATCTCGCCCAGCACCACCGCGTCATCCCCGTCCACCAGGATGCGCTCCACCTGCGTGTCCACCTTCTCGGGCACGTGGTGCTCGGCGATCTGCCGATAGTGCGCGGCGGCATCGGCGCGGCCGGACCGGTGCCGGATCCAGGGCGTGGCGGCGCGGCCGTGCTCGGCCTCGGGCCAGTCGAGCTTCCAGTCGCTGTGCTCGGCGTACAGGGCGGCGATCCGTTCGGGGTCGCCCTCGCCGATCCGGCGCAGCAACTCCTCCACCACGGCGCGCGTGCTCGTCGGCGTAGCAGTTCCGGACATGGTCGACCTCCGTCGATGTGCAGGTTGGCTCGGCGGGCAACCTTGCCAGCGCCTTCCCTGCCGCGGCGATGACCTCCCAGGTAATGGATCAAAGCGGGACTCCGCCCTCCTCCGCGCAAGATTCCACCCTTTCTCGTCTAAACCAGACAGAAGCTGGATTCTGTCTGGTTTGAGAAACGCGATCGAACCACTGCTGCGGAGTACGTCGAGCCATGCCGAGCACGTCGTCGCGCGCGGACCGATGAGTTTGTCGGCGGGTTCAGGTCATCATCAGGACGGCTGAGGATGCCTCGTCGAATTGAGGGTGTGACATGGTCGACCGTGAACCGGCTACCGAGCTGGGCCCGTTCTCGTCTCCAGGCGCGCAGGCGACGCCGTGGGCGTCGGCGTTCGCGGTCCTCGGTGAGGCGGAGGTGTTCTGGCTCTCCACGGTGCGGCCTGACGGGCGACCGCACGTGACGCCGTTGCTGGCGGCCTGGAGTCTGGGCGGCTTGTGCTTCACCACGGGCGGTCAGGAGCGCAAGGCGCGAAATCTCGAGCACAATGCCCGATGTGTGCTGACGACGGGCACCAATGCCTTGACCGGTGTGGACGTCGTTATCGAGGGTCTCGCATCTGTAGTGGATGATCGCTCGGAACGCCGGCAGGCCGCCGCGGACTTCGAGCGGAAGTACGGCCCGCATCTGACCAGCCCAGAGGGCACCTGGTACGGGTTGGGCGACGCCGTCATCGCCGGCGACGTGAGGCTCTATCGAGTCGCGCCGGCCGTCGGATTCGCCTTCGGCAAGTTGCCGGCGTCCAGCCAGACCCGCTACACGTGGCCGAGCCGGTGACGACGATGCCCTCACTGCAGGGGAAGGTCCAGAGCGTCCTCGACGAACTCGTTGAGAGCGGGGCCGAAACCGGGTTGCAGGTGGCCTGCTACCACCGCGGTGCCCTTGTCGTCGATGCCGTCGCCGGAGTGGCCGACGGCCAGACCGGGCGCAGGGCGACCACGGAGACCCCGTTCTTCAGCTTTTCTTCCGGCAAGGTCATGACGTCGCTGATCGCTCACCTGCTCGTCGGGACCGGTGCCGTCGGATACGACACCCCGGTGGCCGACCTTTGGCCGGAGTTCGGTGCCCGCGGCAAGGCGACTGCGACTCTTCGACACGTGCTCACGCACTCGGCCGGAGTGCCGGCGATGCCTCCGGACATCGGTCCCGCCGACCTGACGGACTGGTCGCGGGTGTGCGGCGCGATCGCCGGCGCCGAACCGCGATGGCGGCCCGGGGCCGAGACGGGGTATCACTCGTTCACCTACGGCTTCCTCGTCGGCGAGGTCGCGCGTCGGGCCACGGGCAAGCCGATGCGGCAGCTCTTGGACGAGTGGGTCGCCATGCCCTTGGGGGTCGCCGGTGACCTGTACTTCGGTGTTCCCCGCGCCGAGCTGGCCCGGCTGGCGCGGCTCGAAGACGCCGCTCCTCCCCCGGTCGCGCCACCTGACGATGGTGCCGTTCTCGCGCCCTGGGAGTTGCAGCCGACCGCGGCCATGGGCAACAGCCGCGAGATCCTGCAGGCGGACGTCCCGTCCGTCGGGACGTTCACGGCGCGGGGAATCGCTGCGGTGAACGCCGCTGTCCTGGATGGTCGGCTCATCGATTCACGCCAGTTGGAGGAGTTGACGGCGGTGGCCTTCGAGGGCACTGACCAGGTCTTCGGTAACCATGTACGGCTGGGGCTGGGCTATCCGCTCGGCCGCGTCGGCGCTCGGCCGGAGGAGGCGCCTACCGCGTTCGGCTGGGTCGGTGGGGGCGGCAGCTACGTCTATGCCGAAACCGCCTCCGGCGTCTCCTTCGCGATGACCAAGACCCGTCTCACTCCCCACTTCGACACCGCGCAGCGGCTCGCGGGCCTGATCGCGGCCGAGATCAGGTCGTGAGGTCGGTGAAGCGGAGGGCGTTGCGGACGGCGGCGCCGCCGGGGTCGTTGTTGAAGTAGACGTAGGCGTCCTGTGCCCCATCGAGTTCGTCGGCCCAGCGTCGGAGGGTCTCGTCGTCGTACTCCGGCCAGGGTTCGGCGGGTCCCTCGTGGAAGCGCAGGTAGATCCAGTCGGCCGTTCGCCAGAGGGGTGTCTGCGCCTCGCCGAGTCGGTCGGTCCAGCACAGGGCCGCTTCGTGGTGTTCCAGGACGCGGCGGGTGTCGTCGGTCCACCAGGACGGGTGGCGGGGTTCGACGGCGACGCGGGTGCCGTCCGGGAACCGGTGCAGGCACTCGGTGAGGCGGTCGGTGTCGGCCTGCAGGGTGGGCGGGAGTTGGAGCAGGAGGGGGCCGAGCCTGTCCCCCAGGCCGTGGGCGGCGTTCATGAGGCGCGCGACCGGCTCTGCCGGGTCCTTGAGGCGTTTCATGTGGGTGAGGTAGCGGCTGGCCTTGATCGCCATGACGAAGCCGGGCGGGGTGTTGTCGCGCCACAGCTCGAACGTCTCGTGGGCGGGGAGGCGGTAGAAGGCGTTGTTGTTCTCGACGGTGGTGAAGGTGTCGGCGTAGTGCCGGAGCCAGTTCCGTTGGGCGAGGCCGGGCGGGTACAGGACGTCGCGCCAGTCGGCGTACTGCCATCCCGATGTGCCGATGAGCACGGGCCCCTCCCCTGTCCGGTGGACGCGTGCGGGTGGTCATACCCGTTTGCGGTGGGGTTCCAGGGCGCGGATGTAGTCGACGAGGCGGACGCCGATCTCGAAGGGGATGTCGGGGCCGGTGAGGTCGGCGTCGGGCCAGGTTTCGGAGATGCGGCGCCAGGTGGTGCGGCCGAGGAAGGCGCCGGTGCGGGGTTCGTCGCCGAGGTCGGCGCGCCAGGTGGGTTCGGTGGTGAGCAGGTGGGTGAGGGTGGCCTGGTTGTCGGGTTCGGCGGGGTGTTCGGCGTGGAAGCCGATCTCGATGGCGTGGTGGTGGGCGCCGGGGGTGAGTGCGGCGGGGATGATCTGGGCTTCGTAGTGCTCGCGTTGGGGTGCGGGGTCGCCGAACCAGGCTTTGACGCCGTTGTGGCGGACGTGGATGTGGGGGTGGCCGAGGCGGGGTGGGGTGGATCCGCGGATGATCTCGCCGATCTGGTCGAACAGTGCCCGCTCCCCCATGTTGTCGATCTTACGGGGGTTCTGTCGGTGGTGGGGGGTAGCGTCCGGCGGGTGCGTCCTGCCGATGTTCAGCGTGTGTCCGTGGCCGAGTGTGTGGATCGCTATGCGGAGATGGTGCGTGCGAAGGCGTCGACGGGTGCGCTGGCGCCTGCGTCGGCGGAGGTGTATGTGCGGGACGTGGTGACGTTCGGGGCGCTGGCGGGTGAGGACCGGGTGCTGGACGATCTGACGGGCGAGGACGTCGATGAGGTTCTGCTCAGGTTCGCGCGTAAGCCTGATGAGCGGCGGCGCCGGGGGGCGCGGCCTGTGGGGGCGGGGGGTGCGCCGTCGCAGAGTGGGGCGTCGCAGGCGCGGTTCCGGCGTTCGGTGTCGGCGTTCTTCCGGCATGCGGTGGTGGCGGGGTGGGTGCAGTTGAATCCGATGCAGGCGGTGACGGTGCGGCCGAAGCAGCGGGGTGGGTTGCGGGCGGAGCGGCGTGCGTTGACGGTGGAGCAGGCGGAGGGGTTGCTGGGGGCGGCGCGTGGTCTGGCGGATGCGCCGGATGCGGGGGCTGGTGTGGTGCGGCGGCGTCCGGATCAGCGGACGGAGTTGCGGGACGGGTTGATCGTGTTGTTGCTGGCGGCGGTGGGGCCGCGGGTGTCGGAGTTGACGTCGGCGAATGTGGAGGATTTCTTCGTCAACGGGGGGACGCGGTATTGGCGGATCTTCGGTAAGGGCGGGCGGACGCGGGATGTGCCGCTCCCCCGTCCGGTGGTGGAGGTGCTGGACGCGTATCTGGCGGAGGGGCGGGGGTTGCTGGATCGGGGGCGGGAGCCGAAGGCGTTGCTGTTGTCGTGGCGGGGGCGGCGGTTGGCGCGGGGTGATGTGCAGGGGGTGATCGATCGGGTGTTGGAGCGGGTGGATGCGGGGCGGCGGCGGAGTGTGACGCCGCATGGGTTGCGGCATACGACGGCGACGCATCTTTTGGCGGCGGCGACGGACATGGACGCGGTGCGGCGGGTGCTGGGGCATGCGGATCTGTCGACGCTGGGTCGGTATCGCGATGAGCTTCCGGGTGAGTTGGAGGCGGCGATGCGGGTGCATCCGCTGCTGGGTCCGGTGGAGGGCCGGCGGGGTGGTTGATGCGGCGTTGGGGGTGCGTGAGTCGGCCGCGCAGGGGTGGTGTTCCTGCGCGGCCGTGGTGTGCGGGGGTCAGTTTTCGATGTAGGCGGCGAGGTGTTGGCCGGTGAGGGTGGAGCGGGCGGCGGCGAGGTCGGCGGGGGTGCCTTCGAAGACGATGCGGCCTCCGTCGTGGCCGGCGCCGGGGCCGAGGTCGATGATCCAGTCGGCGTGGGCCATGACGGCCTGGTGGTGTTCGATGACGATGACGGATTTGCCGGAGTCGACGAGGCGGTCGAGGAGGCCGAGGAGGTGTTCGACGTCGGCGAGGTGGAGGCCGGCGGTGGGTTCGTCGAGGACGTAGACGCCGCCGTCCTCGGCCATGTGGGTGGCGAGTTTGAGGCGTTGGCGTTCGCCGCCGGACAGGGTGGTGAGGGGTTGGCCGAGGGTGAGGTAGCCGAGGCCGACGTCGGCGAGGCGGCGCAGGATGCGGTGGGCGGCGGGGGTGCGGGCGTCGCCGGTGGCGAAGAACTGTTCGGCTTGGTCGACGGGCATGGTGAGGACGTCGCTGATGTTCTTGCCGCCGAGGGTGTAGTCGAGGACGTCGGCTTGGAAGCGTCGGCCTTCGCATTCCTCGCAGGTGGTGGCGACGCCGGCCATCATGGCGAGGTCGGTGTAGATGACGCCTGCGCCGTTGCAGTTGGGGCATGCGCCTTCGGAGTTGGCGCTGAACAGGCCGGGTTTGACGCCGTTGGCTTTGGCGAAGGCCTTGCGGATGGGGTCGAGGAGTCCGGTGTAGGTGGCGGGGTTGCTGCGTCGTGAGCCGCGGATGGGGCTTTGGTCGATGGAGACGACGCCGGCGCCTTTGGGGATGGAGCTGTGGATGAGGGAGCTCTTGCCGGAGCCGGCGACGCCGGTGACGGCGACGAGGACTCCGAGGGGGATGTCGACGTCGACGTCGTGGAGGTTGTGGGTGTTGGCGCCGCGGATCTGCAGGGTGCCGGTGGGGGTTCGGAGGTCGGTCTTGAGGGGGGTGCGGTCGTCGTAGTGGCGGCCGGTGATGGTGCCGCTGGTGCGCAGGCCGTCGACGGTGCCTTCGAAGCAGATGGTGCCGCCCGCGGTGCCTGCGGCGGGGCCGAGGTCGACGATGTGGTCGGCGATGGCGATGGTCTCGGGTTCGTGTTCGACGACCAGGACGGTGTTGCCCTTGTCGCGCAGGCGCAGGAGGAGGTCGTTCATGCGCTGGACGTCGTGGGGGTGCAGGCCCATGGTGGGTTCGTCGAAGACGTAGGTGACGTCGGTGAGGGATGAGCCGAGGTGGCGGATCATCTTGGTGCGTTGTGCCTCGCCGCCGGACAGGGTGCCGGAGGGGCGGTCGAGGGAGAGGTAGCCGAGGCCGATCTCGACGAAGGAGTCGAGGGTGTCGCCGAGGGCTTTGAGGAGTGGGGCGACGGAGGGTTCGTCGAGGGCGCGGACCCAGGTGGCCAGGTCGCTGATCTGCATGGCGCAGGCGTCGGCGATGCTGATGCCGTTGATCTTCGATGAGCGGGCGGTGTCGCTGAGGCGGGTGCCGTCGCAGTCGGGGCAGGGGGCGGAGGTGACGGCGCGGTCGACGAAGGCGCGGATGTGGGGTTGCATCGAGGCGCGGTCCTTGGTGAGGACCGATTTTTGGATCTTGGGGATGAGGCCTTCGTAGGTGACGTTGACGCCTTCGACCTTGACCTTGGTGGGTTCCTTGTGGAGGAGGTCGTGGAGTTCGGTGGGGGTGTAGTCGCGGATGGGCTTGTCGGGGTCGAAGAAGCCGCAGCCGCGGAAGATGCGGCCGTACCAGCCGTCCATGCTGTGGCCGGGGACGGTGAGGGCGCCCTGGTTGAGGGAGAGGGTGTCGTCGTAGAGGGCGGTCAGGTCGAAGTCGTTGGTGGAGCCGGTGCCTTCGCAGTGGGGGCACATGCCGCCGGTGACGCTGAAGCTGCGGCGTTCTTTGACGGTCTTGCCGGCGCGTTCGAAGGCGACGGCGCCGGCGCCGCTGATGGAGGCGACGTTGAAGGAGAAGGCCTGGGGTGAGCCGATGCGGGGTTCGCCGAGGCGGCTGAACAGGATGCGGAGCATGGCGTTGGCGTCGGTGGCGGTGCCGACGGTGGAGCGGGTGTCGCCGCCCATGCGCTGCTGGTCGACGATGATGGCGGTGGTGAGGCCTTCGAGGACGTCGACGTCGGGGCGGGCGAGGGTGGGCATGAAGCCCTGGATGAAGGCGCTGTAGGTCTCGTTGATCATGCGTTGGGATTCGGCGGCGATGGTGCCGAAGACCAGGGAGCTCTTGCCGGAGCCGGAGACGCCGGTGAACACGGTGAGGCGGCGCTTGGGGAGCGTGACGTCGACGTCCTTGAGGTTGTTCACGCGTGCGCCGTGCACGCGGATCAGGTCGTGGCTGTCGGCGGCGTGGGGCGCGGGCGGGTGTGCGTCCGTGCTCGTGGCCATGCTCATCGTGTCGTGTCTCCCTGTGTGGGGCGTGGCGGTGGCACCTGTCTACCCGATCGGTGGTGCGGGTGTGGTGCTGATGGGTGTCAGGTTAGGGGCGGGGGCGCGGTGGGGGCTTCTCGATTTCTGATCGGTCTGGTGACCTGTTTTTCCAGGCAGGACGGTACGCCGGCGGCGGTGCCGGAGGAGGTGGGTCCGGCGTCGGCTGCTTGGCGGCGGTAGGCGCCGGGGGGCATGCCGACGAGTTCGGTGAATCGGGTGGTGAAGGTGCCCAGGGAGGAGCAGCCGACGGCGAAGCACACGTCGGTGACGCTGAGGTCGCCGCGGCGCAGCAGGGCCATCGCTCGTTCGATGCGGCGTGTCATCAGGTAGGCGTAGGGCGATTCTCCGTAGGCCTGGCGGAACTGGCGGCTGAGGTGGCCGGCCGAGATGTTCGCGCCGCGTGCCAGTGCCTCGACGTCCAGGGGCTGGGCGTACTCGCGGTCGATGCGGTCGCGGACGCGGCGCAGCAGCGCGAGGTCGCGCAGGTGGTGGGGGTCGGCGGGTGTGCTGGTCACGTGGGTGATCGTGCCATGGGGGGCGGGGTGGGGCGTGCGCCGGGGCCGGGTCTGGTCGCCCCGCTCCCCCAGGTCAGCGGGCTTGCGGGGGTGGTCAGGCGGGGCGGAGGGTGCGGGCGAGGGTGTAGGCGGCGTGGAGGTCGGTGCCGCGGTAGTCGAGGGCGGCGATGCCGGCGAGGTGGTGGTCGGCGTTGACGGCGACGGTGTTGGTGAGGTGGCGGAACAGGGGGGCGTCGGACATGGAGTCGCCGTAGGCGGTGCACTGGTCGGTGGTGAGGCGGTGGCGGGCGAGGAGGTCGTCGGTGATGCGGACCTTGTCGTCGGGGGTGAGGATTCCGGTGGGGTCGAGGGTGCCGGTGAAGGGCATCGGGGGGAAGCGGGAGGCGACGACGTCGTCGAAGCCGTGGTCGAGGAGGTGGTGGGCGAAGAAGTCGGGCGACATGGTGATGACGGCGGAGTGTTCGCCGCGGGCGCGGATGTCGGCGCAGACGTCGGTGATGCGGGTGAGCCAGGTGGCGGCGCGGTAGGCGGTGGCGACGAGGGCGGGGGTGAGGTGGCGCCACAGGCGGTGGATCTCGGTGGAGAAGCCGCGGGTGTCGAGGGTGCCGGCGGCGAAGCGGGCTTCGAGGTCGTGCAGTTCGGGGAGGGTGCCGAGGTGGCGGGCGATTTCGAGGTTGGCGGTGGTGCCGGTCAGCAGGGTGCCGTCCATGTCGAAGATGTGCAGGTGTCCCACAGGGTGTGAAGTGTGGTGGAGGCGGCGCCGGGACGCGAATCGTTTTCCGGGCGTGGTCGTTGCCGGGCGTGGTCGGGTGGGAGGTCGCGTGGGGTGGGGGTCGTTCTTTGTGGTGAGGGCGGGGTCGTCCTTGGTTCTTGAGGGGGCGGGCTGCTCCTCTGCCGAAAGTCGGGGGTGAACGGGGTCTTACGCGGGATCCGCCGGGTGGTGGTGCTTCCTTAGCGTCGTGCCCATGGACGGACTCATGGGCGTGGTGGACACGGCGGTGACGTCGCCGTGGTTCTATCTGGTGCTGTTCGCGGTGGCGGCGATCGACGGGTTCTTCCCGGTGGTGCCGAGCGAGAGCATGGTGATCACTGCGGGGGTGTACGCGGCGTCGGGGCAGCCGGAGTTGGCGCCGGTGGTGGTGCTGGCGGCGGCGGGCGCGTTCCTGGGTGACCATGTGTCGTACCTGGTGGGGCGCCGGGCGGGTGGGCGGCTGGTGCGGGGGGCGCGGCCGGGGACGCGGCGGCATGCGGCGTTCGGGTGGGCGCGGCGGACGATGGCGGAGCGGGGCGGGATGATCCTGGTGGTGGCGCGGTACGTGCCGGGCGGGCGGACGGCGGTGACGTTGACGATGGGGGCGGTCGGGTACCGGCTGCGGTCGTTCTCGCTGTTCGCGGCGGTGGCGGCGGTGTCGTGGGCCTTGTACGGGGCGTTGCTGGGGTATGTGGGCGGGGTGGCGTTCGAGGACGATCCGCTGAAGGGCGTGGCGGTCGGGCTCGGGTTGGCCTTGGGGGTGACGGGGGCGGTGGAGGCCGTGCGGTTCGCGCGGCGGCGGCGCGGGGCCGTGGACGCCGGGCCGGAGCGGTCGGAGCCGGGGCTGGGCGGGCGGAGGCCGGCCGCACGAGTGGGGCCAATGCCCGGCGAGTGATCCCCCTAAGGTGAAAGGGTTGTCCTCCTGTGGCCGGTAGGTGAACATCAGCGGGTTTTTCGGTGTCTGACAGATGACGGGCACGGGGCCGCTGCGAGCGTGAGGGAGAGCATGGGAGCGCCGGATTTCAGCGCCGATCTGTACCGGGAGATCACCGAGTTCGCGCAGGGCACGCCCTCGTGGGTGCATGAGGCGGCGGACGTGGGCACCGACGCGGGGCTGCTGCTGTTCGCGGTGCTGTTCGTGGTGGGCTGGTGGCGGGCCCGGGGCCTGGAGGCGCGGGCGATGGGGCTGGCGCTGGCGGCGCCGTTCGCGGTGGTGTCGGCGTATCTGGTGAGCGAGGTGTCCAAGAGCTTCATCCAGGAGGAGCGGCCGTGCCGCGCGGTGGCGGGTGCGGTGCACATCGCGGCGTGCCCGGCGCAGGGCGACTGGTCGTTCCCGAGCAACCACGCGACGATCGCGGCGGCGTCGGCGGCGGCGATCGTGGTGGCGTGGCGGGCGATGGCGCCGCTGGTGCTGCCGCTGGCGGCGCTGATGGCGTTCTCGCGGGTGTTCGTGGGCGTGCACTACCCGCATGATGTGGCGGCGGGGTTCCTGGTGGGCGTGGTGGTGGCGCCGGCGGCGGCGCTGGTGCTGGTGCTGGCGGCGCGGCCGCTGGTGGAGGCGCTGCGGGGCGTGACGGCGGGTGCGGTGCTGCTGGGGGCGGGTCCGTCGGCGGCGCGGGGCCCTGGTCTCGAGGTGCCGCTGGGGTCGCCGCGGCCGCGGGCCGCGATGGCGCCGATGGCGGGTGCGGTCGCCCCGGTGGACGACGCGTCGGTGACGATGCCGGACGTGATGGGCGGCGTGCCGCCGCGTCGGGGTCCGCTCCGCTAGCCGGTCGTCGGGGCGGGGAAGGGTTTCACGGGCCGTCTCGGGTGGTGCTTCGGCGCCGCCCGGGGCGGCCCGTTCGCATGCGCCGTTGCCGGGTCGGGTGGATGCCGGGTTCCTGACGAAAGTCGGGGGTGGAGGGTGGCGTCCGGTCGGTGTGCGGGTCCTCCCCCGCTGTCTAGCGTCGTTCGGGACGGCTGGACTGGGAGGACCTTGATGATCACGTTGCGGGGCCTGACGAAGCGGTTCGGGGAGAGGGCGGCGGTGGACGGGCTGTCGCTGGAGGTGGCGGCGGGGAAGGTGACGGGGTTCCTCGGCCCCAACGGCGCCGGGAAGTCCACCACGATGCGGATGGTGGTGGGCCTGGACCGTCCGAGCGCGGGCGAGGCGCTGGTCGGGGGCCGCCGGTACGGGGAGATGCGGCATCCGCTGCGGGAGGTGGGGGCGCTGCTGGACGCGGGCGCGGTGCATCCGGGGCGGTCGGCGCGGGCGCATCTGCTGGCGATGGCGCGCAGCAACGGCATCGCGCGGGGCCGGGTGGAGGAGGTCCTGGCGATGGTGGGGCTGGAGGCGGTCACGGGCCGGCGGGCGGGGACGTTCTCGCTGGGGATGCGGCAGCGGCTGGGGATCGCGGGCGCGCTGCTGGGCGATCCGGGGGTGCTGATGTTCGACGAGCCGGTCAACGGGCTGGATCCGGACGGGGTCGTGTGGGTGCGGCGGTTGATGCGGTCGCTGGCGGCGCAGGGCCGGACGGTGTTCGTGTCGTCGCACCTGATGAGCGAGATGCAGCTGACGGCGGACCACCTGGCGGTGATCGGGAAGGGCCGGCTGCTGGCGGACGCGCCGATGGCCGAGGTGATCGCGGCGGGGCCCGGGAACGCGGTGCGCGTCCGCAGCCCGCGCGCGCAGGTGCTGGCGGAGCGGCTGGCGGCCGCGGGCGGGCAGGTGCGGCACGCCGGCGGGGAGGAGTTGCGGGTGGCGGGGCTGGCCGTGGAACGCGTCGGGCTGATCGCGTTCGAGGCGGGGGTGCCGGTGCTGGAGCTGGGCGCGGTGCAAGCGTCCCTGGAGGAGGCGTACATGGAGTTGACGGGCGCGAGCGTGGAGTACGGCGCCACGGCGGGGACGGGGGTCTGAGCGATGGCGGTGACGGTAGTGCGGAGGGGCACGGGACGCGGCGCCCGGGCGGCCGGCGGTTCGGGCGGCGGGTGGCGCGGCGCGGTCGCCGCGGAGTGGACGAAGCTGTGGTCGGTGCGGTCCACCTGGTGGGGGCTGGGGTCGGCGGTGGCGCTGATGGTGGTGATGGCGTTCACGTTGGCGTCCTCGACGGTGTCCAACAACACCAACGCGCTGCCCGATGACGACATGGGGGTGGTGTCGGCCAGCGGCGTGGCGGTCGGTGCGCTGGACATGGTCCAGTTCGTGGTGCTGGCCCTGGCGATCCTGGTGATCACCGGGGAGTACGCGACGGGCAGCATCCGGGCGACGCTGCAGTGGGTGCCGCCGCGGGGCCGGATGCTGGGGGCCAAGGCGGTGGTGGTCGCGGCGGTGGCGTTCCCGCTGGGTGTCGCGCTGAACGTGGCGGGGACCGTGGTCGCCGATCCGGTTCTCGGGCGGTGGGGGCGGCTGCGGGCTGGGGAGTTCGCGGCCGACGCGCTGCAGTCCGGGGTGTACCTGGCGCTGGTGAGCGTGCTGGTGCTGTCGGTCGGGGCGATGCTGCGCAGCACGGCGGCGTCGCTGACGACGGCGTTCCTGTTCTTGTTGGTGGTGCCGATGCTGCTGGGCGGCGGGGACGAGTCGGGGGTGGCGCGGCGAATGTCGGATTCGATGCCCAGCAGCGCCGGCCGGTTCTTCATGTCCGGGGACGGCCCCTACCCGCAGGCGGTGGGGCTGGCGATCCTGGTGGCGTGGACGGCGGCGGTGCTGTGCGGCGGCGTGGTGGTGCTGCGCCGCCGCGACGCCTGACGCGCACCGGGGTCGGCCGGGGTCAGTCGGGGTCGTCGACGAGGCCGGCCTGGTAGGCCAGCACGGCGGCCTGCACGCGGTTGCGGACGTCCAGGCGGGTCAGGATCGCGCTGACGTAGGCCTTCACGGTGCCCTCGACGATGTGCAGCCGCCGGGCGATCCCGGCGTTGGACAGGCCGGCGCCGAGCAGCGCCAGGACCTCGCGCTCGCGGGGGGTGAGCGCGGCGATGCGGCGGCGGGCGCGGGTGCGGCCGTCCAGGCGTCCGCCGCCGATCTGGGTGATGACGCGGTGGGCGACCTTCGGGGACAGATAGGCGGCGCCGCCGGCGACGGCGCGGACCCCGGCGATCAGTTCGCGGGGGTCGCCGGACTTGAGCAGGAAGCCGCTGGCGCCGCCGGCCAGGGCGCGGGCGATGTACTCGTCCTCGCCGAAGGTGGTGAGCATGACGACGCCGGTGGCGGGGGCGAGGCGCCGCAGTTCGGCGGCGGCGGCCAGGCCGTCCAGGCGCGGCATGCGGATGTCCAGCAGGGCGACCGCGGGGCGGTGCCGCAGCGTCAGGTCGACGGCCTCGCGTCCGTCGCCGGCCTCGGCGACGACCTCGATGCCGGGGTCGGCGGTCAGGATGGCGCGCACGCCCGCGCGGATCATCGCCTCGTCGTCGGCGAGCAGGGCCCGGATCACTGGTCCTCCTGGTCGTGGGTGCGCTGGGCGCTCAGCAGGTGGGTGTCGTAGGTGTTCTTGGCGATGAGGCGGCCGCCGGCGAAGCACAGCCGGTAGATGCGGCCGACGCCGAGCACGTTGGCGTCGGGCCGGTAGTAGCGGCAGTCGGCGCCGGCGGGTTCGGGGACGGCGGCGCGGACGGTGCCGGTGTCGGGGGTCTGCATGGGCGGCAGGGTCTGCTCGACGCGGTGCTGCGGGTCGCCGACGGCCAGTGCCCCGTAGTCGGCGGGCTGCAGGACGGAGTTGAGGGTGACGAAGACGTAGTAGCCGGCCATGATCGCGCCGAGGATCGCCATGAGGGCGGTGGGGGCGGCGATCGCGGTGATCAGGCCGCGGCGGACCTGGCGGCGCTCGCGGGCCAGGTGCCGGGCCGATTCGGAGGGCCACTCCCCCGCCGCGGGGGTGAGGCCGAGGGCGGTGCGCAGCGCGTCCCGCGCGGTCGGTCTGGCCTGGGCCGGGCCGGTGGCCGGGTCGCGGGCGGGCGGGTCGGCGGGGAGGTCGGCGGTGACGCGGAAGCCGCCGTCCGGGGTGGGCGCGGCGTGCAGGGTCCCGCCCAGCAGGCGGACGCGGTCGGTGAGGCCGGTCAGGCCGCGGCCGCCGGAGGGCAGCAGCGGCGGCCCGTCGGGCGGAGGGTCGTTGATGATCGTGACGGTGGTCCCGCCGGTGCCGGTCCGGGCGAGGGCGACGGTGACGGCGGCGCCCGGGGCGTGCTTGGCGGCGTTGGTGATGGCCTCCTGCACGACGCGGTGCGCGGTCAGCGCGGCCATCGGCGCGAGCCCCGCGTGGGCCTGGCCGCCGCCGGTGAGGCGGACGGGGACGCCGGAGGCGCGGGCGCGGTCGACCAGGTCGGGGATGCTTTCGCGCGCGGGCCGCGCCGGCGGCGGCGCCGGGGCCTGTCCCCCGGCCTCCGCGTCGGCGGGGTCGTCGGCGGGGTCGTCGCGCAGGAGGCCGATGATCTCGCGGAGGTGGTCGGTGGCGTCGGCGGCGCCGGTGCGCAGCTCGGCGGCCGCGGCCCGGTGCCGGTCGTGCAGTCCCGGTGCGACCTCCAGCGCCCCGGCGCGCACGGCGATCAGGGCCAGCTCGTGGCCCAGGGAGTCGTGCATGTCCTGGGCGATGCGGGCGCGCTCGCGGAGCCGTTCGCGTTCGGCGACGATGCGCTGCTGGTGTTCCAGGCGTTCGGCGCGTTCCCAGCCGGCGCGCAGCAGTTCCTGGTACTGGCGCCAGTAGCGGCCCACCAGCCAGGGCAGGACGCCGAGCAGGACGAGCCAGACGGTGGAGGGGAACCAGGCGGTGACCTCCGTGCCGCGGATCGCCGACAGCAGCGCCCCGCCGACGAACACCCCGGTGAAGCCCCACAGCAGCGGCTGCGCGCGGGTGCTGCGCAGGCCCGCCAGGTAGGACAGGACGGGCATGGCGAACACGAAGTTGCCGTGGACGAGGGTCAGTGCGATCACGGTGAGAAGCGCCGGGGCGGGCCAGGCGCGCCCCGCCGCGATCGCGGCGGCCAGCACGCCGAGGCCGGCCGCCTGCAGCCACCACGACGTCCGCACGGGCTGCGGCGGGGAGATCATGCCGGCCACGATCGGGAACGCCAGGACCCCGTACAGCAGGACGTCCTTGACCAGCGCGGCGCGGGACGGCCGGCGAACCAGCGCCCGCGCCCGGGACGTCAGGGGCGGCGCGGGCGTCGTGAGACCGGGGGCCGCGGAGTCGTTCACGGACCCCACGCTACTGGCCGGTGAACTGGGCCGTTACTGACGAAAGTCAGGGGCGCGGCCGGTCGCCCCCGCACCGGAATGATCTTCGATGGGGCGCGGGGCGGGACGGGGCTGAACTACGGTTGGCGCGTGACAGCGACCCCGCCCCGCCCCCGGCCCGGCGCGCCCGGCCGGGACGAGCCCGCCCGGGGCACGGCCGGGGCCGCGCAGCCCGCGCAGCGGCACACCCGCCGGGCCGGGGCGGTGGCCGGGATCGCGGGCCGGATCGGGAGCAGGGTGCCGGGCGGGGCGTGGTGGCCGCGGGGGCGGGCGGCCGACGCGCTGCTGGCGGCGGCGGTCCTGGTGGTGACGGTCACGATGAGCGAGGCGGCGGTCAAGCCCGGGGACCGCTCCCTGTGGCCGGGCGGCCTGGCGCTGATCATCGTGGCGGCGGTCGCGCTGGCGTGGCGGCGCCGCCACCCGGTGGCGGTCCTGGTGGTCGCCGTGGCGGTGCCGCCGCTGTACTACCCGCTGGGGTACCCCGACGGGCCCGTCGCGATCGTGCTGTGGCTGGCGCTGTTCAACGCGGCGGTGGAGTGCCGGCTGGCGGTGTCGCTGGGCGCGGTCATCGTCGTCAACGCCGGTTTCCTGGCGGCGGCGTCGGCGCGCGGCAAGGGCGACGACCCCGACGCGGTCACCGACGCCCGCGGCGTGGCGTCGCTGTCGCTGGGGCTGCTGATCACGGTGGCGATCGGGCAGTACGTGCGCAGCCGCCGCGCACTCGCCGAGGCCGCCGAGCGGCGCGCCGCCGCGGCCGAACGCGACCGCGAGGCCGAGGCGCGGCGCCGCGCGGTCGCCGAGCGGCTGCGCATCGCCCGCGAGCTGCACGACGTCCTCGCCCACCAGATCTCGCTGATCAACGTGCAGGCGGGGGCGGCGCTGCACCGCCGCGACGACCCCGGCCGCGCCTACACGGCACTGGAGGCGATCAAGGCGGCGAGCAAGGAGACCCTGCGGGAGCTGCGCGGGATCCTGGGCGTGCTGCGGCAGGTCGACGCCGAGGGGCCGGACGGGCCCGGGGCGGCGCAGGGGCCGGTGGCGCCGCCCCCGTCGCTGGCGCGGGTCGGTGAGCTGCTGGACCAGACCGCCGCGGCCGGGCTGGCGGTCCGCCGCGCCGGTGACCTGCCCGAGCCCGGCTCGCCGGGGACGGCGGCGCTGAGCGACCTGCCGGCCCCGGTCGGGCTGGCCGGGTACCGGATCGTGCAGGAGGCGCTGACCAACGCGGTCCGGCATTCGGGGGCCGCCGCGGTCGCGGTCGAGGTGCGGGTGTTCCAAGGCGAGGTGATCGTCCGGGTGGACGACGACGGCGACGGCCCCGCCACGCACCCGCCCGGCCCCGAGCACCCCGAGCACCCCGCGCGCGGCGAGAACAGCGGGCACGGTGCCGGCGCGGGGGGCGGCAACGGGCTGCGGGGCATGCGCGAGCGGGCGGTGTCGGTCGGCGGGGAGCTGACCGCCGGGCCGGGCCCGGGGGGCGGGTTCCGGGTGTGGGCGCGGCTGCCGCTGGACGCCGCCGAACCGGGCACTGTGGGCGAGAAGATGAGCGGGCTGGGCGAGATGGAGGAGAACGCGTGATCCGGGTGATGCTGGCCGACGACCAGACACTGGTCCGGGCGGGGTTCCGGTCGATCCTGGAGGGCGAGGACGACATCGAGATCGTCGCCGAGGCAGGGGACGGGGAGCAGGCCGTCGCGCGGGCCCGCGAGGCGCGGCCCGACGTGGTGCTGATGGACATCCGCATGCCCGTCCTGGACGGGCTGGAGGCCACCCGGCGGATCATCGCCGACTCCCGGCTGGCCGACGTCCGCGTGGTGATCTTGACGACGTTCGATCTGGACGACTACGTCTACGGCGCGATCAAGGCCGGGGCCAGCGGGTTCCTGGTCAAGGACACCGAGCCGACCGAGCTGATCCACGGGGTGCGGGTGGTGGCGCGCGGCGACGCGCTGCTGGCGCCCACGGTGACGCGGCGGCTCATCGCCGAGTTCGCCTCCCGGATCACCGCGCCGCCGCCCGCCGCCGAGCTCAACGCGCTCACCGACCGGGAACGCGAGGTGCTGCACCTGGTCGCGGCGGGCCTGTCCAACGAGGAGATCGCCGGGCGCCTGGTGCTGTCGCCCGCCACCGCCAAGACCCACGTCAGCCGTATCCTGGCCAAACTCGGCGCCCGCGACCGGGCGCAGCTGGTGGTGCTGGCCTACGAGACGGGGATGATCCGCCCCGGCTGGCTCGGCTGACCGCCCGGCCCGCCGAAACGGCCGACCGCGGGCCGCAACCGGGCCGGTCACGGCGGTGTTGAACGGATGTGACGGTTACGGACGAAGCTCTCAGCCACGCCCCCGGCGCCGCCGCGGGCGACGACAGGGGCGGCCCGGTGGGCGACACCGCCGGGGCGCGGGTCGCCGCCGCCCTCGCCCGCGACCTCGACGAGGGCTTCGCGGCCCTGTACGAGGCGTACCGGGGTGCGGTGTTCTCCACCGCGCTGCGGCTGTGCGGGCGGTGGGCCGAGGCCGAGGACCTGTCCGCGGAGGCGTTCCTGCGCGCCTACCGCGCGCTGACCGGCTACGAGGCGCAACGCATCGCCGGGCTGCGGCCGCGGGCCTGGCTGCTGACGATCCTGACCAACGTGTGGCGCAACAGCCTGCGCTCGGCCGCCCGGCGCCCGGCGACGGGCCCCATCGAGGACGCCCCCGACCCGCCCGACCCGGGCGAGGGCGTCGAGGACGCCGCCGCCCGCCACGAGACCGGCCGCGAACTGGCCGGCCTGCTGGACCTCCTCCCCCACCAGCAGCGCGCCGCGGTCGTGCTGCGGCACGTCACCGACCTGCCCGTCGCCGAGATCGCGGCCGTCCTGGACCTGCCCGAGGGCACCGTCAAGTCCCACATCTCCCGCGGCCTGGCCCGCCTGCGCGCCCTGCGCACCGCACCGGGCACCGCACCCGGCACCGCCGAACCCGTCCGCTCCGCGCCCGACCCCGAGCAGAAAGGGGGCCATCGATGAACCGCACCGACCCCGCCGGCGGCACACCCGACCCGCTGGCCGGAGAACTGGCGGAGCTGGCCGCCGACGCGCCCCCGGCCCTGCTGGACCGCATCGCCGCCCGCCGCCTCCACGTCCCCGGCCCCCTGGAGGGCCTGCAGGTCGCCTTCACCGACCACGGCGTCGCCTACCTGCGCGCCGGCATGGACGATCGGGAGTTCGCCGCGGCGTTCCGCGCCCGCTTCGCGCGGCCGCTGCTGCCCGCCGACCGTCCCCCGGCCGGGCTGCTGCCCGCCCTGCGCACCGGCCGGCTCGGCCCGCTGCGCCTGGACCTGCGCGGCCTCAGCGACTTCGAGGCCGCCGTGCTGCGCGCCGCCGCGCAGATCCCGCGCGGGCAGACCCGCCCCTACGCGTGGGTGGCCCGGCACGCCGGACGGCCCAAGGCCGTCCGCGCCGTCGGGTCGGCGCTGGGCCGCAACCCCGTCCCGCTGCTGATCCCCTGCCACCGCGTGACCCGCTCGGACGGCGCCCTGGGCGACTACGTGTTCGGCGCCGGCGCCAAGGAACGGCTGCTGCGCGCCGAGGACGTCGACGTCGAGGAGGTGACCGAGCTGGCGCGGCGCGGCGTGCGGCTGGTGGGCTCCGACACCACCGGGATCGTGTGCTACCCGACCTGCGCGGACGCGCGCCGGATCACCCCCGGTCACCGGCACGGGTTCCGGGACCTGGCCGCCGCGCGGGCCGCCGGGTACCGGCCGTGCCTGCACTGCCGCCCCGGCGACGCCCTCCCCGCCTGACACCTGCCCGCCTGCCCCCCGCGTGCCCCCGCCCGGGCTGCCTCTGCCCCGGCGGCGGGTGGCGCGGCGGAGGGCATACATCGGCGCGGGACGGGAATGGGGCCGTCCACCTGCGGGGACGATCCCGCGGGCGAACCGCCGACGAGGGGGGAGACCGCCATGCGCGTCGTCGTCACCGGCGCCACGGGCAACATCGGGACCAGCACCGTCCGCGCGCTCGCCGACGACCCGGCCGTCACCGAGATCACCGGACTGGCCCGCCGCGAGCCCGGCCCCGGAGCCGCCCGCGAGGCCGACCCCGGCGGGACCGGCAAGCTGCGCTGGGCCGAGGCCGACGTCACCGACACCGACCTGGTCCCGCTGATGCGCGGCGCCGACGTCGTCATCCACCTGGCGTGGCTGTTCCAGCCCACCCACCGGCCCGCGGTCACCTGGGACTCCAACGCCGTCGGCAGCGCCCGGGTGTTCGACGCCGCCGCCCGCGCGGGCGTGCCCGCGCTGGTGTACTCCTCCTCCGTCGGGGCCTACTCCCCCGGCCCCAAGGACCGCGCGGTCGACGAGTCCTGGCCCACCCACGGGTGGCCCGAGGCCGCCTACAGCCGCGAGAAGGCCTACGTCGAACGGCTCCTGGACGCCTTCGAGAGCGCCAACCCGGCCTGCCGCGTCGTGCGGCTGCGGCCCGGGTTCATCTTCGAACGGCAGAGCGCCAGCGAGCAGCGCCGCCTGTTCGCCGGGCCGCTGCTGCCCGGACGCCTCGCCCGCCCCGACCTCATCCCGGTCGTTCCGGACCTGCCCGGCCTGCGGCTGCAGGTCCTGCACTCCGCCGACGCCGGGCAGGCGTTCCGGCTCGCCGCCACCGGCCGGGCCCGCGGCGCGTTCAACCTCGCCGCCGACCCCGCCCTGGACGCCGCCGAACTCGCCGACCTGCTCGGCGCCCGGACCGTGCGGCTGCCCGCGCGGGGCGTGCGTGCCGCGCTCGCCGCCGCCTGGAGCCTGCACCTGGTGCCCGCCTCCCCCGCCCTGCTGGACCTGGCCCTGCAGATCCCGCTCATGGACACCGCCCGGGCCCGCGACGAGCTCGGCTGGACGCCCCGGCACACCGCCCGCGAAGCGATCACCGAGTTCCTGGAAGGGCTGCGCACCGGCGCCGGCCGCGACACCCCGCCGCTGGCCCCCGACGCCGGCGGGCGGCTGCGCGGCCACGAGTTCGCCACCGGCGTCGGCCGCAGACCCTGACCACGCCCACCACGCCTGTACGCACCAGGACCGGCGGCACGGTCCGGCTCGACGGCCGGACACCGATCCGCCGACCAACCGATCCGGAGGTCACCCGATGCCGACGATCACAGCCGAGCACCTGCACACCCTGCTGGCCTCCCCCGACCGCGGCGCCGCGCTCGTCGTCGTCGAGGGCCGCGCCGCCGTCGTCCCGGCCGACCCGAGCCGCGGCGAGGGCTCCGAGGACGCGATGGTGATCACCACGCGGGACGCCGTCATCGCCGAGCTCGACACCGGCGCCAACGAGGAGCAGATCGAGGCCCTCGCCCAGCGGCTGGACACGGCCCTGGACAGCCTCGGCGGCTGACCCGCCGCAAGGCGGCGCCCGGGAGCCCGGCCGCGGCGGGATCGGCCGTGTTCGGATCGGCCGGGGGTCAGTCGCGGCGGCGCCGGCGGTGACTGGTGTCGCAGAACGGGTACGTGCGGCTGCGGCGGCACGCGCACAGCGCGACGAGCCACCGGTCCGACACCGCCGTCGACCCGTCCTCCAGCACGACCTCCACCGGGCCCTCCACCAGCACCGGGCCGCCCGGCACGATCCGCACCCGCCGCCGCTCCCGCCCGCCCGGGGCCTCAGGCGGCCCACCGGTCGCGTTCATCGCTCGCCTCCTCCCCGATCCGGTCGGCGCGCACCACGACCAGGTCCTCGTGCCGCTGCCCGTCCATCAGCAGGCCGCGCGCCCGAAGCCCGTCCGCGCGGCGCCGCATCACCGGACCGAACGGCTCGCGGTGCCGCGCCACCACCGACGCCCGCATCCCCGCGCGGCGCAGCCCCACCAGCGTGGCCGCGACCCCGTTCAGCGCCGAATGCACCACCAGCAGCGTCCCCGACGGCGACAGATGCCGGGGGGCCTGCGCGCAGATGCGGTCCAGCAGCACCCGGCCGTCCAGGCCCGCCTCCCACGCCCGCGCCCGGCCCCGCGCCGACGCCGGGTCGACGTCACCGGCCACGTACGGGGGGTTGGCGACGATCACGTCGAACTCCTGTCCGTCGACGGGCATGAACATGTCCCCGCGCAGCACCCGCACCGGCAGCCCCCGCATCCGCGCGTTCACCCGCGCCGCCAGCACCGCCTGCGCCGAGGCGTCCACCGCGACGACCTCGCAGCCGGCCCGCGCCGCGGCCAGCGCCACCGCGCCCGTCCCGGTGCCGAGCTCCAGGACCCGCGCCCCCGGCGGTGCCCCCGCCCGCGCCAGCGACGCCAGCAGCGCCCGCGTCAGCAGCGAGGTGTCGGCCTGCGGCCGGTACACGCCCGGCGGCCTGAACAGCAGCATCGCCCGCCCTCCCCCGATCATCCGGCCACCGGCGCGGCCGCCCGCGCGTCGCTCGTCGCCTCGGCGAGCGGGCGCCGCAGCGCCGAGCGGCCCGCCCGCCAGCACCCCAGCAGGTGGTCGCCCAGCCGGTCCTCCAGCAGGCCCGTCGCGCGCACGCCCAGCACCACGTCCCCGGCCAGGCCCGGCTCGGCCGCCAGCAGCCCGCCGATCACCTCGTGGCGCAGCACCTGCTCGTGGACGGCGTCGGCCTCGATGTGCTCGGTGTGGAACAGCAGGGCGCGCGGGCCGGCGCCCAGCCGCTCCAGCGCCCGCGCCATCCGCCCCGCCGACGGCGCCGTGGTGATCTCCGCCGCGGCGAAATGCCCCACCAGGGCGGCCCGCAGCGAGCGGTGCAACCCGAACAGCGACATCATGTTCACCGTCGCCAGCATCACCGCCGGCGCCGCGTCCACGTACGCGCCGTAGGACGGGTCCAGCCCCAGGTCGTCCAGCAGATCGGCGTACAGGCCCTGGTGCGTCATCTCCGCACGGCCGCCGCCGAACTCGTCGTTCTCCACCGCCACCAGCGCCGCCTTGGCCCGCCCCCGCAGCCGCGGGATCACCCACGCGTGCGGGTCGGCCTCCTTCAGGTGGTACACCGACCGCAGCGCCGCGTACTCGCGCATCTGCCCCCAGGTGCCCTCGTCGCGCAGATGGTGGGAGACGCCGCGCGCGTCCACCGGCTCGACCAGCAGCTCCTCAAGCGCCCCCTGCACGTCCCGGGCCGCCTCCGGGCCGCCCGCGCGCCCCGCGTCGCGGCGCAGCGCCGCCAGGAACACCGCCTCCATCGCCCCGCGCAGCCGCAGCAGCCCCGGATCCCACTCCCAGTCCGGGTCCACGCCCGCGAACCCCTGGTAGTGCAGCTCGTAGCAGGTGTGCAGCGCCAGCTGCAGATCCTCCCCGTAGGGGTCGCAGGACCGCGCCTCGGCGACCAGTCCGGCGATCTCGGGGATCCCCGGCGGGTCGTCGTGGAGGGGGCCCGGGCGCGGACCCGAGGCCAGGACGGCCGCCACGGCCCGCGACAGCGGCCCGCGCGGCGCCGGAAGCACCGGGGCCCGGTCCGCGCGCGCCCGCACGGGACCGAGCGCCGGTCCGGATCCGTGGCCGGACGCGGAGCCCGGCGCGAGGCCGGGCTCGGGACCGCGAGAGGGCGGTCGGTCCTGGTGAACGGTCATATCTCCTCCGTCGTCAAGGGGCGTCCGGCTCCGGTACCCGCTCACCCGCGTCCCATACGCCCGGTTTATCCCCTGGCGTCGCACCGGACGGCCCCCCGGTCCCCTCGGCGGGGACCGGGGGGCCGCCCCACGGCCCTCCCGCCCCGCCCGCATCCCCGCCCGTCGCGCCGTCGGTCCCGTTGTCCGGTCCCGCGGCCGCGGCCAGGCCGCCGGACTCGGTCACCCGGACCAGCATGTCCACCACCGCGCGCGGACCGCCCCGCCGCGCCGCGCGGCGCTGCCGGTCCGCGCCCGTCCCCGCGCGGCGCACGCCCTCCACCAGCGTGAACACGGCGTCCAGGTCACCGGCCTCCTCCAGGGCCGGGGCCGCGCGGGCGACCAGGGCGTCCACCAGCCGCCACGCCGGGACGGCCCGCCCCGACACCGGGTCCACCATCGCGCCGTCCAGACCGTGCCGGGCCGCGTTCCACAGCGCCGCCGCGCACACCTGCCCGTCCGCCCGCGGCGCCTCCCGGCCCGCCGCCAGGTCCGCCAGCGCGGCGCCGACCAGGCCCCGCACCAGCGCGGCCTGCAGCACAGCCTCGTCCGCGGTCGCCGCGGCGTCCCCGGCCCGCACCTCCACCGTCGGCCACCGCGGCGACGGCCGCGCCAGCCAGAACGTCATCGCCCCGTCCACCAGCGCGCCCGACTCCACCAGCGCCGCGACCCGCGCGTCGTAGTGGGCCGCCGACACCGACCACGGCGGCACGCCCGCCCCCGGGAACCGCGCCATCTCCATCATCCGGCGCGCCGCGTAGCGGGTGGGGCGCCCGCGGTCGAACGGCGAGTTGGCCGCCAGCGCCACCAGTACCGGCAGCCACGGCCGCAGATGGTTCACCACCGCCACCGCCGACTCCCGGTCCTGGACGCCGACGTGCACATGGCACCCGCACGCCTGGTAGTCCTCGACCACGTCGCCGTAGGCGGACACGATCGCGGCGAACCGCTCGCCCCGCGCCGCCGGCGGCCGGCTCCCGCCCAGCACCGGCGTCCCCGACGCCACCAGCAGCGCGCCGCCCTCCCGCGCGGCCTCCGCCAGCCGCGCCCGCCCGTACCGCAACTGCGCGCGCAGGCCCGCCAGGTCGTGGCACACCCCGGTCACCGCCTCCACCTGCGAGCCCAGCAACTCGGTGTGGAACGATCCACCCGACGCCCGCCACCGGTGCGGACCGGCCCTTTCCAGGACGTCCTCGGCGTGCGCGACGCACTCCCCCGACACCGCGTCCACCAGCAGGAACTCCTCCTCCACCCCGAGACTGACGCCCGGCGCGTGCCCCCCAACGCCTCCGCCCATGCCGAGTCCCCCTCACTCGTACAGACCCCCTCACCTCGGGGGATTCCCGCCCAGAACGTCCCCTCCCTCCCCCGCCCGAGATCCTTTACGCCGTCTCCTTCCGCCGCAGTGACCGGATCGTTCCGCGTCCCGCCGCGATGGTGCCTGTCCGCCGCCGCCGCGCCCGGCCAGGATCGACCTCATGAACCGAGCGCTCCTCGTCATCGACGTCCAAGAGTCCTTCCGCCGCCGCCCCAACTGGGAGGCGGTCTCGGCGCCCGACATCGCCGCCCGCGCCGCGCGCCTGGCCGCCGCCGCCCGCGCCGCCGGCGACCTGGTCGTGTGGATCCTGCACGCCGAACCGGGCTCGGGGGGCGCCTTCGACCCCGCGCTCGGCCACGTGCGCCTCATGGACGGCCTGGCCCCCGAGGCCGGCGAGCCCGTCATGACCAAGACCTCCCGCAACGCCTTCACCACCACCGGCCTGCAGCAACTGCTCACCGAACGCGGCGTGGGCGAGGTCGCGGTCTGCGGCATCCAGACCGAGCAGTGCTGCGAGACCACCGCCCGCCTGGCCGCCGACCTCGGCTACCGCGTCACCTTCGTCACCGACGCCACCGCCACCTTCCCCATCGAGCACCGCGACGCCCCGCCCGGCCGCGCCCTGGCCGAGATCCTCGCCGACCCCGCCACCCTGCCCACCGACCAGATCATCGCCCGCACCGAGTACGCCCTGGCCGGGCGGTTCGCCGCGATCGCCTCGCTCGACGATCTCGCGCCCGCCCCGGTAGGCTGACCGGATCGTGATCCGCGTCGTCTTCCTGCTCGTCCCCGGCCTGCACCTGCTCGACCTGGCCGGGCCCGCCCAGGTGTTCGGCACCGCCGCCGACGCCGGCCTGCCCTACCGGCTCGCCTACGTCGCCGACCACCCCGAACCCGGGGACCCACAGGAAACCACGCCCCCTCACCACGCCGCGCCTGCACCCGCGCCGGTGGCCGTGCCCACCGCGCAGGGCGTGCCCCTCCAGGCGCCCGCCGCCTGGCCCACCCTCACCGCAGGCGACATCGTCCTGGTCCCCGGATGGCGCTGGGGCGGCCGCGATCCCCACGCCCCGCCCGTCTCCGCCCACACCGCCCGCCGCCTGGCCGGCCACCACGCCGCGGGCGGCACCGTCGCCAGCGTCTGCGCCGGAGCGTTCGCCCTCGCCCACGCCGGGCTCCTGGACGGACGCCGCTGCACCACCCATCACGAGATCCAGGACGCCCTCGCCCGCCGCCACCCCCGCGCCACCGTCGTGCGCGACGTGCTGTACGTCACCGACGGCCGCGTCATCACCTCCGCCGGCATCGCCTCCGGCATCGATCTCGCCCTGCACCTGGTCGCCTCCCGGCACGGACCCGGCGCCGCCGCCCGCATCGCCCGCACCATGGTCGTGTACGCGCGCCGCAACGGCGACGAACCCCAGGCCAGCGCCCTGCTGCGGCACCGCGCCCACGTCAGCGACGCCGTCCACCGCGCCCAGGACCTCATCGACGCCCGCTACGCGCGCCCCCTTCCCCTGCACACCCTGGCCGCCGAGGCCGGCGTCAGCGAACGCACCCTCACCCGCCGCTTCACCGCCGCCACGGGCCTGACCCCGCTGCGCTACCAGCAGGAACTGCGGCTGGAACGCGCCGAGCACCTCATCGGGCAGGGCGCCACCACCGACACCGCCGCCCGCGCCGTCGGATTCACCGACGCCCGCATGCTGCGCCGCCTGCGCGCCCGCCCCTGACCGCCCCAGCGGACCACCCGGACCCAGCGGCCCGCGGCTCAGCCGCGCAGCGCCACGTACGGAGCCAGCGTCAGCAGGCTCACCACCAGCGCCCCCTTCAGCGCCGCCGCCGGCACCGCCCGGGCGATCACCCACCCCGCCAGGACCCCCGCCAGCTCCGGGACGCCCACCAGCGCCGCCAGCGGCCAGTCCACCGCGCCCGCCGCGACGTACCCGACCGTCCCGGCACCGGCGATCACCACCGACTGGGCCTGCGCCGCCCCCAGCGCCGACAGCACCGGCACCCCCAGCGCCACCAGCAGCGGCACGCACAGCATCGGCCCCCCGACCCCGAACATCGCGCCCGCCGCCGCCACCCCCGCACCCACCGCCGCCGTCACCGGCCACCCTGGCCCCTCCACCGCGGGCCCCCGCCCGCCCGGGCGCCGGGCGAGCACCAGAACCGCGGTCACCGCGACCAGGGCTCCCAGCAGCACACCGAACACCCGGCCCGTCACCAGCCCGTTCAGCAGCACCCCCACCGGCGTCCCGGCGACCGCGCCCCCGCACAGCAGCACCGCCGTCCGCCGCGTCGGCGGCTCGCGCAGCTGCCCCGACCGCGTGTACACCACCGTGCCCAGCACGCCCGTCGCGACGTTGGTGACCAGCGCCGTGCCCGCCACCTGCGCCGGAGACAGCGGCGTCAGCGCGAACAGCCCCGCGGTGACCAGCACCCCGCCCGGCCCGACCGCCGTGATCCCGATGCCCGCCGCGACCGCCAGCAGCACCAGCCCCGCCGCAACGCCCGGCTCCAGCCCCGTCACCGGCCCGGCCGCCCGGCGCGCGGCCCCTCGCCCCGCGGCGGCGTTCCGCGGAACGCCCCGAGCCGGTGTGGAGTACCCATCCTCGACATTGTGCGAGCTCCCGCCCGCCGGTCAACACCGTCACCAGGTGAGCCGCGATCAAGGCGGCCCGCGCGCCGCCACGGGTCTGGGATGCTGCTGTGCGGACGGGCACCCGTCCCCCCGGACACCCGGTCAGCGGAGGAACCGTGCGCTACGTGCTGATGATCTGCAGCGACGAGACCGCCGGCACCGATCCCGAGCAGGCCGCCGCCACCGGCTGCGGCGGCTGGTCGCAGGAGATGGCGCGGCGCGGCGTCATCCGCGGCGGCGCCGGGCTCGCGCCCAGCGACCAGGCCACCACCGTCAAGGTCCGCGGCGACGAGGTGCTGCTGACCGACGGCCCGTTCGCCGAGACCAAGGACCAGATCGGCGGGTTCTCCCTCATCGAGTGCGGCGGGCTGCAGGAGGCCATCGAGATCGCCTCCCGCCACCCGTGGGCCGCCCTCGGCCAGATCGAGATCCGCCCGGTCGAGGAACCGGGCCCCGCGACGACGTGAACGCCGCCCCCTCGCCCCAGCCGCCTGCGACCGCTCAGCCGCCCACGACCGCTCGGACGGGCGCCGCCGACGCCGTCGCGCGGGCCTTCCGGGCCGAATGGGGCCAGGTCGTGGCCACCCTGATCCGGGTGACCGGCGACTGGGACCTGGCCGAGGAGTGCGCCCAGGACGCCTTCGCCGCGGCGCTGGAACGCTGGCCGCGCGACGGCGTCCCGGCCCGGCCCGGCGCCTGGCTGACCACCGCCGCCCGCAACCGCGCCGTGGACCGGCTGCGCCGCGACGCCGCCGGTGCCCGCAAGCTCGCCCAGGCCGCCCGCACCGCCGGACCGCCCCCGCGGCCCGAACCGGACGCCTTCGGCGACGACCGGCTGCGGCTGATGTTCACCTGCTGCCACCCCGCGCTGCGCCTCGACGCCCGCGTCGCCCTCACCCTGCGCACCCTCGCCGGCCTCACCACCGGCGAGATCGCCCGCGCGTTCCTGGTCGAGGAGCCCGCGATGTCCAAACGGATCACCCGCGCCAAACGCAAGATCCGCGACGCGGGCATCCCCTACCGCGTCCCGCCGCCCGACCTGCTGCCCGAACGCACCACCGCCGTCCTCGGCGTGCTGTACCTGCTGTTCAACGAGGGCTACGGCGCCACCGGCGGCGGCGCGCTGCAGCGCCGTGCGCTGTGCGGGGAGGCGATCGGCCTCGCCCGGCTGCTGGCCTCGCTGCTGCCCGCCGAGCCCGAGGCGCGCGGCCTGCTGGCGCTGATGCTGCTGCACGACGCCCGCGCCGCCGCCCGCACCGACGCGGGCGGCGCGCTGGTCACCCTGGAGCACCAGGACCGCTCCCGCTGGGACGCCGCCGAGATCGCCGAGGGCGTCGCCCTGCTGGAGGACGCCCTGCGCCCCGCGCCCGGCCGTCCCCCGCCCGGCCCCTACCAGGTGCAGGCCGCCATCGCGGCCTGCCACGCCACCGCGCCCGACGCCGCCGCCACCGACTGGCCCCAGATCGCCGTGCTGTACGAGCTGCTCGCGGGGCTGGTCCCCTCACCGGTGGTGCGGCTGAACCGGGCGGTCGCGGTCGCGATGGCCGACGGCCCCGCCGCCGGCCTGGAACTGGTCGGGGACCTGGAGCGCTCCGGCGCCCTGGACGGCTATCACCTGCTGCCCGCCACCCGCGCCGACCTGCTGCGCCGCATGGGCCGCGACACCGAGGCCGCCGCCGCCTACCGCGCCGCGCTGGACCTGGTCGCCAACGACGCCGAGCGCCGCCACCTCGCCCGCCGCCTCGCCGAGATCACCCCGCACGGGGCCGGCTGAAAAACGTTCGCGCGGAGGTGTCCGTCGCGGCGCGGCGCGTTCGTCGGTGGGACGAACGGCCGCACAAAGCCGGCCACCTGGGAAGGAACCCTTCATGGACACCACGCACTCCAAGGACGGCACCCGCATCGCCATCGACCGGACCGGTGAGGGACCCGCCCTGATCCATGTCGGCGGCGCCCTCAACGACCGCGGCTCCGGCGCCGCGCTCGCCGGGCTGCTGGCCCCGCACCGCACCGTCCTCACCTACGACCGCCGGGGACGCGGCGACAGCGGCGACACCCCGCCCTACGCCGTCGAGCGCGAGATCGAGGACCTGGCCGCCGTCATCGAGGCCGCCGGCGGGTCCGCCGCGGTGTACGGGATGTCGTCCGGCGCGGTCCTGGCGCTGCGCGCCGCCGCGCAGGGCCTGCCCATCACCGGGCTCGCGCTGTTCGAGCCGCCCTTCAACCCCGCCCACGACGACCGCCTCACCCGCGCCCGCGCCTACAACACCGAGCTGACCGGCATGCTGGCCGACGGGCGCCGCGGGGACGCCCTCGCGCTGTTCATGACCGCCGTGGGGATGCCGGAGGAGATGGTCCGCCAGATGCGGGGCGCGCCGATGTGGCCCGCGCTGGAGGCGCTCGCGCCCACCCTCGCCTACGACTCGGCCGTCATGGACGACGCCGCCACGGGCGCCGAGCTGCCGGAGGACCTGCTCGCAGGCGTCACCGTCCCGACCCTGGTGCTGGACGGCGGCGACAGCCCCGCCTGGATGCGCGACATCGCCCGCCGCACCGCCGCGCTCCTGCCCGCCGGGACGCACCGCACCCTGGACGGCCAGACCCACGACGTCGACCCCGCCGCGCTCGCCCCCGCCCTGGCCGGGTTCCTCACCGGCTGAGCCGTCCGGAGCGCGGGCCCGGTCAGAGGACGGGCACCTCGATGTGGCCGGTCGCGCCGCGCCGCGTCCGGGCCCGTCCGGCGGTGACCTCCGCGGCCCACGCCTCGAACGCCTCCAGCTCCGGGACGGGCACCGCGACGTCGGCCTCCACGCCCGTCCCGTAGCGGACGTCGCCGGGCTGGTGGCCGCGGGCGTGCAGATCGCCCAGGAACCGCCCCGCCAGCGCGTGGTCCACGCCGACGGTGACCGTCACCACCGGGCGCAGCTCCACCACGCCGACGGCGTCGAGGGCGCCGGAGACCGCCTGCCCGTAGGCGCGCACCAGGCCGCCCGCGCCGAGCTTCACCCCGCCGAAGTGGCGGGTGACGACCGCGGCGGTGCCGGTCAGCCCGCGCCGCACCAGCACCTCCAGCATCGGGATCCCCGCCGTCCCGGCCGGCTCGCCGTCGTCGCTGCTCTTGGTGATCTCGCCGTGCTCGCCGACGACGTAGGCGGTGCAGTTGTGGGTGGCGTCGCGGTGCGCCCGCCGGTGCCCGGCGATGAACGCGACCGCCTCGGCCTCGTCGGCGGCGCGGGCGAGCGTGCAGACGAACCGGGACCTGCGGACCTCCAGCTCCACCGAGCCGCCCCGTCTGATCGTGCGCATGGCGTCCGCGAGTCTACGGCCGGGCCCGGACGCCGGTCAGACGAGCTCGATGAGGTCGGCGATGGACGCCACGACGCGGTGCGGGCGGAACGGGAACCGGGCGATCTCGTCCTTGCGGGTGACGCCGGTCAGCACCAGGATCGTCTCCAGCCCGGCCTCCACCCCCGCGACGATGTCGGTGTCCATGCGGTCGCCGATCATCGCGGTGCTCTCGCTGTGCCCGCCGACCACGTTCAGCGCCGTGCGCATCATCAGCGGGTTCGGCTTGCCGACGAAGTAGGGCTCCACGCCCGTCGCCCGGGTGATCATCGCGGCGACGGCGCCGCACGCCGGCAGCGAGCCCTCCGGAGACGGGCCGATCGGGTCGGGGTTGGTCGCCACGAACCGGGCGCCGCCCTCGATCAGCCGGATCGCGCGGGTGATCTGGGAGAAGCTGTAGGTGCGGGTCTCGCCGAGCACCACGTAGTCGGGGTCGATGTCGGTGAGGACGAAGTCCGCCTCGTGCAGCGCCGTCGTCAGTCCCGCCTCGCCGATCACGTAGGCCGAGCCCTCGGGCCGCTGGTCGGCCAGGAAGCGGGCGGTGGCCAGCGCCGAGGTCCAGATCGACTCGGCCGGGACGGCCAGGCCGGCCGCCGCCAGGCGCGCCGACAGGTCCCGCCGGGTGTAGATCGAGTTGTTGGTCAGGATGAGGAACGGCTTTCCGGACGCCGCCAGGCGGCGGACGAACTCCTCGGCGCCGGGGACGGGACGGCCCTCGTGCACGAGGACGCCGTCCATGTCCGACAGCCAGTACTCGATCGGCTTGCGCTCGGTCATGCCCCCATTGTCGCAGGCAGGGATCTTCCCTGGGACCGTCCGCCCGGACCGGTCTCCCCGGGGGCCCGCGGCGCCGGGGCGTTGACCTGCGTGTGACGCGGACCATACATTTTCGGACACGGCGCACCGAATCATGTTCGGCGGACGGGCCGCCCGGCGGTGCGCCCCCACCCCGCGGGAGGCGCGACGTGCAGGACCGGAACGTGCAGGACACCGGGCGGCGGCCGGCGAGCATCGCCGAGGTCAGAGCCGCGATGACGGCGCCGGGGCAGCTGTTCGAGATGGCCGAGGCGCGCATCCGCGGCGTGCGGACCCGCGTGTGGAAGAACGCCCCGGCCACCCTGCGCGACGTCCTGGAGATCTCCCGCCTCCACGGCGACAAGGACTTCCTGGTCTACGGGGACGACCGGCTCACCTTCGCCGAGCACCACGCGCGGGCGGCCGCGTTCGCGCGGCGGCTCGTCGAGCGGTACGGGATCGCCAAGGGCGACCGGGTCGCGATCGCCATGCGCAACTACCCCGAGTGGTCGGTGGCGTTCTTCGGCGCCGCCGTCGCCGGAGCCGTCGTGGTCCCGCTCAACGCCTGGTGGAGCGCGGGGGAACTGGAGTACGGGCTGGCCGACAGCGGCGCCAAGGTCCTGGTCGCCGACGACGAACGCGCCGAGCGGCTCGCCGGCGTGCTGCCGGGCCTGGGCGTGGCGTGCCTGGTCGCGCGGGCGGGCGGCGCCGCGCCCGCGGGCACGGAGGTGTTCGAGGACGTCATCGGCGATCCGACCTCCGCGTCCGCTTCCGAGGCGTCCCCACCCGAGGTGCCGCTGCCCGACGTGCCGCTCGACCCGGAGGACGAGGCCACGATCTTCTACACCTCCGGCACCACCGGACGGCCCAAGGGCGCCCTCGGCACGCACCGCAACATCGCCGGCAACCCCGTCAGCCTCGCCTACGGGATCATGTCGGCCGGGGTGCGCGCCGGCCGCACGGTCGAGGAGCTCGCGGCGCCGCAGCCGCGCGTGACGCTGCTGAGCGTCCCGTTCTTCCACGCCACCGGCTGCCACTCGGTGCTGGTGTCCAGCGCCCTGCAGGGCGGCACCGTGGTGCTGATGTACAAGTGGGACGTCCGCACGGCGCTGGAGCTGATCGAGCGGGAGGGGGTCACCGGGTTCGGCGGCGTCCCGACGATGGCCTGGCAGGTCCTGACCTCCCCCGACTTCGGCGAGTTCGACACCTCCAGCCTCACCGGCGTCAGCTACGGCGGCGCGCCGGCCGCGCCCGCCCTCGTCGACAAGATCAAGGAGCGGCTGCCCGAGCGGATGCCCGGCAACGGCTACGGCCTCACCGAGACCTCCTCGGTCACCACCTACAACGGCGGCGTGAACTACCTGGAGCGGCCCGAGAGCGTCGGCCCGCCCGTCGCGGTCTGCGACGTCAGGGTCGTGGGGCCCGCCGGGGAGGAGCTGCCGACCGGCGAGGTCGGCGAGCTGCTCATCAAGGGGCCCAACGTCATCAAGGGCTACTGGAACAAGCCCGACGCGACCGCCGCGGCGTTCGTGGACGGCTGGTTCCACAGCGGCGATCTGGCCCGCCTGGACGCCGACGGGTTCGTCTACATCGTCGACCGCGCCAAGGACATGCTGATCCGCGGCGGCGAGAACATCTACTGCGCCGAGGTCGAGTCCGCCCTCTACGAGCATCCCGCCGTCGCCGACTGCGCCGTGATCGGCGTCCCCCACCAGGTGCTCGGCGAGGAGGTCGGCGCGGTGGTCGTGCCGCGCCCCGGCGCCGCGGTGTCCGGGCGCGAGCTCCGCGAGTTCCTGGCCGGGCGGATCGCCGCGTTCAAGGTGCCCGCGCACGTGTGGTTCCGGGAGCAGGGCCTGCCCCGCAACCCCGGCGGCAAGATCCTCAAGACCCGGCTGCGCGAGGAGCTGCTCGACCGCCCGCCGGTATCGTGATCTTGTGACGAGCGACGAACCGCGCCCCGCCCACCGCCAGATCGACGCGCCGGGCCTGGCGCCCGGCCCCGGTTACAGCCATGCCGTCTCCGTCGACGTGCCCGGCCGGCTGGTGGTGATCAGCGGCCAGATCCCGCTGGACTCGGCCGGGAACCTGGTCGGCCCCGGTGATCTGGAGGCCCAGACCCGGCAGGTGTTCGCCAATCTGGAGACCGCGCTCACCGCCGCCGGCGCCCGCTGGGAGCACGTCGTGCGGCTCGGCTACTTCCTGCGGGACGCCGGCGGCGCCCCGGTCGTGCGCGCCGTGCGCGCCGAGTTCGTCCCCGAGAAGGTCGCGCCGGCCGCGTCGCTGGTCGAGGTGTCGCGCCTGGTCCGCGACGACCTGCTGGTGGAGATCGAGGCCCTCGCGGTCGTCCCCGCCGGCTGACGGCACCCGGTTCCCGGGCCGGACGCGCGACGGGGCGCCCCCGCCGATGGGGGCGCCCCGTCCACGTGCGGAGAGCGTCAGACGTTCACCCCGAAGTCGGAGGCGATGCCCGACAGGCCCGAGGCGTAGCCCTGGCCCACCGCGCGGAACTTCCACTCGGCACCGTTGCGGTACAGCTCGCCGAACACCATCGCGGTCTCGGTCGAGGCGTCCTCCGACAGGTCATAGCGCGCGATCTCACTGTTGTCGGCCTGGTTCACCACGCGGATGAAGGCGTTGCGGACCTGCCCGAAGCTCTGCTGCCGGTTGTCGGCGTCGTAGATCGACACCGGGAACACGATCTTGGCGATCTCGGCGGGGACCCCGCTCAGGTTCACCTTGATCGCCTCGTCGTCGCCCTCGCCCTCACCGGTGAGGTTGTCGCCGGTGTGCTCGACCGAACCGTCGGGGCTCTTGAGGTTGTTGAAGAACACGAAGTGCTGATCCGACAGGACCTTGTTCTCCGCCGAGCACAGCAGGGCGCTGGCGTCCAGGTCGAAGTCGGTACCGGTCGTGGTCCGCACGTCCCATCCCAGACCAACCACGACGGCGGTCAGTCCGGGGGCCTCCTTGGTCAGCGAGACGTTGCCGCCCTTGCTCAGACTGACTCCCACTGTGTCTACCTCCGTATCGGCTGCGGGCGCCATCACCCGCGTGCGGTCTGTCTAACGAGAACGGTAGTCACCTTGCGCGGGTTCCCCCGCCTCCTTGGCGAATTCGCGGCGTGGCGTGCCGTTTCTTCCCGCGCGCAAGGCCTCAGGCCAGGAACGCGGTGGGCGCGGTGACGGGGGCGGGCAGGTCGAAGGCGGCGGCCAGCTCCGCCGCGCGGGGCGCCAGCTCGTCGCACGTGCGGCGCCGCGCGGCCCACAGCTCGTCCAGGATCCCCGGCGGGACGACCCCCTCGTTGAGCAGGACGGCGGCGCGGCGCTCCAGCCGGTCCAGCGCGTGCAGGCGCAGGACGGGCCCGAGCGCCCGCGGCCCGGCGCCGGCGGCCGCGGCGAGGATCTCCAGGATGATCCGGTCGGCGCAGGCGGTGGCGGTCCGCTCGGCCAGCGCCAGGTTGCCGTTCCAGGCGGTGAAGGCGTCCTGCCCGTCGCGCAGGGCGGCCTCGACCCGTCCGGCGAGCCGGTCGCGCATCCGGCGCTCGGCGTCGCGCGCCAGGAACAGCCACACGCGCGGGGAGTCCAGGTCGCCGTCGTCGGGCGGCCCGAGCTCCGGCTCGGGCGGGACGTAGCGGTCGCGGTCGGCCATCGCGCGCGCGGTGTCGTAGAGGATGAGCTCGTTGTCGCCGCCGGCGTTCTGGTAGGCGTGCGTCAGGCCCCGGTAGGCGTTGAGGCGCTCGACGGCGGCGAACCCGGGGGCTCCGCTGTGCACCCGGCACGCCGACACCGTCTCCTGCGCCTGGACGGTCGCGGCGGCCTTCAGCAGCGCCAGGTCCCGGTCGACCGCCGACCACGGCGCCCACGCGGTCGCCGGACCGCCCGCCGCGTCCGCCGACCCGTTCGGGTCCTCGCCCGCGGCCTCGCCGGGGGGACGCGGGGTGGTGACGTGCGCGGCGACGGCGGTGAGGGCGTAGGCGGACGCCAGCGCGCCCAGCACCGCCTCCTGCTGGTTGCGGTAGTCGGTCAGCGGGCGGCGCGGCGCCAGCCGGCCGAGGGTGGAGCGGCCCGCCGAGTGGGCCAGCAGCATCCCGGCGGACGCCCGGGTGATCGCGGCGGAGGCCGACACGACCGCCCGCCACACCGGCGGGGCGATGCCCATCGACCGGGTGAGCCGCGCCGCCGCGGGTCCGTGCGGGTCGTGGAAGGCCCCGTCGGCGCCGATACCCGCGCCGTCGCGCAGCCACGCCTCGTAGGGGACGCGGACGTCCTCCAGCAGGACGGCGGCGTAGTCGATCTGCAGTCCGGTGGTCTCGGGGGCCGGGACGATCCGCACGCCGGGCGGGACGGCGCCGCCGGGCCCGCGCAGCGGCACTGCGAACACGAAGACGCCGCGCTCCTGGCCGCCGTGGACGAGGGTGGCGTAGACGGCGGCGGTCTTGGGCAGGTCCGGATGGGCGGTGTTGGTGGGGAACTTGGCGGCCTGGACGTCCGGGGTGCTGAGCACGAACCCGCCCGTGGCGGGGTCGTGGCGGGCGACGGTGCGGGGCGACAGGTGGCTGTTGCTGCGTCCCACCTCGGTCATCAGCAGCGTGCCGAACGAGGCCATCGACTCCAGCGACTCGCGCAGCGGCAACGTCTCCCGCTGCCCGGCGCCGAACCGCACGATCGGGCCGAGCGCGAGCGTGTAGTGCAGCAGCATCATGTGGAACAGCGGCGGGTCGGCGATCGCGGCGCGCTCCAGCAGCGCGCACAGCGCCGGCGGGTCGGCCAGCAGCTCGCCGGCCGGCGGCGCCGCCAGCCCGGCGCGGCGGAGCCGCTCGTAGGTGAGCGCGTGCCGGTCGGGCGCGGTGAGCCCGCCGGGGACGGTGAAGAACTCCTCGGGGACGGCCTCCTCCAGCCGCGCGCGTGTCTTGGCGTCGAGAGAAGAGCCGTGCACGAACTGCCGCAGAGCGTCGGCGTCGGTGGTCACGAGGGGTCCTTTCGTTCGCCGGAGGGGGTGACGCCCGGGGCGGCCTTGCCGGTCAGCCCGTGGCGGGGGCGGTCGCGCAGCGGCGCCATCGTCCGCGCGTCCGGCAGGGTCAGCCGCGCGCACTGGCACAGCGCGTTCCCCGCGCCGGCCTCGGTGAACACCGTGGCCCCCGCCGCGTGCACGGCGCGCAGGGCCTCCGGCAGCCGGACGGGTTTGACGATGCAGTCGGCCATGGCGCGGTGCAGGTCGTCGTCGTCGCGGTAGGCGCGGCCGCGGACCGGCGAGTGGACCGTCAATTCCAGGGGCCGCTGCGGGAAGCCGCGGATCATGGCGTACCACTCCTCGTCGGCGCCGGCCATCACGGGATGGTGGGACAGGTAGGGCACCGCGAGCCGCACGGCGTTCACCCCCTCGCCGCGTGCGGCGTCCAGAACGGCGTCCAAGGGCCCGTCGGGTCCGGAGACGACCGTGACCTGCGGGGCGTTCAGGCACGCGACGACCACCTCCGGTTCGCCGGCGGCCTCGATGCAGGCGCGGGTGCGGTCCTCGCCGGCCTCCAGCAGCCCCATGCCGCCGCCTCCGCCGTGACGGGCCAGGACGCCGACGGCGGACACGCCCATGCGTGCGCCGTCGGCGATGGAGAACGCGCCCGCGCACACCAGGGCGGCGATCTCTCCGAAGCTCTGCCCGACCGCGAAGCGGGGATGGACGCCGTGCGCGCGCAGGGCGCGGTCGACGGCGACGGACGCGGCGTAGCCGGCGAGCTGGGCGACGCCGGGGGTGCGTGCCGCCTCCCGGTAGCCTCCCGGATCGTCCATGAGGATCGAGCGCAGGCGCGGCCATCCGTTGGGGGGCAGGCCCTCCTGCACGGCGTCCAGGACGTCGGCGACGGCGCGGGCGGCGCCGGGTCCGGTGCGGGCGAGGGCGGGCAGGTCGGGAACTCCCGCCGAGCCGGTGCCGGGGAACAGGAAGGCGCAGATGTCGTCGGGTTCGAGCTCTTCGGCCGGGAGGAATCGGGGTGCGGGCACGCGGGGTCTCCTTACCTTGAAGGAAGGCTGCCTTTTCCTTTAAGACAACGGCCGCTTAGCTCTCAGTTATGGACCAAAACCCTGAAATGGGATTATTCACTTATGGGATGGGACTGACAACCGCCAGTCCGGTGATGGGGGGAGGACCCGCATGACCGTGCCCGACACGCACCGGCCGGCCCGGGCGGACGACAGCGGAGCGGCGCGGGACGGCGGGCGGGGATGGGCCGTCCGCGGCACCGGCGCCCACCTGCCCCGCGACGTCGTGCACAGCACCGACCTGTCCCGCTCGCTGGGCCTGGAACCGGACTGGATCGAGCGCCGCACCGGGATCCAGAGGCGGCACGTCGTCGCGCCCGGCGAGGCCGCCTCCGACCTGGCGGCGGCCGCCGCCGGCCGGGCGCTGCGCGCCGCCGGGCTCGACGCCGCCGACCTCGGCCTGATCGTGCTCGGCACCTCCACGCCCGACGTGATCGCCCCGTCCACCGCCTGCCGGGTGCAGACGATGCTGGGCGCCCGCCGCGCCGCCGCGTTCGACATCTCCGCCGCCTGCACCGGGTTCGTGTTCGGGCTGCAGACCGCGATCGGCTGGCTGGCCACCCAGCGCGGCGCGCCCCCCTACGCGCTGGTCATCGGCGTCGAGGTCTACTCGCGGTTCCTCGACCCCGACGACCGCGCCACCGCCGCCCTGTTCGGCGACGGCGCCGCCGCCGTGGTCGTCGGGCCCGCCCCGCCCGGGTACGGCATCGGCCCGATCACCCTCGGATCGGACGGCTCGGGCGCCGACGACGTGCTCATCCCCGCGGGCGGCAGCCGGCTGCCCGCCAGCGCCGAGACCCTCGCCGGGCTCGGCCACACCATCCACATGGACGGCCGCGCCGTCCGCGACTTCATCACCGCGATCTTCCCGCGGCTGGTGGCAGAGGCGACCGAGGCCGCCGGTGTCAAGCCCGCCGACCTGGCCCTGGTCGTCCCGCACCAGCCCAACCCGCGGCTGGTCGCCGCGCTCGCCGGGGACGCCGGGCTCGATCCGGAACAGCTGGCGATCGTCGGGTACGAGGTCGGCAACATCGGCGCCGCCAGCATCCCCTACGCCCTGGACCGCGCCGTGCGGACGCAGCGGATCGGCCCCGGCGACCTGGTGCTGCTCGCCGGCTTCGGCGCGGGCCTGACCTGGGGGCACACCCTCATCACCTGGCCACCGCCCTGACCTTTCACACGCCCTGACCCTTCACACGCCCCGGCCGCAGGCGGGCGCGTGACGGCGGACGGCCCGCGAGCCGCAGGGCTCGCGGGCCGTCCGCCGCGCGCGGGCGCCCGGTCAGCGCTTCGGCAGGCGCAGCACCTGGCGGGACTCGGCGCGGCGGTCCCAGGCGACGGCGGCGAACACGACCGCGAACCCGACGGGCAGCAGCGCCCACGCCGGCTCCAGCACGAGCAGCTGGGTGAGGACGGCGCCGCCCATCAGGCCGATCAGCCCGGCCGCGGCGAGCCCCGCCAGCCGCGGGACGACCAGCCCGATCGCGCCGGCGGCCTCGACGGCCCCGGTCACGTACCGCAGCCACTGGCCCCAGCCGATCTCCTCGAACGTCCTGACGGCATCGGCCTGCCCGGCGAACTTCGGCAGTGCCGAGGCGATGAGCAGGAACGCGGCGATCAGGATCTGCGCGCCCCACAGCACTTTGCGCAGCGTGCGGTGGCCCCTGGCGGAGGCGTGGGCACCGGTCGTGCGGGGAGCGGTGGCGGTGGCGCGGGTGGCGGTGGGGGTCTGGGCGCTCATGGCGGCGGTCCTTTCGTGCGCTGTCTCATCGGCCTTCACTGACGCGTCGCACGGCCGGGCGCCGGATCGACATCCCGCCCCAGATTTCTCCAGAGGTTTTTCGCAGTGGTGTCAGCGCAGGTGGGAGGCGGTGGACGCGGCGGCGACGGCGGCCGTGGAGCGCACGAACGCCGCCAGGGCCCGGGACCGAGACGCCTCGGCCCAGGCGAGCACGAGCGTGGTCGGTTCGGCGTCGCGGACCGGTACCGCCGTCAGGTCCTCGCGCAGCAGCCCGCGCATCGACTCGGGCAGCACCGCGACCATCCGGCCGAGCGCGATGAGCTGCATCAGCTGTCCGCCGTCACCGATCACGGGCCCGTCGCCGGGGCCCGCCGCGTGCGGGCGCCGCGGCAGGACCTCGCCCTCCAGGTCGGCCATCGAGACCTCGGCGCGGCCCGCCAGGCGGTGCCCTCTGGCCACCACGACCACCTGCCGCTCCTCCATCAGCTCCTCGGTGGCCAGGCCGGTGACGTCCTGGCGCGGCGCGTACAGGAGCGCGGCGTCGGCGCGGCCGTCGCGCAACGCGTCCGCCGCCCCGTACCCGAACAGCATCTCCACCGGCAGCGCCTCCGGCTCGCGCTCGTAGGCGGCCAGGATCTCCGGCAGGAGGCCGCCGCCGTCCCCGCCTGGCTTCATCGCCAGGACCAGCCGGGGCCCGGCGGCGCCGGCGCGCCGCGTCCGGCGGACCGCCGCGGCGACGGCGTCCAGCGCGGCGCCGCCCTCGGCCAGCAGGGTCTCCCCCGCCGGAGTGAGCGTCACCCGGCGGCTCGTGCGCTCCAGCAGCCGCACGCCCAGGCGCCGCTCCAGCCGGCCGATCGCCCGCGACAGCGGCGGCTGCGCGATGCCGAGCCCCTCGGCCGCCCGGCCGAAGTGCAGCTCCCGCGCCACCGCCAGGAAGTAGGCCAGCTCCCGCGTCTCCACCACGTCCATACCTCCAGGGTATTGATGGCGGCGCGATCGGTGTTGGCCCCCGCGCCCCCGCCGGTGGTGGGCTTCAGAACATGAGCGCCAGTCCTGACCGCACCACTTCCCACCAGACCACGTCCCACCAGACCAATTCCCACCGCACCACTTCTCACGGCACCAGGACCGCCCTGGTGACCGGGGCCAACAAGGGCATCGGCCGCGCCATCGCCGAAGGCCTCGCCGAACGCGGCATGACCGTGCTGATCGGGGCCCGCGACCCCGGCCTTGGCGAGAAGGCGGCCGCGTCGCTGCGCGAGGCCGGGCACGATGCCCGCGCCGTCGCCCTCGACGTCTCCGACCCGGCCGCGGTCGAGGCGGCGGCCCGCGCGATCGCCGCGTCCCCCGGCCGCCTGGACGTGCTGGTCAACAACGCCGGCATCTCCGGCGGCGCGCTGCACCTCCCGGACGAGGCCGACATGGACGCCGTGCGCCGCGTGTTCGACACCAACCTGTTCGGCGTAATGCGGGTGACCAACGCGATGCTGCCGCTGCTGCGCCGGGCGCCCGCGGCGCGGATCGTCAACATCTCCAGCGGCACGTCCTCGATGGCCGCCATGACCGACCCGGGCCACTACTTCTGGGACGTGCCGGGCTCGGCCGCCTACCCGGCGTCCAAGGCGGCGCTGAACATGCTGACGATCCAGTACGCCAAGCGGCTGCGGCAGGAGGGGATCCTGGTCAACGCCGCCGCGCCCGGTGCGTGCGCGACCGACTTCGCCGTGGACTTCACCCGCGCGAGCGGCCGGACCATCACCCGCACCGCCGCGCAGGGCGCCGCCGTCGCGATCCGGCTCGCCACCCTGGACGGCGACGGCCCCACCGGCGGGTTCTTCGACGACGACGGCCCCGTCCCCTGGTGACGAGCCGGGCGCTACGGCGGATGGGGCCTCAGGCGTCGCGGGGGTGGCGGGCGCGCACGGCGTCGACGCACCGGTCCCGTGACACCGGTCCCGCGAACCGCAGGCGGTCGTAGGCGGTGAACGGCGGCTCCAGCGCGTCGAGCTCGTCGACCAGGGCGTGCAGTCGCCGCGTCCACGCCGGTGTGCCGGCGTCCGGCTCGGTCGGCGCCGCCTCGATCGCGGTGACCAGGGCGTCCTTGCACTGGATGTTGCGGGGCGTCACCGAGCGCAGGCACACGTACTGCCCGTCCAGGTAGGCGGCCCACTCCTCCCTGGCGGTGGTCTGGTCGTCCCAGTGAGCCAGGAACCAGCCCTCCAGCGCGTCGGGGCCTCCGGCCTGCTCGGCGAGGCCGAACAGGTCCGACGGCACCATCTCCACGCCGTCGGAGCGCAGGTAGCCGGGCAGGGGCAGCCTGCCCGCCAGCATCAGCCGCCGCACCTGGTCGGCGTCGCGGCCGGTGGCGCGGCACAGGGCCTCCAGGTCGGTGAACCAGGCGGTGACGTAGGCGTCGTCGTCGGCGGTCATCGGGTGGTCGCCGTTGACCTCCCGGAACCGCGCCGCCAGCCGCGCCTTCACTTCGGGGTCGCTCATGCGCGGACGCTAACCCGGGGTCGTTTCGGCATTCGCCGAAACATGACCGCACGGCGTCTACCAGGGGGACAGCACGAGCGCCTGCACGGCCAGCGCGGTCACCGCCTGCGCCGCCAGCCACGCCCGCACCCGGGGGCGGTCGACGGCGGCGGCGGCCGTCAGCCAGGCGGCGAACGGGACCCAGATCCGCTCGACCTCGCCGCGCGTGACGCCGGAGGCGTCCAGGACCAGCACGGCGAGCAGCGCCGCACCCGCCAGCACCGCCACCGCCGCCGCAGGCTCGACCGCACGGGACCGCGCCCCCCGCCCCGGCGCTTCCCGCCTCAGCACATCCCGCCACAGGGCGCCGCGGCCCAGTTGTGCCAGCGTGCGCGGCAGCGCGTGCGCCACCGCCGGGCCCGTCAGCAGGCCCAGCACCGCCAGGTTCGCGAACACGAAGTAGGCGTAGGAGCGCTGCGCGGATCCGCGGCTGAGCAGGTAGGTGTCCAGGGTGGCGCGGACGCCGTCGGGCCACCAGAACCCCAGCAGCGTGAACGCGGCCGGGATCACCACCAGCCCGGCGGCGGCGGCCGCGAGCACCCGCGCCCGGGGACGGCCCAGCATCACGACCGCGAGCGGCACCGCGAGCAGAGGCAGCAGCCCGTAGCTCAGATACGGCAGGCAGCCGAGCAGCAGCCCGCCCGCCGCAGCCTGGACGAGCGCCCGGTCGCCCGCGCCGCGCGCGGCGAGCGCGAGCAGGGCCGTGCCCCAGGCCGCGACGGCCAGGAAGAACGCGTCCATCGCCGTCGCGATCCACACCGCCAGCGGCGCCAGCGCCAGGAACGGCACCGCGGCCCGCGCCGTCCGCTCCCCCGCCAGGCACCGCACCGTCACCGCGATCGCCGCCGCCGCCGACGTCCCGGCCGCGATGATGAACGCCGCCGCCCACCCGGTGCCGCCCAGACCGGCCTTCTCCAGCGCCCACAGCACCAGCATCGGCAGCGGCGGATGCCCCCGCACGTGCGTGGTGTAGCCGCCGAGCCGCTCGGTGAAGGTCTGCAGCCAGGCCAGCGGATCGGGGCGCACCTGCGCCAGGCCAGCCGGGTACTCGGTCGGGGCGTCCAGCGGCCGGGCGAGCGCGTCCCATCCGTCGGAGACGGCCAGGGCCACCGTCCACGCGGCGGCGGCCGCCCACGCGACCGGCGGCAGCGCCCGCCACGGCAGCCGGGCCGCGAGCGCGGGCAGCGCCGCCACGGCCAGGGCCGCCACGGCGGCGGCGGGCAGGAGCCGCCACGTCGGCGGCCACCCCCGCGCCCGCGCGTGGAGCGGCGGCAGCGGGTCCTCGGTGGCCAGACCGGCGCGCCGCAGGTACCAGCCCACGGCGAACGCCGCCGCGATCCCGGCCGCCCACACCGCGACGGCGACCCACCCCGGCCATCCGCGTCGCGCCGGCCTCCCGGCCGCCTTCTCCCGGCCGTGCGCCTCGGTGAGCGTCACCGCCGCGCCTCCTTCCGGGAGTGGCGCGGGGCGCGCGTCGCCCCACCGCGCCCGGATGCGCGCCCGGCCCCGCGGCGTGCGGTGACCGCGCGGACCACGAGGGCGCAGGCCGCCGCGGCGGCGATGACGCCCAGCACGATCCCCAGGTTGCGGCCGTAGGGCAGCGGAAGCCGCGACGGCTCGTCGGCGCGGCGCCCATAGCCCAGCACGACGGGGATGGCGACCACGGTCACGCAGGCGCCGATGACCAGGGCGGCGCGCACGATGCGCCGGCCGGCGGGCACGAGGCCGGTGAGCGTCCCCGCGGCGAGCACCGCCGGGACCAGGACGGCGTCGTGCAGGACGGCCGCCCCGGCGAACCACTTCGCCCACTGGGCGAGGGGGACCTGGTCCACGATCCCGCGCAGCCCGACGGCGATGAGCGCCAGGCCGGCCGTGTACGCCGCCGCCTTCGAGGCGGTCCCGGCGTTCACGACACCACCAGCCCTTGGATCCACTTGGTCTGCATGACTCCGGGCCGGTTCGGGGCGATGAGGCGGCAGGGGTAGCCGTGGTCGAGGGCGAGAGGCGCCCCGTTCATGCCGAGGGCCAGCAGCGTCAGCGGGTCGTGCCAGTGCGGCGGGGCGACCTGCGAGGTCCGGTAGAGGCCCTGGCGTTCCAGCGACTCGACCCGCACCTGCGCGTCGTCGTCGACACCGGCCAGGCGCAGGACGTCGCGCAGCCGCACGCCCCGCCAGGACGCCTCCACGCTCCAGCCCTCCACGCAGGAGATGGGCAGCCGCGCGGTGTGCTGCGGCAGCGCGCGCAGGTCGGCCAGGGACAGGGTGACCTCCCGCGCGACCCGGCCGGTGACGGTGAGGCGCCAGCGGGGGTCCTGGGCCTGGACGGTGACGCCGGTCGCGGCGGCCGACTTGTTGACCGGGACGTCCTGCGGCCCGGTGCCGGGGCGGCGGGGCGCCAGCACCGCCAGCGGCGCCAGCGGTGTGACCGCCTCCCCCACCGTGGTGAGCGCGACGACGCCGCTCGCGCCGGCGACGGTGAGCAGGAAGCCGCGGCGTCCGACGCCGTCCTGGGGGCGGGTCATCACGGTGCGGCGCGCCTTGGCCCACTGGTCGGCGATGTGGATGACCAGCGCGCCGACCAGGATGTAGGCCGTCCAGTAGTGCGCGGTGGTGAAGTAGAACCGGAACGCGTACCAGTAGGCGACGTTCAGCACCCCGGTGACGAACTGGAACAGCGCCGCGCCGACCAGGACGAACACCAGCAGCCGCTGGGCGCCGTGGACGAGCGAGCGGACCGGAGGCCACTGCCACAGCCGCGGGTAGACCGTCCACAGCTTGGCGAGCAGCAGCGGGACGGTCGCCAGCCCGCCGATGACGTGCACGCCCTGGGTGACCCGGTACAGGTTCACCGGCCGCGACGGCCACAGCATCCACCCGGCGGGCTGTTGCATGAAGTGGCTCACCAGTCCGGTCCCGAAGGAGACCAGGACGCTGACGCCCAGGGCGATGCCGAGCCAGGAGGCGACCCGCTCGTCGTGCAGGCGGCTGGTGAACCGTCCCGGGATCCCGCGCAGCACGGCGGTGGGCGCGGGCGGCCTGTACCGGTCGAGTGCGGGTCTCATGGGCGCGCGTCCCCGGAACGCAGGGTGACGAACCACCGGTCGGCGTCCTCCCAGGACTCGGTGACGGTCGCGGCGCACCTGGCGGCCAGCCCGGCGACGGCGTCGGCGGACACGTGCGCCCAGGCGAACCATTCGCCGACCGACCGGTCCGAGCGCAGCCGCAGCCGCAGCGGCTCGACCCGGGAGGACGAGCCGGGCGGCCCGACCTCCGCGAGCACCTGCCCGCCGGGCGCCAGCAGCGCCAGGACGCGGCGCAGCAGTACGGCGGGGTCGCCGCCGATGCCGATGTTGCCGTCGGCGAGCAGCACGGTGCGCCAGCGCCCGGCGCCGGGCACGCGGCCGAACACGTCGCGGCACAGGGCCGGACCGCCCGCCGCGACGGTCAGCGCGACCGCGGAGGGGGCCAGGTCGATGCCGAGCACCGGCAGGCCGCGGCGGGCCAGCGCCACCGTCAGCCGGCCCGGTCCCGAGCCGACGTCCAGGGTGGCGCCGGCGCAGCGGTCCAGCAGCCCGCCGTCGCCGGGCCGCACGGCCAGCCAGTCGTGCACCGGCAGCGGCCGGCGGCGCCCGTCGGCGTGCTCGATCTCCACCGGGGCGCGTCCCCGCAGCGCCTCCTCGTACAGTTCGCCGATCATGCCGGGACGGTCCGGTGACCGAGGGCCCCTACGGCGGCGGCGAACAGGCCGCCCGGCGCGGCCGCGGCGACGGCCGCGGCGTCGGCGGGGGTGTCGACGTCGGTGAGTTCGGGCAGCGTCGCGATCCGCAGGCCGGCGGCGCGCAGCCGCGCGAGCTGGACCGCGCCGGTGTCGGGGCGCGACATCGGGACGCCGCGCAGCAGCGCCGCGGCGGGGCGGCGCAGCCCGAGCAGCCAGAACCCGCCGTCGCGGGCGGGTCCGAACACCGCGTCGCGGCGGCCGAGCGCACGCCGGGCGCGGTCGAGGAGCGCGGGGGTGACCTGGGGGGTGTCCATGCCGATCAGGACCAGCGGGCGGCCCGTGTAGGCGTCGGCGAAGGCGTGGGCGAGGCGTTCGTCCAGGCCGCCGCCGCGCTGGGCGATGACGGTGAAGCCGTCCGGCAGCCACGGCCCGGGGTCGCCGGCGAGCGCGAGGATCCGCCGGCGGGCCGGTGCGGCGGCGACGGCGGCGAGGGTGTCGCGCAGGGACGCCTCGGCGAGCACGGCGGCCTCGGCGGGGGTGTAGGCGGGCGTCAGGCGGGTCTTGACCCGCCCGGGGACGGGCTGCTTGGCGATGACGAGGAGGTCGGCGTCACCGGGCGTGGGTGCGCCGGTCATCGGGCGACCTCCGCCAGGACGCGGCGCATGTCGCGGACGGCGCGGACCGTCCCGCCGAGGGTCCCGGTCACCTTCGAGGCGCCGGTGCGCGGCCGGTAGGGCACGTCGATCTCTCCGATCCGCCACCCGCCGCGGGCGGCGTGCAGCACCATTTCCAGGGGGTAGCCGAACCGGCGGTCCCGCAGGCCGAGGCCGAGCAGGGCGTCGCGGCGGGCGGCGCGCATCGGCCCGAGGTCGCGCAGCCGGGTCCCGGCGCGCCGGTTCAGCGACCGGGCCAGCACGGCGTTGCCCAGCCGGGCGTGCGGCGGCCACGCGCCCGGCCCGGTCGGCCGCCGCCGCCCCAGCACCAGACCCGGCGGCGACGGGCTCGGCGGCGACAGGCTCCGGCCGCCGGATTCCAGGTCGCCGAGGGCGGCGACCAGGCGGGGCAGGTCGGCGGGGTCCAGCGAGGCGTCGGCGTCCATCACGCACACCACCTCGGTCCGGGCGGCCTGCAGCCCGGCATGGCAGGCGGCGCCGAAGCCGCGCTGCGGCGCCGCGACGACGCGGGCGCCGTGCTCGGCGGCCACGCGCGCGGAGCCGTCGGTGGAGGCGTTGTCGACCACCAGGGCCCGGAACCCCTCGGGCATCCGGTCCAGCACCCAGGGCAACGCCTCGGCCTCGTTCAGGCACGGGAGAACCACATCGATCACAGCTCAGACGCTACTTTCGGTGACAGGGCGGCGACCCTTACGAACTGGTGACGTGCGGCCGGGCGAACTCGGCCATGCCCTCGGCGAACGGCACCGCCGGGCGGAAACCGAGCTCGCGCCGGGCGCGGTCGGGCCGGGCGACGATGTGGCGGACGTCCCCGAGCCGGTAGTCCCCGGTGACGCGGGGCCGGGGGCCGCCGAACGCGTCGGCGAGGGCGCCGGCCATCTCGCCGATGGTGCGGGGATCGCCGCTGGCGATGTTGTAGGCGCGCAGGCCGCCGGGCTCGGGCGGCCCGTCCGCGGCCCGCTCCAGCGCCAGCACGCCGGCGCGGGCGACGTCGCGGACGTGGACGAAGTCGCGGCGCTGCGCGCCGTCCTCGAACACCAGCGGCGCCCGCCCGTCCATCAACCGGGACCGGAAGATCGCCGCGACGCCGGCGTAGGGGGTGTCGCGCGGCATCCGCGGTCCGTAGACGTTGTGGTAGCGCAGCGCGGCGACGGTCCCGCCGGCCGCGCGCGCCCAGGACGCGGCCAGGTGCTCCTGGGCGAGCTTGGTGTCGGCGTAGGCGTTGCGGGGGCCGGGCGGGGTCTCCTCGCCGACGGCGCCGGGGGCGAGCGGCTCCCCGCACGCCGGGCACGGCGGCTCGAACCGCCCGGCGCGCAGCGCGTCCTCCGGCCGGGGCCCGGGGCGGACGAGGCCGTGGACGGCGCAGGTGTAGGCGCCCTCGCCGTAGACGACCATCGAGGAGGCCAGTACCAGGACGCCGACGCCGGCGCGCGCCATCTCGGCCAGCAGCACGGCGGTGCCCTGCACGTTGACGGAGGTGTAGTCGGGCAGGTCGGACACGTCCACGCCGAGGCCGACCTTGGCGGCCTGGTGGCAGACGGCGTCGACGCCCTCCAGCCGGCGCGCGACCGCGGCGGCGTCGCGGACGTCGGCGGGCGGGTCGCCGAGCCCGTCGGGGCGCGTGTCGAGCCCGCGTACGCGGTGGCCGGCGGAGGTCAGTGCCTCGGCGATGTGCGAGCCGATGAACCCGGCCGACCCGGTGAGCAGTACGTTCATGCGCACGAACGTAGGGCGCGCGGTGCGGCCGGGACCGCCCGGACGGGCCGGTCAAGATACCTTGTTCGAACCTTGTAAGAACTTCACCCGGCGGCGGGGACGAGCGGGGCGAGCAGCCCGACGGCCTTGTCGACGTCGGCCTCGGTGGTGCTGAGGTGGAACGCGCAGCGCAGCCGCCCGGCGCGCACGGTGGCGACGACGCCGTTGCGGCGCAGCAGGTCGGCGGCGCCGTCCGGGACGGGCACCGACACGATGGCCGAGTCGCCCTGGGGGAGGCCGAGCCCGGCGGCGAACCGGCGCGCCAGCGCGACGTCGTGGTCGTGGATCGCGGGGATCCCGACCTGTTCCAGCAGGTCCAGTGCGGGGGCCTGCGCGACCCAGCACTGCCACGCCGGGGACAGGTCCAGGCGGCGGGCGCCGTCGGCCAGTCGCAGCGGCAGCCCGTAGATGGAGTCCCAGATGTCGGCGCCGGCGTACCAGCCGGCGCCGATGGCGGGCAGGGTGTCCAGGGCCTCGCGGGTGCCGGTCAGGAAGCAGGTCCCGCGCGGGCCGAGCAGCCATTTGTAGCCGCCGGCGACCAGCCAGTCGACGCGGTCGGCGGGCAGCGGCAGCCATCCGGCGGCCTGGGTGGCGTCCAGCAGGACGCGGGCCCCGTGCGCGCGGGCCGCTTCGATGATCTCCTCCATGGGGGCGATGCGGCCGTCGGCGGACTGCACCGCCGACACCGCGACCAGCCCGGTGCCCGCGCCGATGCGCTCGGCGATCCGCTCCAGCGGCACCGACCGGACGCTCAGGTCCGGGCGGGCGGCGAACGGGAACAGCAGCGAGGTGAAGTCGCCGTCGGCGACGACCACCTCGGCGCCGGCGGGCAGTGATGCCGCGACCAGCCCGGTGAAGTAGGACACCTGCGGGCCGCACGCGACCCGATCCGCCGGGACGCCGAGCAGCCGCGCGAACGCCTCCCGGGACCGGGTGACCGCCGCGTCCAGGTCGCCGCGTTCCAGCAGCCCGGCGGCCCGGTCGTGCTCGGCGGCGAGCATCGCCTCGTGCGCGGCGCGCGGCGGCAGCCCGTAGGTGGCGGTGTTGAGGAAGGCGACGCCGGCGCCGAACTCGCGCTGCGCCTCTGGCAGGGAAAGGGTCATGCCCCCGATCGTGGAGCACCGGCGCGCCATAGCACAAAGTACTGATTTCTTGGCGTCCCATCAGCAGCGTTGATACCTTGCGGCGATGCTGGACCTGCACCGGGGCCGGATCCTGCGCGAGGTGGCGCGGCTCGGGTCGATGACCGCCGCCGCCCGCTCCCTGGCCTACACCCAGCCCGCGGTGTCGCATCACATCGCCCGCCTGGAGGCCGAGGTCGGCACCCCTCTGGTGGTCCGGCACGGCCGGGGCGTGCGGCTGACCGAGGCGGGCCGGGTCCTGGTCGAGCACGTCGAGGACGTGCTGGCCCGCATGGGCGACGCCGAGGAGCGGATCGCCGCGATCGCCGGGCTGCGCGCCGGCCGGGTGCGGGCCGCGGTGTTCCCCACGGCGGCGGGCGGGCTGATGCCCGACGCCCTGGCCCGGCTGCGGGCCCGCGCGCCGGGGGTGTCGGTGACGCTGGTGGACGCCGAGCCGCCCGAGGCGCTGGCGCTGCTGCGGGCCGGGGAGGCCGACGTCGCGGTGGTGTTCCGGCACGTGTCCATGCCGCCCGAGACCGACGCGCGGTTCCGGGAGGTCGTGCTGTGCGAGGACCCGTTGCGGCTGCTGGTTCCGGCGGCGCATCCGCTGGCGTCGGCGGAGCCGCCGCGGCTGGAGGACCTGGCCGGGGAGACGTGGGCGTCGGGCTGCGCGCGGTGCCGCGACCATCTGCGGTGGGCGTGCGCGCGCGCCGGGTTCGTCCCCGACATCGCGTTCGCCACCGAGGACCATGTCGCGATCCAGCGCCTGGTCGCGCGGGGCCTGGCCGTGACGACGCTGCCGGGGCTGGCGCTCGGCCTGCACACCGAGCCTGGCGTGGCGTTCCCCGACGTGCGCGACGTCGGCAGCCGCCGCATCAGTGCGGTCGTCGCGGCGGGTCCGCGGCCGCCCGCGGTGGCGGCGCTGCTGGACGAACTGGCCGCCGCCCCCGGCGCAACGGGTTAGGGCGGGCGAAGGCTGGGACGGGGCGGGGGCGGCTGGGAGAGGTGGCGGTGCGGGTCGGTGAGGCGGCTCGCGGCGGCCGGCACGGCCTCGGCCAGGGCGGGCATCCGGTCGTCGCCGAACCGCACCGAGGGGCCCTGCAGCGCGACGGCCGCGAACACGCGCCCTCCGCCGTCGCGGATCGGCGCGGCCACGGTGGGGGGCGTGCGATAGTGGGGCGCGTGGCCCCCGACACCCCGGTACGCGCGCCCCGTCCCCGCAAGGCCCGAACGGCGGGCGGGAAGGTGCGGGGCCCCTCGCCGTCGCTGACGGTCCGGCACGGGATCGGGTTCACGCGGAACCCGTGCGCGAGCCTGCTGCGCCTGCACGCCGAGGCGGGCCCGGTCGCGGTCGTCGGGACGCGCCGGATGCCGTTCGTGCACCTGTTCGGCCCCGACGCCAACGCGTTCGTGTTCGCCAACTCGGGCCTGTTCCGCTGGCGGGAGGCGTTCGACCTGCTGGTGCCGGTGAACGGGGAGACCGCGCTGATCGTCAGCGACGGCGCCGACCACCGGCGGCGGCGCCGGCTCGTCCAGCCGGCCTTCCATCACCGGCGCGTCGCCGGGTACGTGGCGCGGATGGCGGCCAACACCGACGCGGCGCTGGAGTCCTGGCGCCCCGGCCGGACGCTGGACGCCTACGCCGAGCTGCGCGGGGTGATCCGCCGCAGCACGGTGGAGGTGCTGTTCGGCGACCGGCTCGCCGCCGACAGCGAGGTGATCGGGCGGCGCCTGCAGGTCGCGCTCGCGGCCGTCGACCGCAACTTCGTGCTGCAGATGGTGCTGCGGTCGGTGCCCAACCCCTACATGCGGCGCGTCGCGGAGTCGCGCGCGCTCGTCACCCGGCGGGTGGACGAGGAGATCGAACGGCGGCTGCGCGAGGGCGGCGAGTACGACGACGTGCTGGGCATGCTGCTGGCCTCGCGCGACGAGGACGGCGCGGGCCTGACCCGCCAGGAGCTCCAGGACCAGGTCATCAGCCTCATCTCGGCCGGCTACGACACCACCAGCGCCGCGATGGCGTGGGCGGTGCACGCGCTGCTGGCCCATCCGGAGGCCGAGGAGCGGGCGCGGCGGGAGGTGGCCGAGGTGGTCGGCGACCGGCCGGTCGAGGCCGCCGACCTGCCCGCGCTGGAGTACCTGGACGGGGTGGTGAACGAGACGCTGCGGCTGTTCCCGCCGGCCGTGCTCAGCGCCCGCGTCCCCGTCGAGGACTTCTCCTACGGCGGGTACCGGGTCCCGGCGGGGGCGATGGTGTTCTACTCGCCGTTCGTCACCCACCGGATGCCGGAGGTGTGGCCGCAGGCGGGGCGGTTCCGGCCCGAGCGGTGGGACCGGTCCTCGGCGCTGTACCGTCCCACCACGCCCGCGACGTACCTGCCGTTCGGCGGCGGCCCGCACCGCTGCATCGGCTCGACGCTGGCGACGGTGGAGATCAAGACGATGCTGGCGTGCCTGCTGCGCCGCACGCGGCTGTCCCTGGTCTCCCCCGCCGCCACGCCGACGAGCGTGACCGCGATGCGCCCGCGCGGCGGCGTGCCGGTGCGGGTGCTCGGCTAGTGCGGCGCCCGGCTAGTTCTGGCGGAGGCAGACGCAGAAGGGGTGCCCGGCCGGGTCGGTCAGGACGCGCCAGCGGTCGCCGCCGGGCTGGAAGTCGGGCCTGGCGCCGCCGAGGCCGGTGACGGTCTCCTCGGCCTTGTCCAGGTCGTCGACGTAGAAGTCGAGGTGGAACTGCTGGGGGCGCTCCCCCTCGGGCCAGGTGGGCGGCCGGTGCCCGGCGACGCCCTGGAAGTAGACGTCCAGGCCGTTGGACAGCTTGACGGCGGAGGCCTCGGGCGTGTCGTAGGTGACCTCGCCTCCGGTCACCGCCGCGTAGAACGCGGCGAGCACGGGGGGTTCCGGGCAGTCGAGGGTGACGGCGACGAACTCGGCGATTCCGGGCATCTATCGGCTCCTTCGTGATCGGTGTGCCCCCAGGTTCCCAGGGGAAGCTGACATCTTCTGTCAGGTACCGGAGAACGCGTCGGCATTGCGCTCGCACCAGGCGGCGAAGGTACGGGGCGGGCGGCCGAGCAGCCGCTCCACGGTGTCGGTGCGGATGGCGGCGTCGCCGGCGCGCATGCGCGCGTACCAGTCGACGAGGCCGTCGGCGAGCGCGGGGGGCGCGCCACCGGGGAAGCGGGCCCGCACGGCCTCCTCCGGGGTCCGCGCCGGGCGGGCCTCGATCCCGCGCCCGGCGGCCGCGGCGATCATCTCGACCTGCTCGGCGACCGTGAGCAGCTCGCCGCCGGTGAGGGCGTAGGTCCGGCCCTGGTGGCCGTCCTCGGTGAGGACGGCGGCGGCGACGGCCGCGAGGTCGGCGGTGTCGACCGGCGCGAACCGCCCCGGGCCGGTCGGGTCCAGGACGTACCCGCCGCCCCGGACGGTCGCCGCCCACTCCAGCGCGTTGGCCATGAAGGCGCCGGCCCGCAGGATCGTGAAGGGGATGCCGGACGCGCGGACGACCTCCTCCCGCTCGTGGTGCCAGCGGCCCATGGCGGGCACCGGGTCGCCGACCACGGTCAGGGACGACAGGTGCACGATGTGCCGGACCCCGGCGTCGCGGGCGGCGGCGACGGCGTTCGCGGTGTGCTCCAGGCCGATGCCGGTCGGGAGCAGGAACAGCCGGTCCGCGCCGGCGAACGCGGGCGGCAGCGTGGCGGCGTCGCCGAGGTCGGCGACGACCCGCTCGGCGGCGGGCAGGCCGGCGGCCCGCGCGGGGTCGCGGACGAGCAAGCGGAACCGCGCGCCGCGGCCGGCCAGCTCGCGGGCGAGGTCGCCTCCGATGTTCCCGGTGGCGCCGGTGACCAGTAGCATGAGCCCTCCATAATCGTTTGCCGTCTATCGATGTTCGCGGCTGAACGTTAGCCGGTAAATGATTAGCCGTCAATCGATCTGCTGCGAGGGACCCCGCGATGCCCGACTTCCTGGACCTGCACAGCCGGACGTCCAAGGCGCTGCGAGCCGCGGCGGAGAACGGGATGCGGCGGCACGGCCTGCACTACGGGCAGGACTTCCTGCTGCGCGCGCTGTGGGAGCGCGACGGCCGCACGCCCGGCGAGATCGCCGCGGCGCTGCACGTCACCACCCCGACCGTCGTCAAGGCCGCCACCCGGATGTCGGCCGCGGGCCTGCTCGTCCGCCGGCGGGACGAGCGGGACAACCGCCTGGTCCGGCTGTGGCTCACCGACGCCGGGCGCGCCCTGCGCGAACCGGTCGAGGCCGAGCGCCGCGCGCTGGAGGAGACCGTCACCGCCGGTCTCACCGCCGCCGAGCGCGCGCACCTGATGAGCGCCCTGGAGAAGATCCACCGCGCCGCGGCGGCACTGCCGGCCGACGAGACCTGACCGGGCCCCGGCCGGGCGGCCGGCGCCCGGGGGTCACCGGGCGGCGCGGGCCAGGCGGTCCGCCATGGCCGCCACGCGGTCGCGCAGCTCGGCCGGCTCGCGGATCTCGAAGTCGATGTCGAGGTAGGCGATGCGCAGCGCCGTCCACTCCAGGGAGTCGGCGGAGGTGCGCAGCACGCAGCTGCGGTCGTCGATCGGCTCGACCTCGACCTCGGTCACGCGGAACCGGTCGGCCAGTTCCCGCGCGGACGCGTGCACGAGCAGCACCGCCCGCGTCGCCGGCCGCGATCCCGCCATGAAGCGGGTGACGAACTCGGCCGTGTCGGCGGCGGGCAGCTCGCGCGGCGGGCACCGCACGCCGGTCGGGAGCGGGCCCGACACGCGGTCGACGCGGAAGATCCGCCAGTCGTCGCGGACGGCGTCGAACGCGACCAGGTACCAGCGCCGCCCCGCCGACACCAGGCCGTGCGGCTCGACCAGGCGCCGGGTCTCCTCGTCGCCGGCGTCGCGGTAGGCGAAGCGGACGCGCTCGTGGTCGCGGCACGCCGCGGCCAGCACCGTCAGGGTCTCGGGGGCGGCGACCGGCCCGGCCGGCGGGGAGCCCAGGGTGGTGGTCGCGGCGTGCAGGGCGGTGACGCGGCGCCGCAGCCGCGCGGGCAGGACCTGTTCGAGTTTGGCCAGCGCGCGCACGGACGCCTCGGCGATGCCCTCGACCGCTCCCCCGGTGGCGGCGCGCAGCCCGACGGCGATCGCGACGGCCTCCTCGTCGTCCAGCAGCAGCGGCGGCATCGCGGCCCCGGCCTCCAGGACGTAGCCGCCAGCCGCGCCGAGCGTGGCGTGCACCGGGTAGCCGAGGCCGCGCAGCCGCTCGATGTCGCGGCGGACGGTCCGGGGGCTGACGGCCAGGCGCGCGCACAGTTCCGGCCCGCTCCACTCCCGGCGGGTTTGCAGCAGCGACAGCAGCCGCAGCAGGCGTTCGGACGACATGCTCCCAGTATGCGGCCAATGCGGCCAGAATCTGGCCTCTTTGCCGCCTAGCGTTGCGGCCATGAACGGGGACCACATCGTCATCACCGGCGCCAGGAACAACAACCTCAAGGACGTCTCGCTGCGCATCCCCAAGAACCGGCTCGTGGTGTTCACCGGGGTGTCGGGGTCGGGCAAGTCGTCGATCGTGTTCGGGACGGTCGCGGCGGAGTCGCAGCGGCAGCTGAACGAGACGCTCAGCTGGTTCGCCCGCGACCGGATGCCCCGCCACGAGCGGCCCGACGCCGACGTCATCGACCGCCTCGCGCCCGCGGTCGTGGTCGACCAGCGGCCGATCGGCGGCAACGCCCGCTCCACGGTCGGCACCATCACCGACATCTCCCCCGTCCTGCGGCTCATGTTCTCCCGGCACGGCACGCCCAGCGCCGGGGAGGCCGCCGCCTACTCCTTCAACGACCCGCGCGGCATGTGCCCCGAATGCGACGGCCTCGGGCACGTCGCGCGCGTGGACCTTGACCGGTTCCTGGACACCGGGCGGTCGCTGAACGAGGGCGCGGTCGACTTCCCGCCGTTCGGCGTGGGGACGTTCGTGTGGCAGCTGTACGCCGAGTCGGGCCTGTTCGACCCGGACAAGCCGCTGCGGGACTTCACCTCCGAGGAGTGGGACCTGCTCCTGCACGGCAAGGGGTTCCGGGTGCAGCGCCGCAACCGGACCGGGTCGATGGGCCACAACGCCTACGAGGGCATGATCGAGCGGTTCCACCGCCTCTACCTCAGGCGGGACCTGGCGTCCCTGCCGCCCAAGGTGCGTGACGCGGCCCGCCGCGTGGTGCGCGAGGACACCTGCCCGGCCTGCGCAGGCGCGCGGCTCAACGAGGCGGCGCTGGCCTCGCGCATCGGCGGGCGCGGCATCGCTGAGATGTCCCGGATGGAGATCGGCGACCTGGTCGCCGCGCTCGCTGAGATCACCGACCCGGTCGCCGAGCGGGTCGCCGGGGAGGCCGTCGCGCGGCTGCGGCGGGTGGCGGACATCGGCCTGTCCTACCTGTCCCTGGACCGGCCGACCCGGACGCTGTCGGGCGGGGAGGCGCAGCGGCTCAAGGTCGTCCGGCACCTGGGGTCCAGCCTGACCGGGATGACCTACATCTTCGACGAGCCCAGCGCGGGCCTGCACCCCCGCGACGTCGACCGGCTGAACGGCCTGCTGCTGCGGCTGCGCGACAAGGGCAACACCGTGCTGGTGGTCGAGCACGACCCGGCCGTGATCGCCGTCGCCGACCACGTGGTCGACATGGGGCCCGGCGCGGGCGTGCGCGGCGGCGAGGTCGTGTTCACCGGGACGGTCGCGGGGCTGCGCGCGGCCGCGACGCCGACCGGGCGGGCGCTGGGCCGCACGGCGCCGGTCAAGGCCGCGTTCCGGGAGCCGGGCGGATGGCTGTCGGTGACCGGCGCACGCACCCACAACCTCAAGGACGTGACGGTGCGGTTCCCCACGGGCGTGCTCACGGCGGTCACCGGTGTGGCCGGGTCGGGCAAGAGCACCCTGGTCATGGAGGAGTTCGCCGCCCGGAACCCCGGCGCGGTCGTGGTGGACCAGTCGGCGATCGCGGCGTCGCGCCGCTCCAGCCCCGCCACCTTCGTCGGCGTGATGGACCCGCTGCGCCGGCTGTTCGCGCGGGTGAGCGGCGCCGGCGCCGCGCTGTTCAGCCACAACTCCAAGGGCGCGTGCCCCGGATGCGACGGCAACGGCGTCATCGTCACCGACCTGGCGTTCATGGACCCGGTCACCACCACGTGCGAGGCGTGCCGGGGCGGCCGCTACCGTCCGGAGGTCCTCGCGCACACCCTGCGCGGCCGCACGATCGTGGACGTCCTGGCGATGACCGCCGAGGAGGCCCTGGCCTTCTTCGCCGAGCCCGCCGGCTCGACCGGTACCGCCTGCGAGGACGCCGACCCGGCCGGACGCGCGATCGCCGCGCGGTTGCGCGCCCTCAACGACGTGGGGCTCGGCTACATGACGCTCGGGCGGCCGCTGGGCTCGCTGTCGGGCGGTGAGCGCCAGCGCATCAAGCTGGCGACCCGGCTGCACCGCGCCGGCACGGTCTACGTGCTGGACGAGCCCACGACGGGCCTGCACATGTCCGACGTCGGCTCGCTGCTGGCGCTGCTGGACCGGCTGGTGGACGACGGCGGGACCGTCATCGTCGTCGAGCACGACCCGCAGGTCGTCAAGCACGCCGACTGGGTGGTCGACCTCGGACCCGGCGGGGGCCGGCACGGCGGCGAGGTCGTGTTCGCCGGCACTCCCGCCGAGCTGCTGGAGTCGCCGGCCTCTGTCACGGCGGAGTTCCTGCGCCGCGGCCTGCCCGAGCCGGCCGCGGCCCGCCGCTAGTTGTCGGGGGCCAGGCGGGCGGGGAACCCGCCGGTCGCGATCGGCCCCCACCGCTCGACGGTGACGCGGATCAGGGACTTGTCCTGGCGGCGCATCGCCTCCCGGTACTCGTCCCAGTCGGGGTGCTCCCCGGCGATGCAGCGGTAGTAGTCGACGAGCGCGTCGGCGGCCTCGGGCATGTCGATGACCTCGGCGGTGCCGTCGACCTGCACGTAGGGGCCGTTGAAGTCGTCGGACAGCACGCACACCGACACCCGCGGGTCGCGGCGGGCGTTGCGTGCCTTGACCCGCTCGGGGTAGGTGGAGATGACGATGCGGCCCTGGCCGTCGACGCCGCAGGTCACCGGCGACATCTGGGGCCGGCCGTCGGCGCGGGCGGTGGACAGCAGAGCGTGGTGGCGGGGACGCAGGAACTCCAGCAGTTCGGAGCGGTCGACGCGGTTCGCGGTGGCGATCGAAGGAGCCATGGACGCAACTCTAGGAACCGGGCACCGATGAGTTCCCCGCCGCCACGCCGTCCACCCCTGCGGATGCTTCCGCAGGGCGGTTCACGAAGGAGGGGTGACGATGAGCGACCGCGATCCCGTCGAGGCGCGCGACCTCGACATCTACGGCGCCGGCGAGCTGGCGTGGGACGGCGTGCGCGACGCGCTGAGGGCGGCGCTGCCGAAGGCCGGGACGCCGGTGTTCCTCGGCACGGTCCGCCCGGACGGGCGCCCGCACTCGGCGGGCGTCGGCGCGCTGTGGCACGACGGGGACCTGTACGTCGTCAGCGGGCCCGGTACGCGCAAGTCCCGCAACCTGGCGGCGAACCCGGCGTGCACGGTGTCGGTCCGCACCCCGGTCGGGGACGTGGTGCTGGAGGGCGAGGCGGAGCGCGTCACCGACCCGCCGGTCCTGGAGGCGGTCGCGGCCGGGTACCGGGACGGCGGATGGCCCGCGCAGGTGGAGGGTGAGGCGTTCACCGCGCCCTACAGCGCGCAGAGCGCGGGGCCGCCGCCGTGGCACGTCTACCGGATCACCTTCCACACGGTGTTCACGGTGGGGACGGTGGAGCCGTACGGCGCGATGCGGTGGAGTTTCGCGCACTGACCACCCGCGCCGATCGAGCGGTGCGCGGACGGTCGGGGCCTGTGCCGACTTTGGTCTACGGGCGGTGGCCGTTCGGGCGTCGATCTCCGGTGTGGCCGCCGGTGAGACTGGCGGCATGTCAGGGGGTATATCGCTGAGCGGCGCGCCCGTCGGCCGCTGGAGGCTCGTCCACGGCGGCCGCAGGCTGGAGGTCGAGACCGAGCGTGCGGGCTGGGACCACGCGGCGCGCCTGTACGCCGATGGTGAGCGGCTGGCGGAGGCGACGGGGTTCCCGAAGGTCACACTGCCCTTCGGGGAACTGGAGGTGGTGGCCGCGTTCGACGCCATGGGCCTGGTGACCGGGCAGGCCGCCCGCTGTGTGCTGCGCGTGCCCGAGGCGGGCGAGGACGCAGAGGAGGCCGAAGAGAGGACCTCCGGGGAGACGGCGGCGGTCAGGGAGCCGGTGGCGTTCGAGCCTCCGGCGGGGACGCGGGCGGCGAGGCGGGAGGCGTTCGCGCAGGCGCATCCGGAGCTGTACGCCTCCCGCCATATCGCGGCGGCGGTGGGCAGGGTGCTGTTCCCGCTCCTGGGGTTGGGCGTCCTGGTGAAGCTGCTGCTGGCGCTGGTCCCGTGGCCGAAGGTGGCGCTTCCCGACGTGGATCTGCCGTCGGCGCCCTGGCCGGACGTCCCGTGGCCGGACGTCCCATGGCCCGATCTGCCGGAGGTGTCGGCGCCGTCGTGGGCGCGCACGCTGCTGGCGGCGGCGAAGGTCGCGGTGCCGGTCCTGATCGCGGTGGGCGTGGCGGCCAAGGAGGTCGAGCGGCGCAAGCGGTCAGCCGCTCAGCAGGGCGAACAGGCCGGCGCAGGTGAGCGCGACCATGACGGCCGCGATGGGCGGCTGCCCCCGCGCGGCCGGGCCGGGGCCGCGCAGGGCGAGGTCGTGCGCGGCGATGGTGCCGGCGATGTGGCCGAGGACGATGGCGTTGACCTGGACCTGCGCGATGAGGGTGGGTCCGGCGAGGTCGTAGTCGACACGGTTGCCGGTGGAGCCGAGCAGGTCCAGTCCCGTCCCGAAGGGGTCGCTGGCGAGGATGAACGTGGTCTGGCCCTCCAGGACGAAGAACGAGAAGTAGTGGGCGAGGGTGTAGCCGAGGGCGATCGGCAGCAGGGTCGCGGCGAACCGCGCGGGCCCGGACCGGGTGTGCGGGGCGGCGGGGTCCTGGCCGGTCAGCCGTGCGCTGAGCCGCAGCGCCGCGACGTACAGCAGCGCGACGGCGCCGACGGCGGCGGCCAGGCCTAGGGTGCCGGCGGGGACGCTGGAGGGGTCGACGTTGTCGCGCCAGTAGGTGGTGCGGGTGATGCCGTCGAATCCGGTGGAGCCGATCAGGACGCAGGCGGTCGCGGTGAGGCCGGGTTCGGGGTCGCCCTTCATCAGGCCGGTGAGCGGGGTGCGCAGGACGAGGGCGCCGTCGCCGCGCCGCCCGATCGGGCACAGGCGGGCCAGGAGGCTGGAGTAGGCCTCGAAGCCGTCCCCGCGGGTGAACCAGTCGCGGCCGAACCACCAGGCCGGGGCCAGGTTGAAGGCGGCGTAGGCGAGGATGAGGGCGCCGACCAGGCGCGGGTCGGAGCGGTGCGGGGCGACCAGTTCCAGCCAGACGAACCCGGTGAGCCAGGCGGCGGCGGGCCAGTAGCCGAGCCGGGCGGGCAGGGCGCTCCGCCCCGACGGCGGCGTGCGGGTGGCGCGGCAGAGCGCGGCGTGCAGGGTCCGCAGCGGGTTGACGCGCCGCCACACGGGCCCGAGCAGGACGCTGGCGGGGACCAGTCCCACCCAGAACGTCACGAACAGCGCCCACGGCGCGAGGTTGCGGGCGTCGGAGCCGGGTCCGCCGAACGCGACGGCGACGACCAGGGCGGCCGCGGCCAGCGCGAGGGCGCGTCCCGCCGTGGTGAGGGCGGGCGCGTCCAGCGCGCGGGCGAGGGCGGGGGGCAGCGGACGCCCGGCGTCCGGGTGGAGCCGGGGCCGTTTCCACGCGGCGGTGAGGGCGAGGAAGGAGGCCGCGACGGCGAGGCCGCCGCCGGCGATGGCGGCGACGGCGTCCAGCGGCAGGTCGGTGCGGCCGCCGAGCCCGTGGGCGAGCACGTGCACGGGTCACCCGACCTGGAGTTCGAGCACGCGGGCGCCGGAGTGGTGCAGCTCGGCCTCGAACACGCCCGGGGTGTCGGCGGTGAACCGCAGGGTGGCCGCCTTCCCGGGCCGAAGCTCCAGCTCGCGGTCGTAGCCGTGCAGGTGGAACTCGTCGGCGGTGTCGCCGGTGACGGTGATCTCGACGGCGGCGCCGCGCGGGACCTTCACGCGGCGGTGCGCGGTGTGCGCCTTCCCGCCGGTCACGGTCACGGCGATCCGGACGGCGGAGGGCCCGGACGCGGCCGGTGCGCTTCCCCGCGCGGGGGGCGGGGCGCTGGACTGCGCGCCCGGCGGGGTCCTGGACGCGGGCTCGCCGCAGGCGGCCGCCGCGGTCAGCGCCGTCGTGGCGGTGATCAGCGCCGCGATCGTTCTCGTTCGTGTCCGCCGCCGCATGTCTCCCCTTCCGTTCCGGTGGTGCACACCACAAATTGTGACACTAGACAATGACACATTGGGAAGTGGCATACTCCGGGGAGGGGTTCGTCCCCGTCGATACAGGGACGTCCCGGTTCGTGCGTCAAGGGAGCAGCGGTGTTGGAGCACGTGACGGGCATGAGCGCGACGATCAGCGGCGCGGGCGTCGCGGCGCGGCTCGCCGAGGCGCCGGCCAAGCCGGCGGGCGGCGCGGCGCTCGACCAGATCCTCATCGCCTCAGGTGCCGCCGCCGTGCTGACGGCGGCGCTGCTGGTGCTCGGTTGGGGGCACCGCAGCGGCCGCGTCGCGGTGCTGGCGCGGGCGGCGGGCCTGGCGACGCGCGGCCCGGGCCGCGGCACCCCGGGGTGGGCGGCGCTGCCGATCCCGGTCGCGATGGTGTCGCTGCTGGTCGCGCTCCTCGGAATGTACTGGGACATCTCGCTGCACATCTCGCACGGCCGGGACGAGGGGCCGCTGGCCAACATCGCCCACTACCCCATCCTGATCGGGCTGTTCGGCATCTTCACCGCCGGGGTCCTGGCCGTCGTGCTGCCCAAGGGGGAGCACCCCGGGCCCGCGTCGGTGCGGATCACCCGGGACTGGCACGCCCCGGCGGGCGGCGTGCTGCTGGCCGGCGCCGGCTTCTACGCGCTGCTGGGGTTCCCCCTCGACGACGTGTGGCACCGCATCTTCGGGCAGGACGTGACGCTGTGGGGGCCGACGCACCTGATGCTGATCGGCGGGGCGGGGCTGTCGCTGGTGGCGATGATGGTGCTGGAGCGGGAGGGCCGCCGGGCCTGCGGGGACGCCGGGCAGCCGCCGGGGTGGCTGAGGTACGTGCGGCGCTGCATGCACGCGGGCGGGCTGCTGATCGGGCTGTCGGTGTTCCAGGCCGAGTACGACTTCGGGGTGCCGCAGTTCCGGCTCGTCCACCAGCCGCTGCTGATCGCGCTGGCGGCGGGCTGCGCGCTGGTCGCGGCGCGGCTGTGGGCCGGGCGCGGCGGCGCGGTGTTCGCCGTGGTGTTCTACATGGTGGTGCGCGGTGGGGTGTCGGTCCTGGTCGGCGGGGTGATCGGGGAGCTGTGGGCGGCGGTGCCGCTGTACTTCGCCGAGGCGGTGTGCGTGGAGGTCGCGGCGCTGGTGCTGGCGCGGCGGCCGCTGGCGCTGGGCGCGGTGTCGGGGGTGCTGATCGGCACGGTCGGGTTCGGCGCCGAGTACGCCTACGGGCAGGTGGCGTTCCGGCTGCCGTGGACGCCGGACATCGTGGCCGAGGGCATGGCGATGGCCGTGGTGGGCGGTGTCGCGGGCGGCGTGTGCGGGGCGCTGCTGGCCGAGGGGCTGCACGGGCGGACACCGCGCCCGGCGGTGGCGCGCGGGCTCTTCGCGGCGGCGATCCTGGCGGTGGCGGCGGCGGTCGCCAACGGCCTGGTCGTCTCGGTCCCGCAGGGCCGCACGGCGACGGTCACCCTCACCGGCGTCCGCGGCGACGCCGCGCACCGCACCGCCGACGCGCGCGTCGAGTTCTCCCCCGCGACCGCCGTCGACGGCCCGGCCTGGGTGACGGTGACGGGCTGGCAGGGGCAGGGCCTGCACGTCGACCGCCTGGTGAAGGTGCGCGAGGGCGTCTACCGGACGAGCGAGCCGATGCCGCTGCACGGCGAGTGGAAGACGCTGGTGCGCGTCCATGACGGGCGGACGCTGGCGGGCGTCCCGGTCTACCTGCCCGAGGACCCGGCGATCGGCGCGAAGGAGCTGCCCGCCCCGCCGCGCTTCACCCGGGACCTGCGGGGCGAGCGGACGATCCTGCAGCGGGAGCTGAAGACCGACGTGCCGGGCTGGCTGTGGGCGGCGTGCTCGGCGGTGGTGCTGCTGTGCACGCTGGCGCTGGTGCTGTCGCTGGGCTGGGGCGTGGCGCGGATCGCGCGGCGGCTCCCGGACCGTCCCGGGCCTGCCGGGGCCGCCCGGGACGGGTCGCGCGCGAAGGCGGGCGCATGACGGCGCAGGGGGTGCTGGCGTCCCATCCGATCATCACGGCGGTGCCGTTCTTCGTGCCGACGTTCGTGGTGGTCGCGGTGATCGTCTTCGTGGTGTGGCGGGACCGCCGCCGCGGCGGGGACCCGCCGGAGGACCCGCCGGACGCCCCGTAGACTCTGCGGTCATGAGCGACCGTCCGTCTCCCGTCCCGTACCTGTCCGAGCTGTTCTCGTTGGAGGGCAGGGTCGCGGTGGTGACGGGCGGCAGTTCGGGGATCGGCCGGGCGATCGCCGGGGCGCTCGCGCGGGCCGGGGCCTCGGTGGTGGTCGTGGCGCGGCGGGAGGCCGAGCTGGCGGCGACCGTCGGGGAGCTGGAGGGGCACGGCTGCCGGGCCGCGCGGGTGAGCGCCGACCTGGGGTCGCGCGAGGCGGTGGCCGAGGCCGCCGAGGCCGCGGCGGCGGCGTTCGGCGAGCCCGACATCCTGGTGAACGCGGCGGGGGTGAACCTGCGGCCGCCGATGGACGAGCTCGGCACCGACGTGTGGGACACCACGATGGCGGTGAACCTGGAGGCGCCGTTCCTGCTCGGGCAGCGGTTCGGGCCGGGGATGGCCGAGCGCGGCTTCGGCCGGCTGATCCACATCGCCTCGCAGCAGGCGTTCCGGGCGTCGGTGACCAGCGGCGCCTACGGGGTGTCCAAGGCGGGGCTGGTGGCGCTGGCCCGCTCGCAGGCCGAGGCGTGGTCGAGCCGCGGCGTCACCGCCAACGCGCTGGTGCCGGGTTTCGTGATGACGCCGCTGAACGCGCGCCTGTCGTCGGACCCGGCGAAGGTGCGGGCGCTCGCCGAGCGGACGCTGGCCGGCCGCAACGGCCTGGCCGAGGACTTCGCCGGCGCGGCGGTGTTCCTGGCGTCGCCGTCGTCGGCCTACGTCACCGGCCAGTCGATCTTCGTCGACGGCGGGTTCTCCGCCCACTAGGGCGCGTGCCAGACCGGTTCGGGGCTCTCCCGGACGCGGCCGTCGGCGTGGAAGACCAGGTAGCGGTCGAAGTCGGCGGCGAACCAGCGGTCGTGGGTGACGGCCAGCACGGTGCCGGCGTAGCCGTCCAGGGCGTCCTGCAGGGCTTGGGCGCCGGCCAGGTCGAGGTTGTCTGTGGGCTCGTCCAGGAGCAGCAGCGTGCAGCCCGACAGTTCCAGCAGCAGGATCTGCAGGCGGGCCTGCTGGCCGCCGGACAGGGTGTGGAACGGGCGGCGCCCGGCGGGTGCGAGTTCGTAGCGGGCCAGGGCGCGCATGGCGTCGTTGAGGGTGCACGCGTGCTCGGTCATGATGATCTCGGCGGGGGTGCGGCCGTGCAGGTCGGGGCGGGCGTGGGTCTGGACGAAGAGGCCGGGGACGACGCGGGCGCCGAGCCGGGCCCGGCCGCGGTGGGGCACCTGCGGTGCGGGCGGCCCGGCGAGCAGGCGCAGGAACTGGGACTTGCCGGAGCCGTTGGAGCCGAGCACCGCGACCCGCTCCCCGTACCGGACCTCCAGGTCGAACGGGTGCATCAGCCCGGTCAGTTCGAGGCCCTCGCAGACGAGGGCGCGTTTGCCGGTCCGGCCGCCGCGCAGCCGCATCCGGACGCGCTGCTCGGGCGGCGCGCTCGGCGGCGGCCCGGCCTGCTCGAAGCGGGCCAGCCGGGTGCGCGCCGCCTGGTAGGAGGAGGCCACGGCGTCGTTGTTCGCCGATCTCTGCCGGAGCGTGTGCACGAGGCGCCGCAGGCGGGCGTGCTCCTCGTCCCAGCGGCGGCGGCGTTCGTCGAGGCGGGCGGCCCGGTCGCGGCGCGCGGCGGCGTAGGCGGCGAACCCGCCGCCGTGCACCCAGGCGGTGCGGGCCTCGACGGTGATGACGCGGTCGGCCGCCCGGGCCAGCAGCCACCGGTCGTGGGAGACCAGCAGCACCGTCTTGGCGGTGGCCCGCAGTCGTTCCTCCAGCCACTCCTTGCCCGGGACGTCCAGGTAGTTGTCCGGCTCGTCCAGGAGCAGGACCTGGTCGGGGCCGCGCAGCAGCGCCTCCAGCATCAGCCGCTTCTGCTCCCCGCCCGACAGGGTGGCGGCCCCGCGGTCGCGGACCCGGTCGTAGGGCAGGCCGAGCGCCGCGGTGGTGCAGGCGTCCCACACGACCTCGATGTCGTATCCGCCCGCGTCGGTGTAGTCGTTGATCGCCTCGGCGTAGGCGAGCTGGCCGGCCTCGTCCCGTCCGAGCGCCTCTTCGGCCGCCGCCAGGGCCGCGGCGGCCGCGCGGACCCGGCCCGGGGCCACCGACAGCAGCAGTTCGGTGACGGTGCGGTCGCCGGGGATGAACTGCCGCATCACGCCGAGCCCGCCGGAGTGGGCGACGGTGCCGGCGGACGGCGGGATCTCTCCCGCGATGAGGCGCAGAAGGGTGCTCTTGCCCGCTCCGTTCGGGCCGACGAGGGCCGCCTTCGCGCCCTCCCCGACGCGGAAGGAGACCCCGTCGAGCAGGGGCCTCCCGTCCGGCAGGGCGTAGGTCACCTCGCTCACCTCGATATGGCCCATGGCCGTCCCTCCCGAACGTCGACCCGGTACCGGATCAATGGTCTAGTACTCGAACAACGTACTAGACTGGTCGGCATGGGATCGACTGACGCCGAACGCATCTGGTTCCGGGACTCCAGGCCCCGTCGCGAGGGGCCCCCGCTGAGCCGGGAGCGCATCGTGGCCGAGGCGGTGTCCCTGCTGGACGAGGAGGGCATCGGCCGGCTGACGATGCGGCGTCTGGCCGACCGGCTGGGCACCGGCTCCACGACGCTGTACTGGCATGTGCGGACCAAGGACGACGTGCTCGACCTGGCGCTGGACACGGTGTTCGGGGAGGCCCGGCTACCGGGCGCCCCGTCCGGGGACTGGCGCGCGGACGTCACCGCGCTGATCGGCGGGTGGCGGGCGGCGATGCTGCGCCACCCGTGGGCGGCCGCCCTTCTGGGCCGTCCGCTGATGGGCCCGAACGTGCTGGAGCGCACCGAGTTCCTGCACGCGGCGCTCGTCAGGGCGGGGCTGACCGGGCCGGAACTGACCGCGGCCGCCTACGGCGTGGCCAATTACGTCATCGGGTCGTCGATGATGCAGGCCGCGTGGCAGGGGCGCGACGAGGCGGCCGTCCGGCGGGCCGCCGACGACCACCTGAAGCAGCGGAGCGACCGGTACCCGGTCCTGGCCGAGCACGGCCATGTCAGCGGCAACGACTGGGACGCCACCTTCGCCCACGGCCTGGCCTACCTGCTGGACGGCATCGCCGCCCGGCTGCGCGACTCGCGTCCGTGAGCGCCCGGCGCCCCTCGCCGTGCCGAAGCCGCGGCTTCGCGGGCCCGGGTCCGGGTGCGGATGCGGGGCGCGGGGGTCAGGGCCACAGGCCGGTGGCGTGGACGGCGGCGGCGGGGTCGGCGGCATGCACGATGCCGCCGACGGGCCGTCCGTCCTCGTCGTGGACGCGCCAGCCGCCGAGCTGCACGACGGGGACGCGGCCCGCGCGCATGGCCAGGGCGATCTCCGACAGGGTCCCCCAGGAGCCGCCGACGGCGATGACGGCGTCGGCGGCGTTGACGATGACGTTGTTGCGGGCCTGGCCGAGGCCGGTGGGGACGGCGGCGGTGAGGTCGGGGCCGGCGGCGGCGCGGTCGGCGGCGGGCAGGATCCCGACCACGATGCCGCCGGCGGTGCGGGCACCCGCGGCCGCGGCGGCCATCACGCCGCCGTGCCCGCCGCACACGACCACCGCGCCGCGCCCGGCGAGGATCCGGCCGGTCTCGTAGGCGAGGTCCCACTGGCGTTCGGTGCACTCGCCCGGCCCGCACACCGCCACCTGCACGGCCATCGCGGCGCTACCCGGCGCCGTGCCGGGCGGCGATCCGGTCGATCGTCGCGGCGAGGTCGAAGTCCTTGCCGGTGAGGCCGCCGGCGCTGTGGGTGGACAGGGCGAAGGTCAGGGTGCGCCAGCGGATGTCGATGTCGGGGTGGTGGTCGGCGTCCTCGGCGGCGCGGGCGACGTCGGCGACCACCTCGATCCCGGCCGGGAACGAGGGCGCGGTGACCTGCCTGCGGATCTGGTCGCCGTCCCGGCTCCAGGCGGGCAGGCCGCGCAGGCGGTCGGCGACTTCGGCGGCGTCGAGCGTGTCGGCCATCGGGTCACTCCCTGTTCGCTGGTGCCGTTCTCCTCCTTCCCTTCCCGCCGCGGGGCGCCCGGTCACCCCGCGGCGGGGGTCAGGTCGTACAGGACGGTGCCGCCGACGGTGGCGGGGGTGTAGTGCGCGGCGACCCATGCGCTGATCTGCTGGGCGGCGTCGCTGCCGCTTCCGGCACTGCGTCCCCGGCCGCCTCCCTGGCCGCGGTCTCCGCCGACGAAGTAGTGGATCTCGCCTTGGCGGGCGAGGCGCTGGAACTCGGCGAGGGTGGGGGCGGGGTCGGTGCCGTTGAACCCGCCGACGGCCATCACGGGCCGGCCGGTGGCGAGCTGGTAGCCGGCGGCGGTGTTGGATCCGACGGCGGCGGCGGCCCAGGTGTGGGAGGCGGAGCCGGTGGTGAGGGCGGAGGTGACGGCGGCGTCGGGGGTTCCGGCGTTCAGGAGCCCGCCCGGTCCCCCGCCCGGTCCTGCGCCCCCTGGTCCCCCGCCGCCTCCGGGACCGCCGGGCATGCGTCCGGTGGTGCCGGGGCCCTGGGGCGGGGGCCCGCCGGGACCGCGGGTCCAGCCGCCGGGTCCGGCGCGTCCGGGACGCCGGCCAGGGCCGCCGCGTCCGGGGCCGAACCCGGTGGAGGTGGCGGGGCCGGCGGTGACGATGGCGCCGGTGTGCGGGGTGCGGGCGGTCTCGGCGGCGTAGGCGGCGGGCCCGGCGAGGCAGGCCAGGACCGCCAGGGCGGCGACCCCGGCCAGGACGGGGCCGCGCAGCAGCCGCACGGCCGCCAGTCCCGCGGCGGCCAGGAGCCCGGCGGCCGCTACCGCGGGCGCGAGCCAGGGATGCCAGTCCGGCGACCGGCCGAGCAGCACGTAGGCCCACAGGGCGGTGAGGGCGACGGTCGCCGCCAGGACCGCGGCGGCGCCGGGGGCCCGGCGGCGTTCCCACAGCAGCGCTGCCCCCATGCCGGTGAGCGCGGCGATCGCGGGTGCGAGCGCGACGGTGTAGTACTCGTGGAAGATGCCCTGCATCCAGCTGAAGACCGCGGCGGTGAGCAGGAGCCATCCGCCCCACAGCGCCAGGGCGGCGCGGGCGGGGTCGGTGCGGGGCGCGCGCCGCGTGGCCCACAGCCCGGCGGCGAGCAGGACGAGCGCGGCGGGCAGCAGCCAGGAGATCTGGCCGCCGATGACGGGCCCGAACATGCGGCCCCATCCGGCGTCCTGGTCGAGGTTGCCGAGGCCGCCGGTCTCCTCGCCGTTGAGGCGTCCGAGCCCGTTGTAGCCGAGGGCCAGTTCCAGGACGGAGTCGTGCTGCGACCCGCCGATGTAGGGGCGGGCGGAGGCGGGCACCAGCGCGACGGCCGCGACCCACCACCCGGCCGAGGCCAGCAGCACTCCCCCGGCGGCGGCCAGCTGCCACAGCCGCCGCCGCCGGGGCGTGGGTGCGGCGAGCAGGTAGACCAGCGCGAACACCGGGACGACCAGGAACGCCTGGAGCATCTTGGCCAGGAACCCGGTCCCGGTGCAGGCGGCGGCGAGCAGCAGCCAGGGGGTGCTCGCGCTCTCCTGGGCGCGCAGCGCGGCGTAGGCGCCGAGGGTCAGCAGCAGCACGAGCAGGGCGTCGGGGTTGTTGAACCGGAACATCAGCGCGGCCACCGGCGTCAGCGCGAGCGCGGCGCCGGCGAGCAGGGCCGCCCAGGCGGGGAAGCGGCGGCGGACGGCCGCGTGCAGGACCGCGACGGTCGCCACGCCCATGAGCGCCTGCGGGACGAGGATGCTCCAGGTGTTGACGCCGAACACGCGGGCGGCCAGGGCCATCGGCCACAGCGCGGCGGGGGGTTTGTCGACGGTGATGGCGTTGGCGGCGTCGGAGGAGCCGAAGAAGAACGCCTTCCAGCTGGTGGCGCCGGCCTGGACGGCGGCGGAGTAGAACGCGTTGGCCCATCCGGACGCGCCGAGTCCCCAGAGGTAGGCGACGCCGGTGGCGGTGAGCAGGGCCAGCAGCGCGGGCCGGGCCCAGGCGGGGTCGGTGGCGGGGCCGCGCAGCAGCCGCCGCGGGAGACCGCCCCACCGACGCGGGGTGCGGGGCGCGGGCGGGGCGGTCGGGATCGTGGTGGTCATGTGCGTGTTCCCTGTTCAGCCGAGCTTGTACAGCCGGGCGCCGGTGGAGCCTCCGGCGGCGGTGCCGGTGGGGCCGCCGTAGGCGCTCGCGTCGACGGGGGTCGCGTTCTTCTGGACCCAGGCGGTGACGGCGGTGTCGCCGCCGCCGGGGCCCATGCGGCCGCCGAGCAGGATGTAGCGGAGCCTGCCCTCCTTGACGTACTGCTGGAGCTTGGCGACGGTCATGGCGGGGTCGCTGCCGGTGAAGCCGCCCATGGCGATGACGGGGCGACCGGTCCGCAGGATGATCGAGGAGGCCTCCTGGGCGCTGGAGACGGCGAGCAGCCAGGTGGCGCCGCCCTGGTTCTTCTCCAGGTAGGCGATCATCTGGGTGTCGACGCCGCCGCCGGGCCCGCCGCCGAATCCGCCGCGCGCGCCGGCCCCGCCGGGTCGCTGCTGCCCGCGTCCGCCCGCGGCCCGTCCGTCCGGGGCCTGCCCGTTCTGGCCGCCGGCCTGCCACGGCGGCATCTGCCCTCCGGGCGCCTGCCCTCCGGGCGTTTGGCCAGTGGGCGCTTGTCCGCCGGGGGCCTGGCCGCCGGACATGGCGGGGGGTGTGCCGCGGCCGCCGGGGAAGGCGCCGGGCGGGCCGAAGCCGCCGCCGGACGCGGGCCCGGCCAGGGGGTTGGTGCCGTTGGAGGTGGTGGAGGCGGCCGAGACGGCGTAGGCGCCGGGGCCCGCCAGGCCCGCGGTCACGGCGAGGGCCAGGCCCGCGATGGTGGCGCGCGTCCCGGCACGGCCGGAGATCTGTCCCGCGATCAGGGTGGCGACCGCCAGGACGGTGGCGGCGGCGACGGCCCACCGCAGCCACGGGTTCCAGGACGGGGTGCGGTCCAGCAGGACGAACGCCCACGCGCCGGTGACGGCGACGCCTGCGGGCAGCGCCCACGCCCAGGCCCGCGACCTGCGGTGGGCGCCGGTCAGCAGGACGGCTCCGGCGCCGGTGAGCGCGGCGATCGCGGGGGCCATGGCGGTGGAGTAGTAGGGGTGGAAGGTGCCCTGGGCGAAGCTGAACACCACGTAGTGGACGGCGAGCCATCCGCCCCACAGCAGCAGCGCCGCGCGGGCGGTGTCGGTGCGGGGGCGGCGGCGCAGCAGGACGAGGCCGGCGGCCAGGGCGAGGACGGCGAACGGGATGAGCCAGGAGATCTGGCCGCCGAGGATGTCGTTGAACAGCCGCCCGGCGCCGGACCGGCCGCCGAAGCCGCCGCCTCCTCCGGGGCCGCCGCGCCCGCCGGGGCCGTCGCCCTGGCCGAGGATGCGGCCGAGGCCGTTGTAGCCGACGACCAGGTCCCAGGCGGTGCCGTCGGTGCTGCCGCCGATGTAGGGGCGGGAGCGGGCGGGGATGGCGTCGACCAGCAGCGTCCACCAGAGGGAGGACGCGGCCAGGACGGCCCCGGCGGCGAGCAGGTGCCCGACGCGGCGCGCCAGGCCGGGCCGCGCGGCGACCAGGTAGGCCAGGGCCAGCGCGGGGACGACCAGGAACGCCTGCAGCATCTTGGTGTTGAAGCCGCATCCGACGAGGAACGCCGAGAGCAGCAGGGGCCGCAGCCGGCCGGTGTCGACGGCGCGCTGGCAGGCCCAGGCGGCGGCGACCAGGAACAGCATCAGGAGGGTGTCGGGGTTGTTGTCGCGGTTGATCGCGACGGTGATCGGGGTGAGGGCCAGGACGGCGGCGGCGGTGAGCGCGGCGGCGTGCCCGAAGGCGCGGCGGACCGTCGCGTGCAGCACGGCGACGGCGGCGACGCCGGCGGCGACCTGCGGGAGCAGCAGGCTCCAGGTCCCGAATCCGAGGACGCGGGCGGACAGGCCCATGGCCCACAGCGCCATGGGCGGTTTGTCGACGGTGATGTAGGAGCCGGCGTCCAGGGAGCCGAAGAAGAAAGCCTTCCAGCTCTGGGTGCCGCTCTTGACGGCGGCGGAGTAGTAGGCGTTGGCGTCGCCGGCGGCCGACAGCCCCCACGCGTACAGGGCGGCGGCGGCGATCAGGACGGCCCACAGGGCGGGGCGCGCCCAGCGGGGGTCGCCGTCCGCGCCGAGGAGCAGCCGGCGGGCGCGGCCGCGGGGCGCGGCGTGCCCGGTGTCGGGCGGCGGGGCGAGGGTGGAGGTCATGCCGTGGTCCCTCCGGTGCGGTCGGCGGCGGATGCGGGTGCGGCGGCGGGCCCCGGGGCGGGTCCTGCGGCGGTTTGGGCGGGGTGGTGGTCGAGGCGGCGCGGGTGGAAGATCCAGGCGCGCATGAGCAGGAACCGCACGAGGGTGGCCAGGGCGTTGGCGGTGACGAGCGCGGCGACCTCGACGGCGCGTCCGGCGCCGGGCGCGGCGGTGTGCAGCAGCGCCAGGCCGCCGGTGCTGAGGGCCAGGCCGAGCAGGAACGCGGCGCCGCCTTCGAGTTGCTGGCGCAGCGCGCGGCGGTTGCCGGTGACGCCGAAGGTGAAGCGGCGGTTGGCGGCGGTGTTGCCGACGGTGGTGATCACCAGGGAGAGCGCGTTGGCCCACAGCGGCCCGAGGAAGAGGCGCAGCAGGACGAACAGGATGAGCTGGGCGAGGGTGCTGAGGACGCCGATGACGGCGAAGGCGGGCAGCTGGCGGGCCATGCCGGCGGGGAGCGCTTCGGCGGCCCGGCCCGTGGCCGCGGCGGGGCCGGGGCGTCCGCCGACGGGGGCGCGGAACGCGCCGGTGAGCATGCGGCGGGCGACGCGGGCCATGCCGCGCAGGTCGTCGCGGGCGGTGCGCAGGACGTCGACGCGGCTGTCGGGGTCGTCGACCCAGTCGACGGGGACCTCGTGGATGCGCAGCCCGTTGCGTTCGGCGAGCAGCAGCAGCTCGGTGTCGAAGAACCACTCCTCGTCCTCGACCGAGGGCAGCAGCGCCTGCACGATCTCGGTGCGGGCGGCCTTGAAGCCGCACTGGGCGTCGGTGAAGCGGGCGGCCAGGGCGGTGCGCAGCAGCAGGTTGTAGCAGCGGGAGATGATCTCGCGGCGGGGGCCGCGCACGACGGCGGAGCCGCGGGTCAGGCGGGAGCCGATGGCCAGGTCGCTGTGCCCGGAGATGAGGGGGGCGACCAGCGGCAGGAACGCGTCCAGGTCGGTGGACAGGTCGACGTCCATGTAGGCGACGACGTCGGCGTCGCTGGTCCCCCACACGTGGCGCAGGGCCCGGCCGCGGCCCTTGTCGCGGAGGCGGACGGCGCGGACGCGGGGGTGGCGGGCGGCCAGGTCGCGGGCGATCGGCCAGGTGGCGTCGGTGCTGGCGTTGTCGGCGACGGTGATGCGGAAGGGGTAGGGGAGGGTGTCGGCGAGGTAGGCGTGCAGGCGTTCGACGCTGGCGGACAGGACGCGTTCCTCGTTGTGGACGGGGACGACCACCTCGACGAGCCGTCCCCGTCCGCCGTGGTCGTGCGGCGGCGGGGGCGGCGCGGCGGGCGTGCCCGGTTCGGTGATGAGGTGACTCATGGAACCGAGGTTCGGGCGCCGGTGTGGGAGGGCGGTGAGCCGTGTCTTAACGCCGCATGAGAAACCCGCCGGGCCCCGCCGGGAGGGGCGTTCAGTCGCCGGGGGCGGGGGCGCCGGGCAGGTGGACGCGGGCGAGGGTGCCGCCGCCGGGGGCGGGTCGCAGGGCGACGCTTCCGCCGCATTCGGCGACGACGCGCGCGACGATGGACAGCCCGAGCCCGGAGCCGGGCAGGCTGCGGGCCGACGGGGAGCGCCAGAACCGTTCGAACACGTGCGGCAGGTCGGCGGCGGGGATGCCGGGTCCGTGGTCGCGGACGGTGAGCTCGCCGCCGTCGAGGGCGACGGTGACGGTGCCGCCGGGCGGGCTGAACTTCACGGCGTTGTCCAGGAGGTTGACGATGGCGCGTTCCAGTGAGGCGGGGTCGCCGTGGACGTGCCAGGGCCGGGCGTCGCAGGTGATGGTGAGGCCGGGGCCGCGCAGGCGGGCGCGTTCGACGGCGCGGTCGAGGACCTCGTGCAGGGCGACGGTCTCGCGGACGGGCGCGGTGTCGGCGGGCCGGGCGAGCTCCAGCAGGTCGCCGACGAGGCTGGACAGTTCCCGCATCTGCGCCCTGACGCTGGCCAGCAGGTTGCGGCGGGTCTCCTCGGGCAGGTCGCGGCCGGCGGCCTCGGCGCGCAGCAGCAGGTCGATGTTGGTGCGCAGGCTGGTGAGGGGGGTGCGCAGCTCGTGCCCGGCGTCGGCGATGAGCTGCTGCTGGCGTTCGCGGGAGGCGGCCAGGGCGGCGGTCATGGTGTTGAAGGAGCGGCTGAGCCGGGCGATCTCGTCGGTGCCCTCCTCGGGGATGCGGGTGTCCAGGTCCTCGGTGCGGGCGATGTGCTCGACGGCGCCGGTGAGCTCGTCCACGGGCCGCAGCGACGCGCGGGCGATCATGAGGCCGGCGGCGGCGGACACCAGGACGCCGAGGGCGGTGACGGCGGTGAGCAGCAGCGCCAGGTTGTCCAGGGGGCCCTGGACCTCGTCGAGGGAGATGGCGTAGGACACGGCGGCGGGGGTGCCGTCGGGCAGCCGGAACGAGCGGGTGAGGATCCGGACGTCGTCCTCGGTCCCGGAGGCGGTGACTCCGGTGCCGTCGTGGTAGGCGTGGTCGCGTTCGCCGCGGGCGACCTGCACGTCCTCGGCGGTTACCTTCAGCGCGCCGGCGCCGGGGACGGTGCAGCGCCGCCCGTCGGCGCGGACCAGCTGCATGATCTCGTAGGGGCCTGGCGGCGGGTTCTGGGCACCGGTGCCGGTGGGCTCGGACGGGCAGGCGGCCAGGATCGCCTCGGGGCGGCGCGGCAGGCGGGGGCCGTGGAAGGGCGGCTGCCCGTCGCGGTAGCCGTCCCGGGCGCCGGGCGGGCCGCCCGACACCGCGCCGAGGCGGCGGTCCAGCTCGCGGTACAGCTGGTTGCGGGTCAGCAGCCAGCCGGCGCTGGCGCAGGCGGCGACGGCGAGCGCGACGGCCGCGGCGGTGAGCAGCGCCATGCGGGCGCGCAGCGTGAGCCGCCGGGTGAGCCGCCGCGCGACCGGCGCGCGGGTGCTCACGGGGACGCCGCCGGGCGCAGCACGTACCCGACGCCGCGGACGGTGTGCACCAGCCGCGGCAGCCCGCCCGCCTCGGTCTTGCGCCGCAGGTACATCACGTACACGTCCAGGGAGTTGGAGGCGGGTTCGAAGTCGAATCCCCAGACGGTCTCCAGGATCTGCTCGCGGGTGAGGACCTGGCGGGGGTGGGTGAGGAACATCTCCAGCAGCATGTACTCGGTGCGGGTCAGTTCCAGGGGGCGTCCGGCGCGGGCGACCTCGCGGGTGAGGGTGTTCATGCGCAGGTCGTCGAAGGTCAGGACCTCGCCGGGGACGTCGCCGGGGCCGCCGGGGTGGGCGGCGGGGGCGGCCATGGCGGCGCGGCGCAGCAGGGCGCGGACGCGGGCGAGCAGTTCGTCGAGGTCGAACGGTTTGGCGAGGTAGTCGTCGGCGCCGGCGTCCAGTCCGGTGACGCGGTCGCCGACCATGTCGCGGGCGGTGAGCATGAGCACCGGCATGGTGGCGCCGAGGGCGCGCAGCCGCCGGCAGGTGGTCAGGCCGTCCATGCGGGGCATGAGCACGTCCAGCACGACCAGGTCGGGGGTCTCGCGCTCGACCTGGTCCAGGGCGGTGACGCCGTCGGCGGCGCCGGTGACGCGGTAGCCCTCGAACTCCAGGCTGCTGGTCAGCGACTCGCGGACGGCCGGTTCGTCGTCGACCACGAGGATCCGCGGGGGCGGTGTGTCCTGCGCGCCGGGTTCCATGTACTCACGGTAAACAGCCCCGGTGGGCGGCCCGGCCACCGGTGGCGGTTTCTCATGGTTCTTTCAGAATCTTCTGAGGGGCGGTTCAGCGTTCGCGGTCGGAGGGCGCGCCGCCGGTCTCTGCGGTGTCAACGTTGTCCGGGGTGTCGTCGGTGGCCTCGGCCCACGCGTCACCGGCGCCGGCGGGCCCGGCGGCCCCGGCGGCCCCGGCGGCCCCGGCGGGCCCGGTGGGCCCGGTGGGCTCGGTGGGCTCGGTGGGCTCGGTGGCGGGCTCGACGGTGGCCTCGATGACGACGGCGGCCGGGTCGGCGGGGCCGGACGGGGCGGGGCGGGTGGCGGTGGTCCAGGTGGTCTTGGCAACGTCGACGACGACGTCGCGGGACACCTCGACGATGAGGCCGCGCAGGGTGTCGCGCAGGGCGAGCTTGAGGGCGTCGCGGAGCAGTTCGCGAAGGACGGCCTCGACGGCGGCGGTGGCGGCGCGGGCGGCCAGGTCGCGGGCGGTGCGGGCCAGGGCGCTGCCGGCGGCGGCGGTGAGCAGGCCGGCGGCGGTGCGGGCGGCGCCGCGCACGGCGGGGTCGCGGCCGGCGCGGGCGGCCAGGTCCGCCAGCGGTGCCAGGTCGGCGGCGGCGCCGGTGGTCCCGGCGGCGTCGCGGGCGGTGTCGCGCAGGGCGGCGGCCAGGTCGCGGGCGGCCTGCTCGGCGGTCTGGCGGACGACGCGGGCGACGACGTCGCGGCCGGCGGCCATGAGGGCGTCCACGGCGGCGTCGGCGACGGTGTCGACGGCGGCGTCCACGACCATCCGGGTGGCGGCCTGCACGACGGGAGCCGCGGCGGTGCGGCCGGCGACGTCCAGGGCGGTGGCGGTGGCGGCGCGGGCGAGGGGGCTCTGGGCGGCCAGGCGGCGCGCGGCGGCGGCCATGGGGTGGCGGGCGGCCTGCTCGGCGAGGGTCATCGCGGCGGTGGCGGCCTCGAACGCGCCGGCGGTGGCGGGGTTGGCCGCGGCGGCGGCGCGGGCCTCGGTGACGGCGCGTTCGGCGGCGGCTCGGGCGGCCTTGACGGCGGCGTCCCGCGCGGCCTGCTCGGCGGCCCTCATCACCGGCGTCCCCGACACCTGCGCCAGGATGCGGTCGGCGGCGAGCGCCGCCGCGCCGCGGGCGGCGTCGCGGACCGGTTCGCTCGCGGTGGCGATCCGCGCGGCGGCCGGGGCCAGGCCGTCCCAGATCTCCTGCACCCGCCGGGCGGCGGCCCGGTCGACGCGGTCGAGCCCGGTCGGCCGTTCGTCGTTGTCGTCCACGGTCACGCCCCCTCATCGCGGTCCCGCCCCCAAATCACCATAACTGCCGAACAGTGCCGCCAGTTCCGGCCACCGCGCCGCGATCCGCCGCCGCCCCGGGCAGGGGCGCGCCCCGGGCGGTGCGGTCAGCGGCCGCAGGACGGGCAGGGGGTGCGGGTGCGACGGGCGTAGGCGCGTGCGGCGGCGGCCATCCCGGCGCCCCAGGCGAAGTAGGCGGGGACGGCGACCCAGAAGAACGCCTCGGGCAGGTCGAGGCCCCCTTCGGGCGGGAACGGGTTGCGGCCGTGGAGCCGCTCCCAGGCCATCTGCAGCAGCATCAGCCCGAAGTAGACGACCAGGCCGCCGGAGATCGCGGCGCCGGGCCACAGCACCAGCCGCCGGGGAACGCCGCGCCCGGACAGGCCGGGGACCCGGCGCGGCCAGGTCCGTCCGAAGGGGTGGACCAGGGCGAGGGGCAGCAGGCAGCCGCCGAGCACGAACCCGGCCTCGAACAGCACCGCCGAGGCGCCGCCCGACAGCGGCGACTCGGCGAACCCGACGACGGCCTGGGCGGCGATGCGGGTGAGGCATCCGGCGACGGCGAGGTAGGCGGCCCCGTACGCCCAGGCGGGCGTGCGGGGCAGGGCGCCGGCCGCGGCCGCGGGACGCGCGCAGGCGGCGCAGGCCGGTCCGGTGCGGGTGCGGGCGGTGTGGGCGCGGGCGGACAGGGCCGTCAGGACCCCGGCGGTGACGGCCGCGGCCCGCGACAGCGCGCCGAGCGGGTAGAACCCCAGGCCCAGGCCGGGCAGGACCGCGCCGACCACGTCCAGCAGGAGCATCGCGCCGGAGCCGACCAGGCACGCCGCGGCGGTCCAGGCGGCGCCCGCCAGCGCCAGGCGCGGGATGCGGGCGAGGCGGTCGGCGCGCGGGAGGACGAGGGCGGCCAGGGCGAGCGCGGCGGCCCCGCACAGTCCGGCGCCCGCCCATCCGGTGAAGACGACGAGGTCGGTGCCGATGGGCGACATGTCGTGCGGCCGGTGCCCTGAGGCCCAGTACGCGCGCAGGGCGCCGTAGGCGGTGACCCAGGCGAGCGCGGCCGCGGGGAGGCGGCGTCCCAGGGCGTGCGGCGAGAGGCGGGCGGCGAGCGTGGTGGCCATGGCCACGATCGTGGCCGGGCCGGTGCGGGCGGGCCTCCCCGCCGCGGCCGAGGCCGCTCCCCCGCGCGGGTGAGAAACCGGTTGGCCGGGCGTGGGCGGGCCGGTAGAGTCCCGGATGGAACCGGAAGGGGGATGAGGACCTATGGCCGTCGCAGTGATGGCTGCTGCCCGCAGCAGCACTCAGCCTGTCCTCGTTCCCCGGGCCTCCGGCTGATCGACTCACTGCGCGCCGCCTGCGGCGCCGTCACGCCGGGGCCCCTTCACGCAAGGGTTCCGATCCGTTGTCTTCCTCTTTCACGGGGTCGTCTCCTCTGGCCGCCTACGGCTGGGACGACGCCCTGGAGCATGAGTTCACCTCTCACCGCGCGGCGGGGCTGATCCCCGCGCGGGTGGCCGCGGTCGACCGCGGCCTGTGCGATGTGGTCACCGAGAACGGCCCGGCACGGGCCTCCACCGGGTCCGGCCTGTCCACCGGGTCCGGTGGAGATCCGGCGGCGGCGCCGTGCACGGGCGACTGGGCGGCGCTGCGCGCCGGCGGCCCGGACGGGCGGCCGGCGGTGGCGGCGCTGCTGCCGCGCCGGACCGCGATCGTGCGGTCGTCGGCGTCGCGTGATTCGCGCGGCCAGGTCCTGGCCGCCAACGTCGACACCGTCGCGGTCGCGGTGTCGCTGGCCGTCCCGCTGGATCTCGGGCGGATCGAGCGGCTGCTGGCGCTGGCCTGGGAGAGCGGGGCGCGGCCGGTGGTCGTGCTCACCAAGGCCGACCGTGTTCCCGGCGCCGCCGGGGAACGCGCCGAGGTCGCCGCCGCCGCGCCGGGCGTGGACGTGGTGGCCTGCAGCGCCGCGACCGGTGAGGGCGTGGAGGCCGTCCGCGCCGTCCTGTCGGGGACGGTGGTGCTGGTCGGGCCGTCGGGCGCGGGCAAGTCCACACTGGGCAACGCGCTGCTGGGCGCCGAGTCGCTGGCCACGGGCGCGGTCCGGGAGGCCGACGGCAAGGGCCGGCACACCACGGTGCGGCGGGATCTGCTGCCGCTGCCGGGCGGCGGCGTCCTGATCGACACGCCGGGGCTGCGCGGCGTGGGCCTTTTCGAGGCGACGCAGGGGCTGGAGCGCACCTTCGCCGACGTCGAGGAGCTGGCCGCGCGGTGCCGGTTCGGCGACTGCGCGCACGGCTCCGAGCCGGGCTGCGCCGTCCTGGAGGCGGTCGAGGACGGGACGCTGCCGCGCCGCCGCCTCGACAGCTACCGCAAGCTGCTGCGCGAGAACGCGTGGGCGGCCTCGCGCACCGACCAGCGGCTGCGCGCCGAGCGGGAGAACCGAACCAAGGCGATCAGCAGGTGGCAGCGGCAGATGTACAAGGAGCGGGGGCGGGACCGGTGAGCTGGACGACCAGGCCGGAGGCGGCGGGCGATCAGGGCGCGGTCCGCGCGGTGGTGCGGGCCGCGTTCCCGACCGTCCACGAGGCGGATCTGGTGGACGCGCTGCGCCGCGACGCGGCGTGGGTGCCGGAGCTGTCGGTGGTGGCCGAGGGCGAGGACGGCCGGGTCGCCGGGTACGCGCTGGCGACGCGGTGCGCGGTCGGCGGGGCGGGCGCTCTGGCGCTGGCGCCGGTGGCGGTCCTGCCGGAGGCGCAGGGGCGCGGCGCGGGCGGCGCGGCCGTCCGGGCGGTGCTGGAGACGGCGGCGGTCCGCGCGGCGGCCGGTGGCGAGCGGCTGGTGGTGGTGCTCGGTCATCCGGGGTACTACCCGCGGTTCGGTTTCGTGCGGGCGTCGCCGCTGGGCGTCGGGGTGGCGTTCGAGGTGCCCGACGAGGCGCTGATGGCGCTGGTGCTGGACGGGCCGGGCCCGGTGCCGTCGGGGACGGTGCGGTACCCGGCGCCGTTCGGCGTCTGACCCGCCGCGTGCGCTGACCTGCTGAACCCCGGTCGGCCGGGCCCCGTGCCCGGACCTGGTCCGGCGGCTGGCGGACCTGCCCCACGTCGCCGCGATCAAGGACAGCACCGGCGACTGGCTGCGGATGCTCGC
>NZ_JBFAGB010000022.1:0-155096 GCF_040639875.1 Actinomadura sp. NPDC023710
GGCCGGCCAGATCGTGATCGTGGGCACCGAGGGCTTCGACCCCGACAACCCCGACACCACCGAGAACGCCAAGTTCACCTTCAAGGGCGTTCCGAGGTCCACGTCAGTGCCCGACGCGCCGTCCCCGGGCGCGGTCACGCGTTAGCCCTCACGGTGCAGGTTCAGGAAGGACGATCGCAGCGGGCGCTCGTGATCGGCGGGCTGGGCGCGATAGGCGGCGCCGTGGTCCGGCGGTTGCGGGACGCCGGCTGGGAGTGTCTGGTGGCGTCCCGGTCGCCGAGCGCCGACATCAGCCTCGACGTGGGGGACGAGGCTTCGGTCGTCGCGGCGTCGGCGGCGTCCCCGCCGTTGGACGCGCTCGTCATCGCCACGAATCTGGAGCCGAGCGCTTCGCTCTCCGAGCTGACCGGCCGGCACGCGGCGGCGATGTTCGCCACGCATGTCACCGGTCCGCTCCTGTTCATCCGGAGTGCACGCCATCTGCTGGCGAAGGGGTCGAGCATCGTCTTCCTGTCGTCCCCGGCCGCCTACCGCGGAAGCTACGACCCGTGCTACGCCGCGGCGAAGGGGGCCACGATCGCCCTCGCCCGGACGCTGGCGAAGGAACTCGCTCCGGACGTGCGCGTCAACGTCCTGTCCCCCAGCATCGTCGAGGACTCACCCGTGGCCCGGAAGATGACACCCGACTTCCGTGCCCGCCATCGAGATGCCTCGCTTCTGGAGCGAACCCTCTCCATGGACGAGTGCGCGGAGGCCGTCTGCTTCCTCGTCTCCCACCCGCACGTGACGGGTGCGACCCTGCATCTGAACGGCGGCGAGTTCCTCGGAGCGTAGCGGGCCTACTTGTCCTCGAACTCGGCGCCCAGCGCGTCCAGATGCTGGGTCCAGAACCTGCGGAAGCGCTCCAGCCACGTGTCGATCTCCCGCAGGGTCGCGGAGTCCACGGCGTAGAGGCGGTGGGCGCCCCTCGCCCGGACCGTCGCGAGGCCGCTCTCCCGGAGCACGCGCAGGTGCTGGGACACCCCCGGCTGCGAGATCCCGAACTCCGCCTGGATGACCGCGGCGATGGCGCCGGAGGTCTGCTCGCCGTCGGCGAGCAGCTCCAGGATCCGGCGCCTCACCGGGTCCCCCAGGACATCGAACACGTGCATCAGGCCATTATTTCGGTGCGGCTTATATAAGTCAATGGCTAAACAAGGCACCGGGCCGTCCCGCCGGGCGGAGCCGGGGCCGGTAGCGGCCAGCGCGACCGGCGCGCGGACGCCACGGCCAGGGCGCCGGTCACTACCACGACATGGCCAGCCCAGCTATATTTTTTTATAGCGGACTCTCTGACCGCGCTCATTCCAGCGCGATGCCTCCGGCACGCCGGCCGAAGTCTTCGCCCGCCTTGGATGGAGAGGTGGCCCGATGGAGCCCAGCGCCTCCGCGCACGTCGACACGTTCTGCCGCGACAACCTGCCCCCCTACGACGAGTGGCCCGAGTTCGACCTCACGCTTCCGGAGGTCGTCTACCCCGGGCGGCTCAACTGCGCGCACGTCCTGCTGGACGAGACGGCGAGGGCGGTGGGCGCCGACCGCCCCTGCCTCCGCACCCCCGGCGGCCTCCTGTGGACCTACGGCGACGTGCTGCGGCGGGCGAACCAGGTGGCCCGAGCGCTGGTCGACGACCTCGGGCTGGTGCCGGGCAACCGCGTGCTGCTGCGCGGGCCGAACAACCCGTGGCTGGCCGCGGCCTGGCTCGGCGTGCTCAAGGCGGGCGGCGTGGTGGTCACGACCATGCCGATGCTGCGCGCCCGGGAGCTGACCACCATCGCCGAGCTGGCCGAGCCGAGCCTGGCGCTGTGCGACCACCGCTTCCTGGACGACCTGGCCGCGGCGGAGACCCCCGGGATGCGTACCGTGCCCTACGGCTCGGACGACGGCGACGACCTGGTGTCCCTGGCGGCGGGCAAGGACGGGACCTTCGAGGACGTCGAGACCGCGGCCGACGACGTCGCCCTGCTGGCGTTCACCTCGGGCACCACCGGACGGCCCAAGGCCACCATGCACTTCCATCGCGACGTGCTGGCGATCGCCGACACCTTCTCCCGGCATCTCCTCAAGCCCGTGCCGGACGACGTCTTCGCCGCGTCGCCGCCGCTCGGGTTCACCTACGGGCTGGGCGGGCTGCTGGTGTTCCCGCTCCGGGCGGGCGCCTCCGCGCTGCTGATCGAGAAGGCGACTCCGGCCGAGCTCGCCGAGATCGCGGCCGGGCACGGCGTGACGGTGCTGTCCACCGCGCCGACGACCTACCGCGCGATCCTGGCCGCCGGGCTGGCCGGGCGGCTGGCCGGGGTGCGGCGCTGCGTCTCGGCGGGCGAGCACCTTCCGGCCGCGGTGTGGAGGGCGTTCCACGAGGAGACGGGCGTGCGGATCATCGACGGGATCGGCTCGACGGAGATGCTGCACATCTTCGTCGCGGCCGCCGACGACGACATCAGGCCGGGCGCGACGGGCGTACCGGTCCCCGGCTACCAGGCGGCCGTGGTGGACGCCGCGGGCCGGCCGGTGCCGGACGGGACCCCCGGGCAGCTCGCGGTCCGCGGCCCGACCGGCTGCCGCTACCTCGCCGACGCCCGGCAGAAGACCTACGTCCAGGACGGGTGGAACATCACCGGGGACACCTACATCCGCGACGCCGACGGCTACTTCTGGTACCAGGCCCGCAGCGACGACATGATCATCTCCTCCGGCTACAACATCGCCGGGCCCGAGGTCGAGCAGGCGCTGATCGGGCATCCGGACGTGGTCGAATGCGGAGTGGTCGGCGCTCCCGACCCCGACCGCGGCGCCGTGGTGACGGCGTTCGTGGTCCTGCGCGAGGGGGTCGAGGGGAACGCGGACAAGGCCGCCGAGCTGCAGGCCTTCACCAAGCAGACGATCGCCCCGTACAAGTACCCGAGGTCGGTCCGGTTCGTCGACGAGCTCCCCCGGACCACCACCGGCAAGCTGCAGCGCTTCCCCCTGCGCGAGCTGGTTGGGGGCGCCCGGTAGGGGCCGGAGCGGCGCCATCGACGCCCACATCCGGTCATCTGCCCGGCGATCGAGCAGCCTTCGCGGGGACGGGAATATCGTTGGTGTCACCCGGTGGAAGGCAGGCTCATGCTTCTGGGCGCCCTCAGCGGAATCGCCACCGCGATCTGCATCGTGCTCGTCCCCCACCAGGAGGGCATGGTCGCGGCCTTCCCGCCGGGGTGGGCGGTCGCCGTGTCCCCGGGTCTGCTGATCAGCCTGCTGCTGGCGGCCTCCGCGATGCCCCGCCTGACCTTCGCGGCCAGCCTGCCGGCGATGTTGGGCGCGATCATCGGCGCGGTCGGGGCGCTGTTCAGCGAACACCCCGTCTACGGCCTGATCTGGCCGCTGTGGGCCGCGCTCTTCTTCATCGGGCAGCAGAGAGCCTGGCTCAAGGCCCAGGCGAATCCCGCCTGACCTCCACGCCCACCTGACCGGTGCCGAACCCGGCCCGAAGGCGGGTCACGCCGTCGGGCCGGACACGGCGCGCCCGGCCCGACGGGCGTCTACAGTCCTCGGCTGCGGCGGTAGTCGGCGACGACCAGGTCGGTCAGCTCCTGCAGGGAGGTCTCGGACGTCGGCTTGTCGAAGGAGATCCGGCCGTGCTGGAGCAGGTTGACCCGGTCGCAGACGTCCAGGACCTGGGCGTAGTTGTGCGCGATGATGATGATGGACACCTCGCCCCGCGCCTTGAGGTCGCGGACGAGGTCGAGGATCATCGTGCCCTCCTTGGCGCCCATCGCGGCCAGCGGCTCGTCGAGCAGCAGGATGCGGGCGTCGGAGTAGACCGAGCGGGCGACCGCGATGGCCTGCCGCTGGCCGCCGGACAGCTTGGCGACCTCGACGTCCACCGACGGGATCCGTACCCCCATGTCGGCCAGCTGGCGGGCGGCCCGTCGCCGCATCGCGCGGTTGCTGAGCAGCGGCCAGCGCACCAGCTCCCGGTTGAGGAACATGTTGTGGTAGACGCTCAGCTCGTTGACCAGGGCGAGGTCCTGGTAGACGGTGTCGACGCCGAGCGAGCGGGCGTGGTCCACCGACCGCGGGCTCACCTCCTTGCCGTCGATGAGGATGCGTCCGGTGTCCGGCCGCTGGAAACCGCTGATGATTTTGATGAGCGTGGATTTTCCGGCGCCGTTGTCACCGATGAGGCCGAGCACCTCGCCCTTGCCGAGGTGCAGCGTGACGTCGGCGAGGGCCTCCACGCCGCCGAAGCGTTTGCGGATGCCCTCCACCCGCAGAGCCTCGCTCATGAGCGCCCCGCCCTTCGCAACCGGGCCAGGTGGACGTTCAGCACCATCGAGATGATGATCGCCGACCCGAGGATGATGTTGAACGGGTTCGCGCTGATCCCGATGAGGTTGAAGCCGTTCTGCATCTCGGCCAGCACCAGCGCGCCGAGCAGCGCGCCGACGACGGTCCCCGATCCCCCGGCCAGGGCGGTGCCGCCGATGACCGCCGCCGACACCGCGATGAACATCGCGTTCGACCCGCCCGAGCTCGGGTCGATGGAGCCGACCCGGAAGGCCTCCAGGAGGCCGGCGAAGGCGCCGAGCGCCCCGGTGAGCATGAAGTTGCCGATCTTGATCCGGCCGGTGCGGATGCCCGCCTCGGCCGCGCCGAGCGGGTTGCCGCCGGTGGCGACCGTGTGCAGTCCCCACCGGGTGCGGGTGAGGACCAGGTGGAAGAAGACCACGATCACCAGGCACCAGGTCAGCTCCGCCCAGGGGGCGCGCCCGAACCCGCCCGCCAGGCCGTCGGCCGCCTCGGGGATCTGCGCCGGGTAGGCGTGGGATGTGGTGAGCATGATGCCCTGCACCAGGAACATCGAGCCCAGGGTGGCGACGAACGACGGCACCCGCAGCACGACCGTCACCAGCCCGTTGCCGAGTCCGATGAGCGCGCCCGCCAGGACCGCCAGCACGATCGCGATGATCGGGTAGACGCCGGAGAAGTCGACCATGTAGTGCATGAGGAAGGGTGCCAGCGCGAAGACCATGCCGACCGACAGGTCGATCTCGCCGCTGACGAGCAGGAACACCTCGCCGACCGCGATGATGGCGTAGGGCGCGGTGCCCTGGGAGACGTTGACCAGGTTGTCGTGGGACAGGAAGACCGACTTGGCGGTCTGGAAGTAGATCAGCAGTCCGAGCGCCACCAGGAGGATGGTCGCCTCCCGGCGGCGCAGGAACGCGTCGGTGGCGAGGCCGGGCAGCCCCCGGGCACGCCGCCTCGGTGGCGTGCCCGGGGTTGCCGCCTGGTCCCGCAGGGTGCTCTCGCTCACTCCGTGTTCCTCCCTGTCAGACGTGAGCGATGGCGCCGGACCGCGGCACCAGCTGCTGGGCCGGGCTGGAGCCCTCGTACCGGGTCTTGGTGGTGAGGTACGGGCCGACGGTCTGCTTGCTGACGAAGGTCAGGCCGGTGTTGGTCACCGGGGGGAAGACCAGGCCGCCGGACAGCCTGTAGAACCACAGGGCCAGCACGGGCAGGAATCCCTGCAGGTAGGGCTGCTGGTCGATGGTGAAGTCCAGGTCGCCGGACTTGACGGAGCTCAGCGTGCCCGGGGTGAGGTCGAACCCGCCCGCGGCGACGCCCTTGCCCTTGAGGCGGTATTTCTGCATGACCTTGCCGATGCTCTCGGTCGAGCCGGCGTCCACCGCGAACATGCCCTTGATGTTCTGGTGGCCCTGGGCGTAGGCGTCGACGGTCGACAGTTCCTTGGGCAGCTCGGCGCCGCTGGCCACCGAGGTGAACTTGATCGGCTTGCCGGAGGCCTTGATGGCGTCCCGCGCGCCGTCGATGCGCGGCTGGATGTTCAGGGAGCCGGGGGTGGCGATGAAGCCGACCGCGTCTCCCCCGGCCATCAGCGCCGCGATCTTGGTGCCGAGCTGGTAGCCGGACGTGTAGAGGTCCTGGCCGATGTAGGCGAGCCGGTTGGTGCCGGGGTCGTCCTTGGCGCCGTCGGCGTTGTAGGAGACCACCGGGATCCCGGCGTCCAGCGCCTTGTCCACCGGCTGCCGGAAGGCGGTCTTGTCCACCACGGCGACCGCGAGCCCGTCGGCCTTGCCGGAGATGGCCGCGTTGGTGGCGCTGACCATCTCGGGCACCGCCGAGTTCTGCGAACCCGTCCACTGGAACGAGCAGCCCAGCAGGGCGCAGGCGTCCTGCGCGCCGTACTGCGTCGGTGTGAAGAAGGGGTTCGTGGTGACGTGGTTGACGAACACGAACTTCCAGTTCGGCGTCTTCGGGAAGTGCCCGGGCCCGCCCGTGGGCGAGGACGGGCTCTTGTTGTCCGAGGAGCACGCGGCCAGCAGCGCCGACGCGGCCGCCGTCGCGCTGACCAGGCCGGCGCCGCTGAGCAGCCGGCGCCGGGTGGGCTCGCTCAGGCCGAGGGTGTCGACGGCCTCTTCGACCGCTGGATCGATGCGCTCCATGTCAGGCTCCGAACTGGTAGACGGTCGTGGAGTGGAGGGCTTGGCCGGGGTCCAGCTCCGTCGAGGGGAAGTTCGCCTGGTTGGGCGAGTCGGGGAAGTGCTGGGTCTCCAGGGCGAACCCGTCGCCCTGCCGGTAGACGCGGCCGCCGGTGCCGACCAGCGTGCCGTCGAGGAAGTTGCCCGAGTAGAACTGGAGCCCGGGCTGGTCGGTGGAGATGGCCAGCGTCCGGCCGCTGCCGGGATCCTGCACGCGCGCGGCGACCTTCCAGCCGGAACCGTCCAGGACGAAGTTGTGGTCGTAGCCCTGGCCGTAGAGGAGCTGGTCGAAGCCGGTGCGGATGCGGGCGCCGATCGCGGTGGGCCGGGTGAAGTCCAGCGGGGTGCCGCGCACCGAGGCGATCCGGCCGGTCGGAATCAGCTCTGACGAGCTGACGGGGGTGTACCGGGAGCCGTTGATCTGGAGCCGGTGGTCGTAGACCGTGCCGCCGCCCTCGCCCGCGAGGTTGAAGTAGGAGTGGTTGGTGAGGTTGACGACGGTCGGCTTGTCGGTGGTGGCGCGGTAGTCGAACCGGATGGCGTTGTGCCGCGTGACGGAGATGGTCACGTCGGTCTTGAGGGTGCCGGGGAAACCCTGGTCGCCGTCCGGGCTGGTGTGGGACAGCCGGAGCGCGACGCCGCCGCCGGTCGTGATCGGGGCCGCGGACCAGACGTGCTGGTCGAAGCCGGTCGTGCCGCCGTGCAGCGTGTTCCCGTTGTTGTTGGTGGTCAGCTGGTACGCATGCCCGTCGAGCGTGAACCGGCCCTTGGCGATGCGGTTGCCGTACCGGCCGATGAGCGCTCCGAAGTACGTGCTGTTCTTGGTGAGGTAGTCGGAGAGGGTCGGGAAGCCCAGCGTGACGTTGGCGAGCCTGCCGTGCCGGTCGGGCGTCTCGATGGTCTGGACGATGCCGCCGTAGGTGATCACCCGGATGCGCATCGAGCCGTTGGTCAGGGTGTAGCGCCAGACCTTGGTGCCGTCGGGCATCGTCCCGAACAGGTCCTTGCCGATCCCGGACTTCAGTTGGCGGCCGGACGCCGTGGAGGAGGGGGCGAATCCGCCGATCGCGGTGCCGGCGAGCGCGGCCAGCGCGACCAGCCTTACTGCGAAGCGTGATCTGGTCATGGGACGGGTTTCCTCACAGATCTCGGGGGTGGGGTGTCCTGGCGGCTAGAAGCCTTGCGCCAGGCGGTGGTACGCCTGGTTCCAGCGCATCTCGCGGCGGAACCGGGCGACCTCGGTCTCGCTGTCGATGACGAGCAGTTCCACGCCCGTCATCTCGGCGAGGTCGGCCAGGATCTCGGTGGTGATCGCCTGGGACAGCACCGTGTGGTGCGGTCCCCCGGCCGACAGCCAGGCCTCGGTGGAGGTACGGAAGTTCGGGCGGGGCGCCCACACGGCCCGGGCCACCGGCAGCCGGGGCAGCGGTTCCGGGGGCCCCACCAGGTCGATCTCGTTGGCGACCAGCCGGAACCGGTCGCCGAGATCCGCCAGCCCGACGACCAGACCCGGTCCCGGCGCCGCGTCGAACACGAGCCGGACCGGGTCCTGCCGTCCCCCGATGGACAGCGGATGCACCTCGCAGCTCGGCACGCCGGCGGCGATGGAGGGGCAGACCTCCAGCATGTGGGCGCCCAGGATGAGTTCCCGGCCCGGGACGAGGTGGTAGGTGTAGTCCTCCATGAAGGAGGTGCCGCCCGGCAGTCCCGCGGCGGCGCTCTTGAGGGCCCGCAGCAGCAGGGCCGTCTTCCAGTCCCCCTCCGCGCCGAAGCCGTGGCCGTCGGCCATCAGGCGCTGCACGGCGACGCCCGGCAGCTGGGTGAGCCCGCCGAGATCCTCGAAGTTGGTGGTGAACGCCTGGTAGGACCCGGCGGCGAGGAAGTCGCGCAGCCCGAGCTCGATCCGCGCGGCGTCGCGCAGCGCCGGGTGGCGTTCGCCGCCGGACCGCAGCTCCGGCGCGACGGCGTACGTCTGCTCGTACTCCTCGGCGAGCTCGCCGACCCGGTGGTCCGGCACCGCGTCGACGGCCGTGACGAGGTCGTTCACGCCGAAGGCGTTGACCGAGGCGCCGAACCGGATCTGCGCCTCGACCTTGTCGCCCTCGGTGACGGCGACGTCCCGCATGTTGTCGCCGAAGCGGGCGAGCCGCAGTGTCCGCAGATCGGCGTGGCCACGGGCGGCCCTGACCCAGGACGCGATCCGCGTGCGCACCGCGGGATCGCTGGTGTGCCCGGCCACCGTGGTGCGCGACATGCCGAGCCGGGTCTGGATGTGGGCGTGTTCGCGGTCCCCGTGCGCGGCCTGGTTGAGGTTCATGAAGTCCATGTCGATGCTCGACCACGGCAGCGCCACGTTCGCCTGGGTGTGCAGGTGCAGCAGCGGCCGGAGCAGCGCGTTCAGCCCGGCGATCCACATCTTGGCGGGCGAGAACGTGTGCATCCAGGTGATGACCCCGATGCAGTCGTCGTCCGCGCCCGCCTGGAGCATCGTCCGCCGGATGGCCTCCGCGTCGGTGAGCACCGGGCGCCACCGCACCGCCGCCGGGATGTCCGGATCCTCGTCCAGGGCCTGGGCGATCCGCCGTGACTGCGCGGCGACCTGGTGGAGCGTGTCCTCGCCGTACAAGGACTGGCTTCCGGTGAGGAACCAGACGGTCGGTGCCATCGCGGGGCTGCTCCCTTCGCGGGTCACGGACGCTGTCCGTAGGCGTTCTGGTAGCGCTGGTACAGGCGGTCGATGTCCTCGGGCCGCAGCGGGACGGGGTCGCCGAGCTGGCGGGCGAGGTGCACCGCCCGCGCCGCGTCCTCGCACATCACCGCGGCCTTGACCGCGGCCCGCGCGTCCGCGCCGATGGTGAAGACGCCGTGGTTGCGCATGATCACCGCTGGGGAGCGGTGGCCGCGCAGCGTGCCGACGATGCCGCGCCCGATCGAGTCGTCGCCGATGGGCGCGAACGGGCCGAGGGGGATCTCCGCGCCGAACTCGTCGGCCATGGCCGTCAGGACGCAGGGCACCGGTTCCCCGCGGGCGGCCCAGGCGCAGGCGTACGCGGAGTGCGTGTGCACCACCCCGCCGACGTCGGGCATGTGCCGGTAGACGTAGGCGTGCGCGGCGGTGTCGCTCGAAGGCCGGAGGTCGCCCTCGACGACCGTCCCTTCGAGGTCGCAGACCACCATCGCCTCCGGGGACAGGTCGTCGTAGGAGACGCCGCTGGGTTTGATGACCATCAGGTCGCGGCCGGGCACCCGCGCGGAGACGTTGCCGGCCGTCCACACGACCAGTCCGTACCTGACGAGCTCGCCGTGCAGGTCGTTGACGGTCCGCCGCAGCGCGCGGACCCGCTCGTCGGGCGTGCCGGGCATCAGAGGCCCCCTTCCGAGCCGAGCGCGTCGTTGCGCAGCCGCCGCAGCCGGTGCAGGACCGCGCTGCTCGCACCGCCCCGGGCCGCGAAGTGGTCGTGCAGTTCGCGGTACTCCGCGTAGAGGAGGTCGTAGACCCGGGCCCGGGCGGGGTCCGGCGCGTAGGCCGCGGTGACCACCCGGCCCATCACCGCCGCGGCCTCCGGCACGTCCCGGTAGGCGCCCGCCGCGACCGCGGCGTGGATGGCGGCGCCGAGCGCCGGCGCCTGGTCGGAGGCGGCGATGGAGACCGGCCGGCGCAGGACGTCGGCGTAGATCTGCATCAGCGCCGCGTTGCGTTTCAGCCCGCCGGCGACGACGAACTCCTCGACCGGGACCCCGGCCGCCTCGAAGGCCTCGACGATGACGCGGGTCCCGTAGGCCGTCGCCTCCATGAGCGCGCGGTAGACCTCCTCCGGCCGCGTGGCCAGGGTCATTCCCGCGATCACGCCCGACAGGTGGTGGTCGACCAGGACCGAGCGGTTGCCGCCCGTCCAGTCCAGCGCCACCAGTCCGTGCGAGCCGACCGGCGCGGCCGCGGATCCGGCCGCCAGTTCGTCGTGGTCCCGTCCGGTCATGCGGGTCCACCAGGCGAAGATGTCGCCGACCGCGCTCTGCCCGGCCTCGTAGCCGTAGGCTCCGGCGGTGATGCCGCCGTCCACGACGCCGCAGATCCCCGGGACCTCGGCGAGGACCGCGCTGCTGACCACGTGGCAGGTCGACGTCCCCATGATCGCCAGCAGCCGGCCGTTCTCGACCGCGCGGGCGGCCGGCGCGGTGACGTGGGCGTCGATGTTGCCGGCGGCCACCGCGATGCCCTCCGGCAGACCGGTCCGGCGGGCCGCCTCGGCGGTCAGCGACCCCACCCGCGACCCCAGCGGGGAGAGCGGATGGGCCAGCCGCGTGGCCGCGAAGTCGGCGAAGCCGGGATGCAGCGCGGCCAGGTAGTCGGCGGAGGGGTAGCCGCCGTCCTGGTGGATGCCCTTGTAGCCGGCGGTGCAGGCGTTGCGCGTCTCGCGGCCCGTCAGCTGCCAGACGATCCAGTCCGCCGCCTCGATCCAGCGTTCCATGCGCCGGTAGGTGTCCGGATCCTCCTCCAGGACCTGCAGCGCCTTGGCGAACTGCCACTCCGAGGAGATCCGTCCGCCGTACCGCTTGATCCACTTCTCCGCGCGCTCGTGCGCCAGTGCGGTGATGCGGTCGGCCTGCGGCTGGGCCGCGTGGTGCTTCCACAGCTTCGGCCAGGCGTGCGGCCGGCCGGCCGGCTCCGGGAGCTCGCACAGCGGGGTGCCGTCCGACAGGACGGGCAGCACCGTGCAGGACGTGAAGTCGGTGCCGATCCCGACGATCTGGGCCGGATCCACCCCGGCCTCCGCGACGGCCGCGGGGACGGCGGTGCGCAGCACGGCCCGCCAGTCCGCGGGATTCTGCAGTGCCCAGTCGGGCGGGAGCGTCTCCCCCGTGACGGGCAGCGCCCGCTCGATCACCGCGTCGGCGTAGTCGTGGACGGCGCCGCCCAGCTCGGCGCCGTCGGCGACCCGGACGACGACCGCCCGGCCGGACAGCGTGCCGAAGTCGACACCGACGACGCAGGCGGCCTGGCTGATGTTAGCGCTCACAATTCCCTCATCGCTGGAGTACGCGGACATCGGTCGGTCAGGTGCGCGGGGCCGGCCGGGCGCTGGACCTGACCACCAGCTCCGGCGGGATCAGCACATTCCCCGGCGGCCCCGAGGGTTCGCCCAGGCGCTGCACCAGCAGCTCCAGCGAACGGCGGCCGAGCTCGCCGAAGTCCTGGCGCACCGTGGACAGCGGCGGGATGAAGTAGGCGGCCTCCGGGATGTCGTCGAAGCCGACCAGGCTGACGTCCTCGGGGACCCGGCGGCCGGCCTCGTGCAGCGCGCGGAGCACGCCCAGGGCCATGTGGTCGTTGGCGCAGAACACCGCCGTGACCACGGGGTCCTCCGCGAGCCGCCGGCCGGCCTCGTAGCCCGACCGGGCGCTCCAGTCACCGGTCAGCATCTCCGGCACCGCGGCTCCGGCCCCGGTCAGGGTCGCGCGCCACCCGTCGGCCCGGCCGACCGCGTCGAGCCAGGTCGCGGGGCCCGCGACGTGGTGGACCGTGCGGTGCCCGAGGTCGAGCAGGTGGCGGGTGGCCGCCACCGCGCCTGCCCGCTGGTCGATCGCCACCATCGGAACCCCCGCGGTCAGCCCGCACCCGGCCCCCACCAGCGGCACGAGCCGGCCGGCCTGCGCCAGCACGTCGTTCGTCGAGATGTGCGGGGCGATCACCACGACGCCTTCGACGGCCTGCACCGCCAACCGCTCGACCGCGTCCAGCAGGGCGCGCCGCGTGATCGCGCGCAGGCTGACGATGCTGACGAAGAAGTCGGCGTTCCGGGCGGCCTGCTCGATGCCGTGCAGCATCGACGCCGGACCGTAGAGCGTGGATTCGAAGCTGACCACACCGAGCGTCCTGGAGCGCCGGGTCACCAGGGTCCGGGCCGCCGAGTTCGGCCGGTAGCCGAGCTCGGCGATCGCCGCCTGCACGCGGGCGCGGGTCCGCGCCGAGACGTTCGGATGGTCGTTGACCACCCGCGACACCGTCTGGTGCGACACCCCCGCCAGCTGGGCGACGTCGGCCATGATCGGCGGATTCGACGAGCCGTGTTCCGCCACTCGTCCCCTCCTCCGCGGTCGCGCCGGGAGCCCGGCAGTGATGCGTAGGGCCGATTGTGAGCGCAAACATTTCACCCGTCAACCCCCCGTACGCAATGGGTTCGAACAGGCGGTGACGGGCACTCGGCATCGGCGATCAGGTTGTCGGATGATCACCGATGCCGAGCCGGACCCCGCCGGCCCACGGGGACGCCCCGCGCACCGGCAGGCCCGTGATGGTGCGGCCGATCACCAGACGCTGGATCTCCGAGGTGCCCTCGAAGATGGTGAAGACCTTCGATGGCGAACCCGTGAGCTGCGTTCCCTGCTCACTCCCAAACTGGCCCCGCTCCAGGCACGCTTGATCCCGTCCCCGATACGTCCTATCCCGCTTGATCCACTCCCGCGCGACCCCCAGCCGTCACCCCCGGAACGACATGACCGTCAGCGAGATCGAGACCGCCGCCACCCAGCTCCGCGCGCAGCACGCCTTCAGCGATCTGCGCCCGGGTCCGGTCAGCGACCTGCTTCACGACCGGGCGATCAGAGTGCGGGTCGACGGGCGTACGGCCCATGCGGGGACGCTACGGAGAGGCACCTTCAAGATCTCTGGTACGTAAGTACGTACAAAAGGGGAGGAGGGGGCGAGCGCATTGGGCCCGACGGAGATCCGCACCCGCTCGTGGATGGCGACGCGAAGTTGGTCCCGGAGCGTGGACGTGGGCGATGGGTCAGCCACGGGCGCCTTCTTGGACGAGTCCGTAGCCGCTCCTACGAGCTCAGCCAGCCTGAGTGGTTGCGGTGGCGTGCAGTGCGCTCGCAAAAATCGAACGGGGCCGGGTGCGCGTGGTGGCGTCGACGACCTCGGCTCGGTTGGCACCCGGCGTGTACTCGACCACGCGGACAGCGGGCCCACCGCGCGGGTCTCGTGGACCTGGCCGACCTTGACCAAGCCGTGCTGCGCTTGTCCTGGGCGGGACGTGGGCGCGGGTCCGCCGCGGCCGCACACGATCACGTCGGGCACCGCGTCACCAGCGGCGACCACACCGAGGGCGGCGACGGTCCGCATCTCGTGGACCAGCTCGACGAGGGCCGCCTGGCCGACGGCGAGGTTCTCCAGCCGGTCGGCGTAGTCGGCCAGCGCGCGGCGGAACGTCGTGTCACCCTGGTCGGCTGCGATGCGGGCCTGCTCAGCGGCCAAGCGGGCCTTCTACTCGTCGTGCCACTCGGTGGTGTGGCGAGCAAGGCCGGCCCGCAGCTCGCCCAAGTCTTCGCGGGAGACGGTCGGGTTCATGCGGCACGCTCCGGCGCGGCGATGGCGGCGGCGACGGCCCCGCCGATGGCGAGGTACTTCCCGCGGTGACCCGGAGACCGGGAACCCGTCCCTGGGGCGCGGCCGGGCCGAGCGGCCCCGTGTAGTCGGCTCTGGACGGCGGCGATGCTCACTGATCGACGTGCGGGTGAGCATCCCGCTCCCGCAGCGCGAGCACGGCCTGCTGGCGAGCATCCTGATGGACGCGGTCCGCGGGCAGGCCGCTGGGGAGAGCGGCACGGGCGCGGCGTTGCGCGGCGTCCACCTCCAGCGCCTTCAGCCGGTCTATGGTCATTCCGTCGGAAATGTGCGGGAGGTCCGGGTGGCGGTAGGGCGGGTTCTGGCGGCGGTCGTGCTGGCGGGCGGAATGCTGACAGCGTGCGGGCAGGGCGGCGCCGAGTCGTTGCTGGACGAGCCGACCCTGGTGGTGGGGGTGCGGCCGGACCTGCCGGGGCTGGGGCTGCGGCGACCGGACGGCCGGTTCGAGGGGTTCGACATCGATGTCGCGCGGTACGTGGCGGACCGGCTCGGGAAGAAGGTGCGGTTCGTCCAGGTGCTGGCGTCCGAGCGGATCACGGCGCTGACGTCGGGGCGCGCCGACCTCGTCCTCGCGACCCTGTCGGTCACGCCCGAACGCAAGACGCAGATCGCGTTCGCCGGGCCGTACTACATGTCCTACCAGGACGTGCTGGTCCGGGCGGACGAGCGCGGCGTCAAGGGCGTCCGGGACCTGACGGGGCGCCGGTTCTGCGCCGTCGAGGGGGCCGACCCCATCCAGCGGCTGCTGGCGGTCCACGGGATGACCGCCAGGACCGTCCCCGCCAAGAACTATGACCAGTGCATGGGCATGATCAAAGGTCGGACGGTGGACGCGATCACGACGAACGACGTCATCCTGGCCGGCCTCGTCCGGCGGGAGGGCCGCGGGTATCGGCTTGTCAACGCGCGGATCAGCGAGCAGAACACCGGCATCGGGCTCCGCCGCGGCGACGTCGAGGGGTGTGAGGCGCTGAACCGGGCGATCACCCGCATGTACCAGGACGGGACGGCGGCGAGGTTGATGCGCCGGTGGTTCGGCGGCACCGGGCTGGACCTGTCGATCATCGAGGTGCCGCAGTTCGAGGGGTGCGTCTAGAGGAACATTTGGTCGAGGATCAGGTGCGGCTCCTCGGCGCGCCCGCCCGAGCTGCCGCCCTCCCGGGTGCGGGTGGCGATCTTGTTCTGCAGGTAGGCGACGTCCTCCCGGCGGCGCTCGCGGGGGGCCGGCTCTCGTCGAGCATCCGCTCGATCACGTTGCCGAGGTCGAGGCCGACGTCGTCGCGGACGTCGCCGGGCGGCGACCCCCTCTTACACGGCGCTCCGCAGCCGTAGCAGCGCCTCGTGGATTCCCGTCGCGGAACGCTCCGGCTCCTCCATGGGGTGGGCTCCGGCGTCTCCGGAGGCGGGTCGGTGGTCTGCGGGGCCGTCGTCGCGGGCGTGGGCCCGGGGGGCTCTCCCGCTTCGTGAGCGATAGCGGCGAAGGCGGTTAGCATGACGCGGCCGATGAGGTCCGGGGCGATGTCGGGCAGCTGCGACTGGATCGCCTCGGCGAGCTGCTGGACGCCGGCGGCGTCGGGCGGGCGCCGCGCTCGCCTGTCCGGGTGCTGGACGAGGACAGCGGGGGCGGCAGATCGTCTTACCAGAGGTCGCCCCCGCTGTCTGTGCAGCTCAGCTTCTATCTGACGGGCAGGCCCGTGATGGTGCGGCCGATCACCAGGCGCTGGATCTCCGAGGTGCCCTCGAAGATGGTGAAGATCTTCGCGGGTGGACTGGTGACCTGCATCTTCCCTGCTCAGCCCAGATGTGCCCCCGTGTTTGGCGCGCTGAATCCCGTCCCTGACACGCCCTTTCCCGCCTGATCGTCGCCCACGCGTCGCCCACCCACGGCAGGCCCATGACCGTCCGCGAGATCGAGACCACCGTCATCCAACTCCGAGCCCTCAACTGGCTCGTGCGGCAGCCGCTCGACTGGCTTCCCGTGCTCGTCTGGTTCGCCGACGACGCAGGGCTGGTCGGCTCATCGGCGGGTCTCCCACAGGACAAGGCACATGCCACGTTGCAGTCAAAGGGCATGAACCTCCGCCTCCAGCCCGACGAACACCAGCACCGAGGCGGCGTCTTGCGGCTGCGGACGAACTCACGTCGACAAACTTCGGCGAGTCGGCCAACCACCCTTACTCGACCTAGGTAGAGTAAGGGTCATGTCGCAACCGTTCCGAGTGACTCCGCCTTTGCTTGACGTCCTTGAAGTGTTTGTTCATGCACATAGCGAGGACCGCGATGACCTGCACGGTTGGCAGATCGCGAAGGCGACTGAGCGGTCAGGACCAACTATCTATGGCGTTCTGGAGCGGCTACTCAACGCTGGCTGGATCGTCGGCCGTTGGGAGGATGAGTACCCTCAGCCCAACCGACCACGACGGCGTTACTACCGACTCACACCGGATGGCCTAACTGCAGCCAGGCAACTCCTCGCGGAGAGGCGATCGCACCGAACATCAACGCATATAGCACCGCGTCCCGGGTTCGCGTTCGGCAGAGTCTTGCGTGCTGCCCTCCAGGGAGATGTCCGATGACTGTGGGCGCCATCGTGTTCACTTTCTTCTTTAGCTTGCTGATCAACGAATGCTCAGAGCTCTCGCCCTGGTTGGCGCACAAACTCGTGCGGTGGTCAGCCCGTCTTCGTTGTGATGAGCCAGTTGAGGCCGAGGCGCTGGCCGAAGAACTTGCCGCGTACATCGACGATCGCCCTGGCAAGCTTTTCAAGCTGCTGACCTCGCTCGGATTTGCCGGTTCGAGCTTGGCTCGTCGCCTCCTTTCAAGCAGGCACTGGTCGCTCATGGGACGAACAGCCAACTGGGAAAGCTCGGTGGAATTTCGGCAGAACGCTGCCTTCCAGAGCACGTCGCTGACGGCTGATGACTTCCTGTCGCTGACCGACGCGCTCCGCTTCGCCGCACATGCCCCGTTCGACGACAGCCACAGCCGGCCGACCACTGATAGGAATGTCCGCCGGGTAGATTTCGGTGTCGATGTGACAGGGCAGGCGTCGGTTGTCGTGGACCCACAGGCCAGGATGTTGCGGGTATTCGACGTCCGCTGGGTGAGCTAACCGTGGGCTGAGGGGGTCGTTCCTTCCCGAGTGTTGATCCGGTTGGATGACGTTCTGGTCGATCAACACCATGTACGGCAGCAGAGCCGTGTGGAGGTCACATGGATCTCCACAGGGACCTGCCCTAAGTAGTTTTCTAAGTCTGCCTCCCCGAGACACTCCGCTGTGTCCGCGAAGGCCACCCCGACTGGTTTCCTGGGCGCCCCCATGGTCCCCCAGCCGGTCTGCCGCAGCCCCAGGATTCACCAGGCCGTACCCGATGCTCGTCCGACACGTCGCCCAGCGACAAAGGCCGCACCACCCGCACGATGACGCGTACTCCTTTTCTATAGGGCTCGCCGCCTGGTCCGCGAACTGCGAGCAGCCCTCTTCGAGTGAACGCTGGGCAGGTTCACTCCGCCCACGTGAACGATTGTGATCTCTGTGTACAGATTGGTAGCATCGATGCACACAGCGAAGCTTCATACACACGAGTGCATCCGACTGTGAGGGCCTCATGGAGATCGTGATCAGGCTTTGCGGCACCCCCGACGAACTTGCCCGGTTCGACCTAAGAGCCTGGCTCGCCATCCAGACGCCAGACGCTGTCCAAAGCCCTCCCGTACCCGATCTCCCGCAGCAGGTTGAGGACTACCTCGCCCAAGCACCCAGCACGGATCGCACTCGCGAGCACGTACACACCTTCCTCGCCCACATGCTTGCCGACCCACGCACCCAGTACGACTTCGGCAGGTCGCAAGGCACTCAGCGTGGCGAACCGCCGTACGTGCAACTCCGGCACACCGGGAAACAGAGAGTCGGCGCATACGCACGCGTCCGTCCACGCGGTTACATCAACTTCCGACTACCCCCCAGCGAGGCCGACGGCTACGCTCACGCCCGGGCCGCCGAACTCAGCACCACCGAAAACCCCTATGGCGTAAACCTCACGCTTAACAGCGGAGACGCCGTGGACGACGCTCTAGAACTCGCAGCGAAGGCACGACTGCGCGCGGCGAGGCAGTAGCGAGCAGCGCTTCATCTCAGCCGAGCCCGACAGCAGGATCATCAGCCGCCGGGCACCCTGCGCCGAGATTGCGTGAAGCAGACCCCAGGGGGACTCTGAGTAGACAGGCGCGGTCCAGGGCAAGGACGGCCGCCTCTTCGACGTCCTCCCCCCCATGGCGGGAGATGGTCGCGGCGGTTCATCGCGTGCCGCGCGGGTGCAACTCGGTGAGGATGCCGAGAACGATATCCCGGCGGTGCTCCGCTCCCGCCGGCGGTGCGCCTCACGGGGTGTCAGACCGGCCCGCGAATCCTGCACTGCGATTCGACATCACGATCTAACGGGGAGACCCCGACGCCCCGACCGCACCAGCATGACCGCAGGAGCGGACCTCCTCGGGAACTAACTCTCCGTATTTTTCAAGGGATCTGACAGTTCTGCCCATCGACCAAGCCTTTTCGAAGTCAGCGGCTTCAGCGTGGAGGGTACAACAGAAAGGGCAAAGCTTCCGGTTACCAATCCGTCAACGCTAAGTCCAGCGGCAGTCCACTCGACGTGCAGTTCTGTTTCAGAATCCTGAGGGATCACCAGTGGGACTTGTTCCAGTTCAACTCGATCTCGCGGGAGCACATCCACTGGATCGAAGATGATGTGCAGACCGTCCTTCACCCGCTTCGCGCGCCAGTCCCACACGTCATCCAGCGCAGGCACTCTCGGGCGCCTAGGCAGGAGCATTCCGGGGACGAGCAGCCTAGCGTGCTTCGGCGTGCCATATAGCTCTGGGGGGTTCGGAAATTCGACCGCTGGCGCTGCCCCGTGGCCAGGTTTCATCCAGCCGATACGAGATTCGGAACGAATCAAGGCCGTCACTCGCACATCTCTAAATGGCTGATCGGTGTTATTTACGACGACAAGCGACAGTCCGCATGGTTCATGTCGAACTATTTCAGCGGCAAGTCGCTTCTTGAATACCGATTCGAGGTCCTTTAGATGCTCGCCTACTTCAGCTTCGTATTGCTCGCGGGTCCGAGTGTCGAACCCCAACGGCCACCCGCCCGTTGATTGGGCTCTGGTGGCAAGGAGTCTCAGGCGGTGCCGGTCAAGATTAGTTCTGATGTGCTGGGGGATGCCCGCTGGCATCTCAATCACCGCTCGAGCATTCTCCACGTGGACAGTAAGGCGCCCACCCGTCGCTGCGAATCGTTGCAGTAGCATCTGCCACTCCTCGCGACCAGCATGCACAGTCCGCCCGTTGCGACGAATAAACACCGTATGCTCAGCATGAAGAGTCGTCCCTTTTGAAGGATCTCGCAATGGCTTGCAAAGATAATGTATCGGGTCGCCATAACGCGGGGGTTGCACAACAACTACGAGCACATCCTTTTCATCCAACCGAACATACTCAGGTGACCACTCCAAATCCGGTCCGAGGTACGGATCCAGGTCTTGAGACAGCCTGTCGGGATCGACAGTCGCAACTCCCTTCACCTCGCCGGGGCTGACGCCTACTAGGATGTAACCGTATCCCTCTGCCCATTGCACTGCGATGTCTGGTTTGCGGTTTGCAAATCCGAGAATCTGCTTGACCAGATGAATGTGACCGGGAAGCTTGTCCAATGGCAGAGAGCTCTTCCACTCAATCCACTTGGACTCATCATGCTTGCCAGCATCCCGAACGGCCTTAGCCAGTTGCGCGAGCTGGCTCGGCAAGAGGAATGCTCGAGACGGATCAATCGAAAGCGTCACGGCGGACACCCTACTCGCGCCTGTGGCGGCGATCCTCCTGATTTGCGAACCGGACCTGGGTCTCTCCGGCGGCCAGCTGCAGCAATGTGTCGCCATGGCAGGGGTCGTCGGGGCCGCAGGTGCATGCGAGGTCGCGGCCTCGGAGTTCGTGGAGGTGTTCGAGGACCCAGCGGCGGTCGAACCACCGGTTGCCGACGTGGTACTGGTCGGGGCCTTCGCCGTCGAGCCACGCGGCGTGCAGTTCGACGCAGGCGCGTTGCGGGTTCTCGTGGCCGTGTGCGGTGGCGTCGGCGATGGTGAACGGGTTGCCGAAGCCGGTCGTCCGGTCGATCACTCGGGCGCCGGAGGGCAGTCGAGATCCTTTTGTGCGGCGCCGCTGGACGCGCTGCGGGACCCGCGTGACGGCGAGCCGGACGGCGCGGCCTTTCCCTGCTTCCTCCTCGGCGCGGTAGCCGTAGGGGAAGCAGACGGAGAACTGGGCGTGGGACGGCCAGATCATCGTCGGCTCGTCCGCGCCGGTCTTCAGCCACCCCCAGTGCGTCGCGGCGGGGTCGTCGTCGGCGACCTGGCGGACGTCGACCGGGACGATCGGCAGGCGCAGGCCGTGCAGTTCGACCGAGGGGCGGGCGCCGAGGTTGATGTAGACCCCGTCGTCGTGGGCGTGCATGCGCCACTGATCAGGCATTCTCACCTCTCTGAGCGCGAAGTCGAGAGATCTCCTCGCGGAGCTGCGCCGCCTCCTCTTCGGCGCGGTCGGCGCGTTCTTCCGCCTGCATGCGGGCCTGGTGCGGGGTGACCTTCCCCACTCGCTGCAGGACGAACGCATACCGGTCGACCTCGCCGGCGAGCTTGACCTCCATGGAGACCTTCGGGTCGTCGTCGGTCGGGACCTCGAACAGCGTTTCGGTGTAGTTCGGGGCGTCGCCGAGCATTCCGCGGGCTGCGCCGACCCAGAGGGCGACCAGTTCGCGGGAGGGTTCCAGGTCGAGGTCCATACCGCCGCGGATCTCCATGGAGCGGATCTTCGTCTGCTCCATGAAACGGTCGGCCATCCGCTCGACGCCCTCGGCCTCCAACTCGCCGGCGACCTGCTCCGCAGTGTCGGCTCGCTGGCGCTCCTCGTCCAGTTTCGGGCCGAGGACGTCGAGCCCGGCGATCGCCGCGACCTCAGCTTCCCGGCCGGACAGGATGATGGGCCGGCCCGCGGTGAGGGCAGCGGTGGCGTTGGGGCCGGGGTGGATGCGGACCAGGTCGCGGATTCGGGCAGCGACCTGGTCGACGAGTTCAGGCGGATGGTTCACCAGGGGCTCCGTAGGTGTCGGCGGCGGCGCGAGCACGGGCTTCCAGGAGGGTGCTCGGCGGCCCGTCCCGCAGGACGAGGGGCGGCCATCCGTCCGGCCGGATGATGCAGCGGGGCACGTAGTCCTTCGCGGCGTCGGAGCAGGCGAGGCAGCACACGCCCCACTCCCCCGATGCCAGCGGCGCGACCACCGGCGCGTGCGGAAGGTTCGTGGGCTCGACGAGCTGGGCGTTGTCGAGGGCGGCCTGGAGGCGGTCGGCGAGGTCGCGGACGTCGCCGGCGCGCCGCTCCCAAGAGAGGCGACACTCCCGCCGGTCGCGGGGCTCGGCGTCTCGCCGGTCGAGCAGCTCCCGGTCACGGAGCCGCGCGTAGGCGATGACCTCGCACACGGCGGTGACCTGCCCCGCCGCGGTGACGAGCTGGCTGTCGCGGAGCTCGTCCTGCCGCTCGTGGATGGTCTGCGCGGCCTCGTCCAGGGCGCGCTCGTCTATCGCGGTGTGCTCGCTCAAGGGGTCACCTCGATCTCGTGCAGGGGCACGTTGTTGCGGAGCTGTTCGTGGAGGTCGGACAGGCGGCGGAACGCGAGCCGGTCCTTGCGGTACAGGAGCCGGCGCACGGTGTCGGGCAGCTGCGCCCAGCAGCCGCGGCACAGGTAGTGGCGTGGGTTCTTCTCCCTGCCGCAGGACGGGCATGCCGGGGCCGAGCTGTGGGAGTCAGGCACGGCGGGCCCCTTTCGGGTGTCGGTAGTCCGCGGGCAGCAGCTCGGCCGCCTCGGCCGCGGTGAGGCGCCGCCAGGGCCGGCCCTCGCCGGGCGCGGAGACCAGCACGACCTTGAGCGGCGGGCGGTTGAGGATCCCGCCGTTCACGATCCTGCGCCGGTGGGAGGCGTGCCGGCATCGCGCGTCCGGGCAGGGCGACTCGACGTCCTGGACGGTGACGGTGTAGCCGCGCGGCTCCACGTACAGGGCGTACCAGGGGTGCGCGGGGGCCCCGCCGGCGTCGTTGGCGTTGAGGTCGCTGGGGACGTAGCCGCCGCAGTCGCAGGCCGGGTCGGTGCAGGTCTTGCCGCGGTGGCCGTCGGAGACGCGGGCGCGGTCGGCGTAGAACGGTTGCCGCCCGGCAACCATCGGGCAGGCGCGGGACGCGTACAGGGCGCAGGGCGGGCAGAGCGGCGGCTCGTCGAAGTGGCGGGAGGCCAGTTGGTTGGGGCCGCCGAACAGGACAGCCGGGCGGCCGAGGCCGTTCCCGCATGTCTGGCAGAGGCGCTGCGTCCAGCAGCGGGCGTAGGTGGTCTGGTGCGGGGACCGGAAGTCGACACCTCCATCCGCGAGCCGCAAATTGATCACCGGGGCGACGAGTCCGCCCACGGTTGGCCGGTGCGCGCACGACGCCGGGATCGGCGGGCGGTTCGGAGCGGTCACGTCGCGTCTCCAACGGGGAAGAGCGCAGGGAAGAGGGCGTCCTGGACGAGCTCAGAAGCCGGGCGGGCACGCTGCTCATCTCGGCGTCGGGCGCGTGGGCGTGGCGCGGCGTGTGGGCCCGCCACCTCGCCCTCGCCGGTGTCGGCCGGCTCGGCGCGTCGGCAGTCGCAGGTGCAGACCCAGCCGGCGCATCTCTGGTTCTCGACCGCGTACAGGTGCGCGACGGTGCGGCCGTCCAGCGTGACGGCGGCGTCCCATCGGGACGGCCAGCGCGAGAGTGCGCTGAGGGCGGCGGAACGGTCTTCCCGTACGGTCTGTTCGAAGTCCAGGGCCAGACCGTCCTGCTCCCGGGCGATGCACCGGTCGCAGCGGCCGGAGTCGCAGGCGCCGCACCGGCGCATCTCGCACGGGCTGATCCGGTACAGGAAGCAGCCGCGGCCGCCGGGGTAGGAGGCGTCGATCTCGCGCATGCCCGCTGTCCAGGCGTGCGCGCGGATCCACGCGGCACGCTCGACGGTGAACGGCGGCAGCCCAGCGGCCTGGACGGCCTGCGCAAGGTACACCTCGTACTTGCGGACCGGGGAGCTCTTCGACTGGTCTCCGCGGCGCCGGCCGGGGCCGACGAGGGCTCCCATCCGCTCGCAGAAGTGCACCGACGCTGGGTCGGGCTCGTCGGGCGTGTAGTCCGGCTGGCACTCGGGGTTGCGCTCGTTGGCCGGGGTGCCGGTCCGCCAGTCGCCGGTCCAGACGGCCCAGTGGTACGCGCCGAGGACCTCGTCACGGATCCACTCGGCCACCTCGGGCGGCATCATCGGGTTAGTCATGCCGACTCCAGTGCGGTGATGGCATCCGTGCACATCGCCTGGAGGGCGCGCCAGGCGGCGATCCGCTCGGGCCAGGTGGGCCGCTCACGGTCGCGCGTGATGTAGCCGGGGGCCCACTCGTGCGGGTTTGGCCACAGCTCGTACGGCCGCCCTATCTCGTTCCAGGACGGCGTGGGCAGCGCGTCCGCCCACGCGAGGATGCCCGCGCGGGCGGAGTGCCCGCCGAGATGGGCGGCCAGTTCCCCCCAGGTGATGAGGCGGGCAGGGGTGCGGTCTCAGCCGTACCGCTCACCGCGTCGCCGCGCCCCCTTCCACCAGTCGTAGGTGTGCTCGTAGTGGAGTCCGTTGCGGCGGATTGAGTACGCCCAATCGCCAGACGCGCCGATCCCACGGTCGTCGTGGCCGCGCCAGTAGCACAGGTGCAAAAGGATGTGCATTGCGTCGGGCACGGAGTCGCGCAGGCAGGTCAGGCCGTCGATCTGGCGGCGGGCGTCGGTCCCGGGGCCGAACAGGTCCGGCGGCGCGGGGGCGGCCGGGGGGCGGCGTCGGGTGGACGGTCTCGGTCGGCTGGCCGTTGTGGACGGCTGCGGGGCCGGGGGAAGGTCGAACAGCGCATCGTTCATGGCGTCGGTTCCTGACCGTCGGCTCCCGGCTCGGCGGGGACGAGCGCAAGCCGGTAGCCGAGCGCCTCCGCCCACGCCGCGGTGGCGTCGAGAGACGGGGAGCAGTGGCCGAGTTCCCACCGCAGGACGCTGTTCCGGCATTTCCCGAGCCGGGCGGCGATACGTCCTTGCCCGAGGCGGCGCGTCTTTCGGGTCTGGGCGAGGGTGGCGACGATCTCGACCGCTGTCATGCGCGCACCGCCAGGACGACCCCCGCGACGATGGCCAGGACGCTGGCAGGGACAACGCCGAAGAAGACAGCGCGGGCATACCAGGGCGCGTCATGCCAGAGGTCGATCAGCTCATCGATCATCGGAGGCTCCAGTGAGCGATCGCGGCTGCGCGCATCTCATAGGCAGGGCTCATGGTGTCCTCCCCAGGAGCGTCCGGGCGAGGTCGATCAGATGTTGTGCGAGTCCGCCGTCAGGCGGGAGGCCGATCTTCAGGATGGTGGCGGCGAGGCTCTCGAAGGCACGAGCCAGCGGCTCGGCGAGCACGGGCGAAGCCAACGCCTTCCACTGCTTGTCGGCCAGCACGTGGGGGTACTTGAGTGAGATCCCGCTCGTGTGCTGCGGCGTCTCGAACTCCGCACCCGCCAGCATGTTGGGGCTCTTGCGGTAGTAGCGGAGGTGCACGCGCCAGGGGGTGGGCGTGGTCCCCTGAGCGGTCTTACGCAGACGCTGAGCGGCTGTGAGCAGGTCCTCGACCACGGTCAGGTCATCCATGGAGCACCGCCTCTGCGGTGGGGAGGACGGCCTCGTACACGTCGTCCGGCAGCGTCCACAGCTTCTGGAAGCCTCTGCACGGCACCGGCTCGGGCAGAGCGCGGACGTCGGCGAGCTTGAAGTGCCGCTGCCCGCTGAAGGCCCAGGGGCCGCAGTCGCAGTCGGGGGGCTGACCGGCTGGCTTCGGCACGGACAGCGAGCACACGCCGGTGAGGCGCGCGACCGCGACCACGGCGCCGCGGACTTCCATGCTTCGCTCGACGATCGCGGGTGAGAGGCCGGCGATGCGCGCGGCAAGGTCGATGGCGTGTTTCTGGTAGGCGCGGGTCCTGGCGCCGGCGGCGGCGTGGATGGCCAGGAGTCCGGTGTGGTAGGTCATCCAGGGCCGGTTCTCGATCGTCTTGTAGCCGTCGGCGATCATCGCGGCCCACGGGTTCCAGATCGTTAGCGCCGGGATGTAGAGCGCTCGGGGCAGGGCATCAGGCACGTTCCGCCTCCGTCCCGTCGAGTCGGCCGGCGCGGCGCAGTCCTTCGTCGTCCCATCGGGCGAGGGCGGTTAGCACGGCGTCGGCGCAGCTCCCGTACTCGATGACCTGGGTGTGTTCGCAGATCACCATGCGGCGGGCCAGGGCGGTGGCGATCGTCGCCGCGACCAGGTTCCGGCGCTCCTGGTCGCCCGGCTTTTGCTCGACTCGCCCGGTGCCGTCCTGGCCCAGCACGCCGAACGCGATGAGCAGGTCGTGGACCGGGATGGCCAGGTCGTCGAGCTGGTTGCGTGGCCCGCCAGCTTGGATGTCGGCGGCGGCAAGGCTGTGCGCTTCGCCGATGAGCATCAGGACGGCGTCACGCTGAGCGTTGAGCCTGGACCGGTCGGAGACGACGGCGGCGAGGTCTCCGTCCCAGTCGTCGAGGCGACCGAGCATCTGCTCGATCTTGCCCTTGCGTGCGGCGGTGAGTTCGTCCTGGAGTTGGTCGCGGTTCTGCCGGAGGGCGTCGACGGTCCGGCGTTCCTCCTCCAGCTCAGCGAGCAGCTCGTCCCGGTCGGTCTCAGCCTGCCGCGCTCGCTTGTCCGCGTTCGCCTTCCCACCGGACATCCACTCGCGGAACTGTTCACACTCGGCGAGTTCGCATGCCGCCGCGCCGCTGGCTGGCGGGGTCTCCTTCGGCTTCAGGGCGGCGCGCACCTGCTCCAGCTGCAGGCGCTCCTCGGCCAGCGCGGCTTTGAGCGCTGCGTCGTCGCGGCGCCTGTCTTCCAGGGCCTGGTAGGCGCGGTCGTACTCGACGCCGTCGAGGACGAGCGTCTCAGCCAGATAGTTGCCGAGGGTGTGGAGCGCCTCGATGGGGTCTTCCGCACCGTTGCTGAAGGCGTTTTTAATGAGGTCGCCCAGGTGCTCGACGATCCGGCCGAGTTCGCGATTGGCGGCCCTGGATTTCTCCAGCTCGGCGCGCTGCTCCTGGTAGATCGTGACGCCGGTCTTGTCGATCTCCCGGACGCGGAGGAACTCGGCCATGATCGCTTCGGCCTGGGCGCGGGCCTTGTCCGGGACGGCGGCGAGCATCACGTCGGCAAGCGGCTCCCGGAACGTGTCGGCCCGTCCTCATCCAGGGTGACCGAGCCGGTGAGCGGGCCCTTGGGGGCCTTCACGGCCTGGTCGATGACGTAGTCGAGGATCGTGCGGCGCACATCGGTCCACAGCTCGCGGCGCATCTGCATCGCCAGCTCGGTCGGCTGGTCCAGGGTCTGCGCGGTGGCGCGGGAGCCGGTGACGCCGGGGTCGCCGGGGTCGCCGAGCAGCATCGTCACAGGGAGGTCGAGCGCGGCGGCGATCATCGCGGCGCGCGGCCGGCCCGATTCGGAGTCGATGGTGGCGCCGCTCTTGGGGATCGACTCCAGGGCCATGTCGGGCGGCAGCATCGCCGTCGCGCCGGCCGTGTTCGGCTCCCCCGAGAGGCCGTCTCGGGACGGGGCGGCTGCGACCCGGGCGCGGGCCTGCGCCTGCTTGCGGCCCGGGGTGGTGAGCTTCCACGCGAACCGCGACAGGCTCTTGATGAGGCGCGCCCAGTCCGTCAGGAACTCGGTGTAGGCACGGGCCCAGTCGACAGCGGCGTAGCTGTCGGGGATGCCCCATTTCCAGTGCAGCGGGCTGTTGACGGCGACGTGCAGGACCGGGGCGTCCCAGAACACCTCGACCAAACCGCCGTCACCGCGCCCGGGGAAGGACAGCTTGCGGGGGCGGAGGCGGGGCCGGTAGCCGAGCGCCGGGTAGTAGGCGATGCGGCGCCGGTCGACGACCCCGGAGCCGGTCTGCTCTTCCTCGTACCATTCCCGCCGGTAGAACCAGGGCTCGGACCGGTCTTGCGGGTTGGTGATCACGTCGGTGATCTCGTCCCACGGCAGGATTCGCACCTGCACCCGGCCCGTCATCGGGCGCGTGAACAGGCTGATGACCAGGTTCCCGTCCGTGCCGAGCGCCCGCTCGTTGTCCTCGCACGCGCCGAGGCTGGTGAAGGTCCGCCGGTTCGACGGGTCGTCCTGGAACCGCTGGATGACCGCGTTGACGTCCTGCTCTCCGGGGCGTTTGCCCTGCGCGCGGGCGGAGATCTGGACTCCCTGCCCCCACACGTAGGACGCGCGCAGCGACAGGCCGCGCTTCAGCAGCGGGTTCTTGATCGCCATGATCCGGCACACCGCTGTGACCTGCTTGAGGCCGTCCCGCGAGAACTCCTGATCGGCCAGGGTCGTCAGCCGCTGCCAGCCCGGCTCGCTCATCCGGTTCTCGAGGTCGGAGATCGACTCTTCGAGGTGGAGCCGCATCTCCCGTTCGGCGCGGGCCGACTCCGCCAGCCACAACCTTGCGGACCGGCCGGTGACCCGGTCGTAGACTCCCTGGACGCTTTCCTGGAGACGGTCGAGGACGGGCACGGCCACCTCCTCGGGCTGATCAGTATGGCTGGACGCTTTCCTGGAGACGGTCGAGGACGGGCACGGCCACCTCCTCGGGCTGATCAGTATGGGGAGATCTCGAAGTCGTCGAGGTCCTCGTCGAGGTCCTCGTCCTCGACAAGTCGGTCGGGCGGCATCACGCGGGCCTTGGCGAGCATCACCGCGTCCGCCCGGTCCGGCGAGGGCAGGCCGCGCTTCTTCATCTCGTCCTTGGACTCGATGAGCACCTGCCCGCGGGCGGTGTACTTGTACTTGATCGTGCCGAGCTGCGCGGCGAGTTCGTCGTCATCGGGGTCGATGTCGATGTCGCCGTCCTCGAACCGCTGCCGCAGACCCCACCACCATTCGGCACGGGCGTTGGCGTAGTGCTCGGAGTCGAGCGCGGCGGCGCCGGACTGCATGTCCACGACGTCGTAGCCGGCTTCGAGTAGCTCGTCGACGACGCCGGAGCCGACTCCGACGCCGTCCACGCGGATCTCGTCAGCCTGATGCTCGCGCTTGGCGGCGATGACGTGGCCGGTGGTCTCGGTCGTGCGGAGTTTGGAGTGCTCGGCGATGACGCGGATCAGCGCGCCGCGGGCCAGGACGAGGATGGTGGAGTCGGATCCGAACCGGGCGACGTCCACCGACAGGACGCTGTGCGGGCCGGGTTCGAGCTGGCGGGCCTGCGCGGCCTCGATCCACCGCGGGGAGATGAGGGTGTCGTCGCCGATCTCGGGGAACTCGCCCAAGCATTTGGCGACGTAGCGGGGTGAGTTCTCGCCCCAGCGTCGCCGCTTGTCCTCGACCCATTCCGGGGACAGCATCAGGTCCCGGACGGCGTCGGGGACCTCCTCGCCGATGAAGTTCGGGGTATCGAACCCGGAGATGCGGATGACATTCCAGCCGGAGCCGGGCTTGCACACGTTCCCGAATTCAGTGTTGGGATCGTCGGGGTTCCCGATCGCCAGGATGCGACACGTGTTCGTCGTGGTGATCGCTTCGACGGCCGTCCACAGCTGCTCGGGAATGCCGCAGTTTCCAGACCAGAGCGTGTAACCATTGCGGCGCGTGAGCAGGAGGCTCTCGGGCGGGATGCGCGCGCAGTACACCATGCCCTCGTAGTCGATCTCCCGAACGTTCTTCGGGTAGTGCTTGATCTTCGACGACTCAAGAGGCCGAGTCACCACGTAGCCATCCGTCGACGAGGTAGCGACGTGGGTGCCGAAATTGCTGCGTCGCCCCGCCAGGTCGCGACGGCGGACCACGGACGGAACGCCCGTCTTGAGCGTCATCTCTTGGAGGTCGTCGGCCATGCCCTCGGACGAGGTATAGAGGATCTCGCCCTTGCCCTTGCGGTACCCGTTGCCCTCAGAGAACGAGTCCAGGAAGATCCCGATCTGCCGGGCACTGACGTTCTTGGCGTATACCGGGATCCGCTTGGTGAGGCAGTCAGTGCCGAGAGCGGCAAGATGCTCACCGATCTGGCGGCTGTGGATGTGCACCTGATTGGGGTAGAGCTTCGCCGGAAGACCGAGCCGGACGCAGAGCTTGTGGATCCGAGCAAGCGTCTCCGGGTCCTTCTGAGAGATCCCGACTCCGTACGCCTTGTCTCCGCGTCGAATCAGGTGCCCCTCGGAGCAATACCAGCCGAGAAACTCCATCCACTCGTCCATCGGAACGGTCAGTTCCGGGAATGACTTCCGGTCGCCGTGGTAGGCAGGGACAGTGTGAGTCTCAACGTCGGCGACGCGCCACGTGATGGCCTTGGACATGTACTTGTTTGTCGCGTTCGCCAGATACGACATCGGCGCCTTACGCCATGTGGTGTCCTGCGCGCGTCCATTTCTTCCGTGGAAGTACATGTCATGGTCGGGAGTGACGCAGTAGTTCGCGTCCTTGGCCTCGTACAGGTACATGGACCCGCTGTAGGGCTTGGCGATGACGCGTTCAGGCAGCCGGTAGCGCGCCTCATGTGTGGATGGGTCCATCGTCAGAAGGCGCTCAGTGCCGTCCAGTTCAGAGAAGAGACGCCAGCCGAACTCCGTCATGACTTCGGTCTGGTCGTCGTGGCACGCCTCGTCCAGGATCACGAGTACAAATTTGCGGTGGATGCCCTGGAAGCCGTGCTGGTCGTTGTCGGCGGGTTTGCGGCCCCACCCGACCAGGGTGCCGTCGTCGAGCTTCCACTCGTCGGACTGCAGGACGCGGCCGGGCAGCGGGTCACCGTGCGGGTTCTTGGCGGCCTTGCGGATCTCTTCCCAGAGGATCGCGTGGACCTGCGCGTACGTCGGTGCCGTGCTGACGATGAAGGCTTCGCCGGGCGGGTGGACGTCGATCCAGTACGCCGCGTCTGCGCGGCGATCCACGACTTGCCGGCGTTGTGGCACGACTTCACCGCGGTGCGCTTGTGCGTGACGATCGAGTTGGCGATGTCGCGCTGCTTGGACCACAGGTGTGCGCCGAGCCGTTCAGTCATCCAGCCGACCGGGTTGCCGAGGTAGGGGCTGACCGGTGGCGGGTCGAACTGGCGGGCGGCGTACTCCCATGCGAGATCTACGGCCACAGAGCACCTCCCCCGGGAGTGCCGGCGAAGGGATGGTCAGAGCGCCGACTGGGCAGGCACTGGCCGGGTTTCGGGCATAGCAAAGCTGCGGTCCTAGGGTGCTATAAGGACATCCGAATCCGCAAAGTTTCCGGCGTCGTTTCGGCGTGGCGTCCAGAATCCCTCGCGCCTCCCGGGTCCAGTACAGGACCCGCCGGGTGGCGACGTCGCAGGCCACGGGCGTGCATTTGACCTGGATTGTCGCGACCGGTCGGCCGAGTTCGACGGACAGGGCTTCCCGGTCGGCGAGCACCCCACCCGGGGTAAGACGAACGATCACGCCCCCCATGATGCGTTAGTGACGGCAGCACCCGCTTGCATCCGAGGCCGGGAGAACCAGCCGAGGCGGTTAACGCGCCGCCCCCTCCAGACGGATAGCTGCGGGTTTTCACTTGTAACGTGGCCGCAACTGGCCCCTACACCGCAACGAATAGATCCCTTTTATTTCAGAGACGGCTCTATATTTGTATTCGTGGCAACAAAGAACCCGCATGACGGTCCGCCGACCGAGCCAAATCGAAGGCCTTCACGATCAGGCACACACATACAGAGGAAGGCCATCGGCCTCACTCTAGCGCTGACGGCGATCCTGGCCCTTGCAGTCCCAGCGGGGCACCAAGTGGCGGAGTTGTTTTCGCCAGCTTCGCCCGGGCCTTCGCCACAGCAAGAACTTGTCCGGACGGTCCTCAAGGACCGAGCGCTGCTGTTTGAGGCAAGGTATACGGTGAGTATCAGCAGCCTTCATGTCAACGTCGGAAGCATCACAGAGGTGAACGCATATGTTTGCGGCCCCAAGGCCGCCAAAGACATGGACTGCCCGCTACCCGCCGAGGAACCCTCACCTTCACTAAGCAGAAAACCGCAACAGGGCACCCCTACCGTTCGCCCCGGAGCAGCAGGTTTACTTAAAGCGGGCGGACGCATAAAAGCCGACCTAATCGCGGATTCAAAAACCGTGAAGGTCACCTTGAAGAGTCCGAACAGGACACTCCCGGTGGTCGGGAGAAAAGACCGCGCCCACTGGAGTTGGGACGTCCAGGCGTTGAAGCCTGGCACTCACCATCTTACCCTCACGCTCACACTTTTGAAGGGCAACACGGCCGACCCCCTGGTTGCGGATGCCCCATCTCTCCAAATGGATCTGATTGCCGACCAAACAATCGGCTACAGGGCCAAAGAAGCCGAGAATCACTTGGTCACCCTCGCTATCCCGCTCGCAGCCGTCCTCAGCGGTCTAGGGGCCATTGGTGGCGGGTTTTGGTTTACGAGGCGAAAGAGTCGGAACCACGGTGAATCTGAATTGACGCAGAGCGAAGCAGAGAACGAAAACTAAGGGGCGACACGGAGGGGCGCTCACCATGGCCCATGCCGGACGTCCGCAACTGGCGTTCACGCAGGACGTCAACGTAACTTGAGGTCAACTGCGGTGATGGCCGTTTTTGGGGTGTTCTCGTCCCACTCTTTGCGGAGGTTCGTGCGACGCTCGACAGGGGCGCACCGACCGTCTGGGGGGCTGATGAAGGCGCTGCTGAACTCGCTGAACGAGCCCGAGAAGGCTCTTGTCCGGGAGACCGAGAGTGCCGAACTCTCTGACCTCACCGAGGACGGGCTCGTCGATCTGCACACGCGGATCCGGCGCGCCCGCAACAAGTACAGCAAGGTGTACCGCCGTACCGCGAGCGCGCGGATCGAGGAGTATGGCGGACGGGGCAAGGCCCGTCCGAAGAACACCCGCGCCGCCCAGAAGGCAGAGGTGTTCGAGGACGCCCTGGCCCGCGTGAGCTGGTATCTGGCCAGGGCCGCAAGGCGCAGCGCCTCAGAGATCAAGGCCGAGCGCATCGCCGCGGCCAACCCGTCCCGCCCAGCTCCACATCAGCCCGGCGCCCCGCAACCCGGGTCGATGGCGCCCCAAACGACAGCTCGCCGCAGACCCACAACCGCCGACCCGGCGCTGAACCGCCGCCACGCCGCCACCCGCGCCAAGGGCGCCCGCCGCCAAGCCCGCCGCGACGCCCGCTGAGGATGCGCGGCCTACGAGTGCGGGTGTGACGCCCTGGCCTCTGCCGGTGGATGTCCTTGCCCGGACATGCAGAAGCCCGGCACGGTGGCCGGGCTTTGGAGACACAGGTGGTACTGCGATCAGGGTGCTGTAAGGGCATCCGTTTCCGCAAGTTTCCGGCGCCGTTTCGGTGTGGCGAGTGTCATTTCGCGCACCTCGTGCGACCAGTAAAGGACCCTTCGGGTGGCAATGTCGCATGCTGCGGGGGTGCATCGGGCGCGGATGGTGGCCTGGGGCCGGCCGTGTTCCACTGAGAGCGCTTCGCGGTCGGCGAGGATCCCGCCGGGGACTCGTCTGACGATCACACGATCATGATGCGCCACCTCGGGGCAGACGGGCGTCGGCGGCGCGACGTGCTTCATCTGCACAGGTTGTCTCCCTGACCGCTACCGGCAACCAAGCCTGTGGGCCGCCGGGTGTGGGGCACCCTTCGGTCGTGAAGACTCCTCCTCGCCGGCGGGTCGCCTCGGGCATCGCAACGCTGGCCAACGCTTTCTGCCTCACGCTCGGAGCCTGCGGCTCCTCCCCCGGCGATGCCGCGGCGCCCGCGGCTCCGCGTTCGGCGAGTACAGCGGCGACGCCGAGCCCGTCCCCTAGCGTTCTGCCCCGGCCGGGGCAGGCCGTGCACCTCCTGAACGGGGAGTACAAGGTCACCGCGACGGTGTTCTCGTTCCGCCAGCCGCTCCGCAGCCAGTTCCCGCCGCGGCGCGCGGGGTACGTCTTCGCCGGCCTGGATGTCCGCGTGTGCTTGGACGGCGGGCCGGGGCCGTCGACGGTTTCGTGGGATCCGTGGTCGCTGACCTATCCGGACGCTACGACGATCGACCCGGTCAGGTCCTGGTCGGACGACTGGTTCTCGGTCCCGCTCTTCCCCGGGTTCGAGAAGACGCTTCGCCCCGGCAGGTGTATGCGGGGCTGGGTGCTGTTCGAGGCGCCGAAGGGCAAGCGCCCGCACCTGGCCGAGTACGCGCCGACGAATGTCGACGGTGAGCGGGTCAGCGATGGGCCCTCGTGGGAGCTGTGAGGTTCGGCGCAGGGACTGTTCTGGGGGCGGCGGGGTCGCCGTATGCTTGAGGCTCTGACTCTGTTGAGGGTCAATCTGCGATGGGGCCGGCGGTGTCTCACCAGGCGTTCGCGCCTGTATCCGCCGGTCCCGCTCGAGCTTGCCAGCCACGGGGACCGTCGGCGGTGACAGCAGACAATTCGGTCGCCCCTCGAGAGAGCGAGCCTTCACAATTGGGGCGTGAGCACCCCCGATAACACCGATGCCTCCGAGGACGAGGCAGCCGCAAGCGAGAGGACCTCTATCACCCCAGACTTCCCCGCATACCCGCCACACACGGAGAGTGATGCCCACGACTCCACGCCGGGATTGACGCGGGCACTCGTCTCAGAGAACGGTCTGGGCCCCCGACGCCAGCCAGAGCACGCCGCGGGCACGGCCGACGCGCGCTACCTGCTCGGGCCAGACGGCCTTTGAGTCGACGTGGTCACCCTGGATGACGGCGACCACGGCCTCGCCCAGACCCATTACCCAGTCTCCAGGGGCTACCAGGGGTCGTTCCGCGTCAGCCGCCACGTCCAACGGCGGCGTCTACGCTGATCTCCACGGAACAGATACAGTTACAGAGCTACTGGGTCTCAAGGAGTCCTGAAGCAGACGGGATCCTGGGGTCGTCTTTGCGCCTACATGTAGCTCACAAACAATCTCCTGGGGTAGTGCCCACTACATGGGAGTGCTGGGCCGCCAAGTCGATACACCGCTCCGGCCCGAGGCATGGATCCTTCGGGCTGGTCTCGCGCTACCGGGTGATCTGCAGAAGTCAGCACAGACGTGCGTTGATCGATGTGGACGGCCAGGACTGTCTGTATACGCAGCGAACGATCTCTCCGCTTTCGATCTTCTATCGGCGGCCGAGCAGGTGAATCCGGCCCTGAGCCACTACACCACCTATCGGCTGGTATCCGCAGAAGCATTGACACAGGCGGGCTTCGAGATCGCGCCAACGGGGGCTGAACCACACCACACCGTGTGGCTAACACGACGATCTCCACGCACAGGTATGCACTTTCCAAGCCCTCCTCAGCCCGCCCCAGAGCCGAGGGGATCTTCTCTTTCATGTGAACTAGGCTGAGAGCGCGGCCAACGTTGGAGACCCTAGGGAGCCACAGTGATCACGGAGTACGACGTCTGGGCCGACTTCAACTCGGTGGATGCGGACGGGGTTGTTCTTGCCTCCCGACGCTTCGCGCGCCCAGGTCTGGAGCACATCGCCAGAGGCGACGAAGTCATCCTTGGTGACGGAGAAGGTAACCGCTGTCCAGCCGTTGTCATCAGCTCAGATGACACGTTGCTTCGCCTCCAGCTCCGCGCCAAGAGCTTCCAGCCTGTTGTCCCGCATCGTTGAGGCGACCCTTACCGTTCGACGCAGCCGCGCTCCGCAGTCCACCGCAAAGACCGCGAGGACGATCTCAGGGAAGGCGTCGTTGAGGCGCTTCTGCCGCCGAGACCACAGGTGCACGCCGCCGTCCTCGGTCACGTGGGCGATGCACCGCACTGTTGGTTGCGCCAAGTACCGCGAAACTGGGCAGAAACTCCCCAGGGGCAAAGGCTCGGTGGGGTGTCGGAGCTGCGACGGGCGTTGGTGGAGGGCCGGACGAGTACCCCTCGGCTCGGAGGAGGCGACCGAGCACACCGAGGTCCGCTACGCGACCGGCAAGGTCACCCAGTCGGTCGCCGGCGCTTCGACTTTACCGAGCGCGGTCCCCCTCGTCGGCGAACGCGTCCTGGACCCGTCCGCTCGTCCCGTCAACGACCCGGCCCGCCCGACCCGCTGATCTGCGCAAACGCAGCCCGCTCTTGGGGGCGCAGTGAAAGGCTCCTCCCTAGGCTGGCAGAAGCCGCAGCGTATAAGGGAGGTTCCGATGACAACGGGTGTCGCGTTTCTGAAGTGGACAGAGCAAGGCGTAAAGAACTACCGGGATACGCTCGACCGCTACGAGCAGGCCAGGAAGACGGCAGGCGAGCACGGCGTGCAGTTCAAGGACATCTACTGGACTCCGGGCGGTCCCTACGACATCGTCTGCGTCATGGAAGCCGGCGAAGAGAAGGAACTCGCATCATTCATCCTATCCCTGGAGTCGATGGGCAACCTGCGCGGCACCTGGTGCGACGCATACGGCCCCGACCAGATGCGAGAGATCATCCAGGCCAACCGCTGACCGACCGCCTCTCCCAGCTCATCCACGACGCCCTGAACGAGGTCGGCGACCCGGCGGCGTGCGCCGACCGGCTGGTACCGCAGGGTGCGGCGGAGGACGCCGTCGGCGAGGCCCTGGTCGATGATGCGGGCGAGCCACGCCCGGTTCGGGCCCTCGACGTAGCCGTGCAGCTCGCACTGGCCATGGAGCCGGGCCAGGAGCCTCACGGGGTCACTGCCGACGGCGATGGCAGTGTTGAGGAGCAGGGAGAACGCGTCGATGCGGTGCCCGCGGTAGAGAAGCAGGGGCTCTGCCGCACTGTCGGTGGCGAGCGACTGCTCGAACTGGAACGCCCAGGTGATCATCTCGCCTGCGGTGTCTCTGCGCGCCGCGTAGTGCGAGGGGTTGAGCAGCTCGCGGAGCCGTTCGTGATGATGGAAAGCGTCTACGGCGCCGAGGGCGATCCGCTGGGCGGTCAGGCCGGCGTGCGCGCGTTCGGCGCCGAGGAGCTCGGCAGTGCCGGACGGCGAGTGGAAGCAGACGCGGCTCATGCCGTCATCATGCCAGCGAGACCTGAACGGCCCACGCCATAGAGCGCAGGCCGTTCAGGTCCAGGCGAGCATGTCCGATTCCGCTTAGTGCAGTTGTGCCGCCAGGTCCAGGGCGCCGGCGGCGATGAGGTTCCCGAGCGCTCCGGCAGCAGCCGTGTTCAGGTGCGCGCCGACGAACTGGAGGCCGCGCCGGAGCCGGCCGACGTCTGGAGAGTCGCTGTTGGCCTCGCGCTCCAGTTCCTCCATGATTTCGACTACCTCGGCCTCGGCCTCGGCCGGAAGGCTGATCATCGGCTTCGCCTGCCGGTACTGCTCGACCACCCCCATGACCTTGGCGGCCGTGTCAGCCTCGACGACGGTCGAGTTCATGGTGTTGTGGTCTCCGGCAGAGACGTTGCCCTTGTTGTCGCCACCGAAGTTGAACGTCGGGCCGCCCGTGTGCTTCGCCTGTTCGTACCCCATGACATCTCCCGAGTACTGCTCGACGCAGCGGTCGCCTTCATCCGTTGTCTCCGCACGTACCGGGCCGCGCCGCCCGCTCGACCTCATGCCGTGGATCAGACCACGCTCGGTCAGCGACGCTGCGGCCCTGTCGATCTCCGCTTCCGTGAGGAAGGCTCCTTCGAACTTGGCCTCATCAGTCTTGAGGAAGTTCGTCACGACGGGGTATCCCCTGCCGTCCTGCTTCTGTTCCCAGAGCCAGCGCAGCAGACCGTTCCGCGCAGCGATCATCCGCTGCACCTTGTCGCCTTGACGCAGGAGCCGGGCCTTCATCCAGTCGTAGCCGTAGCTCGTCAGACTCGCTATGGGACTGCCCATGCTGCTGTGCCGGTCTTCGAGGAAGCCGCGCTCTTTACATTGACTCAGCAGGGTGAAGGTGGTTGGCGAGTCGAGATGATGATCTTTGCCGAACTCGCTGATGTCTACCCGGCCATCCGACGCTTCACCCGCGCGGGCGAAGACCCACTCGACCAACGATTCGTGCAGTTCGAAGTGGTTCCCTGTCACGGCCGCTCCTGATCGGATCTAGGCGGGGGGGCGCCATCGCCACTCAGTCTGCGTCCCAGGCTGGGCCGACTTCCTCGCGAATCACGCTACTGCGGAGAAATCACCCAAAGTGACTATGCCTAGACCTCCGTTGGCACAGAGATCGGTGAGGCTCATACACCTAGGGGATCTTGCGCCGCTTGAGCACTCGATACGGCTCCAAGCCCCTTCGGCAGTCGCCGCTTCGCAGGTGCCCTACCCATCGGCACGCAACCAACGGGGCCACTGGCCCCGGCTGGCGTCGAGCAGCATCGCTGCTTGGAATCGCCTGCCCCGGTCCGGTGACACCATCACGAAGATGTTTGTGTTGCTGAGACGCGGCAGACTTCCAGGCGCACAGCCATGAAAGGCCAAGGGCTGGTCTTCGAGTTTGGGCCACTGCTCAGCGGGCTGGAGAATGAGGCTCGGGTTGCTTCGACGGTCCGCCCACACGTCAACTGCTTTGCTTGCCGTAGCCCGGACGACTTGCAGAACAACGTCCATGACGCCGTTCAGTGTGTCTTCAGCGTCCTCTTGGAGGTAATTGCCGGGGAACCGCCTAGCCCGCGCGAGAGATTCCGCATCACTCTGTTGCGGGTTCTGCGGCAGCGGGCGCATGAAGCCGCTGGAGCGCCGATTGTCCGGAAGGGAGAACGCGAGTCGGCGCGCACGGTGAACGAGTGTGTTTCGCATAGCGTTCACCCATGGCCACCAGCCAGGGGGGCCGCCTTCGACGGCCTGTTTGAGCGCATCGACGCACGCGATCTGAAGATTTCCCCCAGGAACTCCGTCTGCTTGCACACCCTTGGGAGCGCTCTTGTCCAGCTGTAGATCCAAGACGCTGGCCCGAACGATGTCTTTCTTGAGACCTGCTACACCGATAACAAGACCGGCTAGGTTGTCCATGACGCTGCCGATGGCTCGAAAGAAACCGCCTAGATGGGCATCGATCTCGACCCGGCGATTTTCCGTCTCCTCATTCGCCTTTAGCCAGTGCTCATCGCCCAGTCGCTGACGCACTACTCGGCCGCTGTACCAAGCGTTCTCTCGACGCCAGAGGATGATGACCTTGCTGCGATGCATGGCAGCTTCAGTCAAGTTGCCTTCGATGGAATTGAGCAGGCTGAGGAGGTAATCCCCGATGAAGATTCGACGTGCCGGGTCCAGGTGATCCCACCAGGCAACGCCGCCGTTGGCGGTGTCCAGGTCGGCAAGGATCTGAGCCTCTACGCCGCTGAGGGCGATGAGTTGGGGTTGAACGTCGTCAAGGTAGCGGGACACGGCCATATGATCCCCTATTGGGGTTATGTGCGCTTCTAGATTTTTGAGCACGGCCCGAAGCGGTCACAGCCAGGTCGCATAACGGCGGCTCGCCGTAGCGCTTCCTCGTCCATGGGGCTGGCCGGGCGAGCCCGTTCGATCATCCGTGCTCAGCCTGTTTAGCTGCTTGTTCGAGGAGTCTGATCCACGAGCCGCGCGGGTAGCGTTCGCCGCACCCAGGCTCGGCCGGGTACTCGACCGGCCCCCATTCGGTCCAGGGGCCGCCCGGCCCGAACACTTGGACGGCTGGGTGGCCAGCGCACCAGACGGCGGTGGAGGCGTCGGCGCGGACGTGAAGGTCTCCCCCGCACTGGCCGCAGACGAGGTCGCGGAGTTTGACGATGGATGCGTCGTAGCCGAGGAAGATCCGGCAGGTCGACACCCAGCCCCGCACCTGGTGGACGGCGTCGCGGGCGGTGTCGTCGTCGACGTCCAGGAGCAGGCCGACGCACTCGTGGAGCGCAGCTGATGGCGTCTTGCGGCCGCCCCAGGTTCGGCTGGCGGCCTGGCGGAGGTCTCGGCGGAGGCGGTCGATGCCGCGGCGGATGTCGTCGTAGAGTTCGGGCGCGCTGGTGGCCGGCGACACGGACTCGAAGCCCAGGGAGCGGAGTGGGTTGAGGGCGCCGTCGCGGTCCCAGCCGGGTGATCCGCCGGGGATGGCCGCTCCCCCGGTGACGACGCCGAGGCGGCCGGCGGGGCGCTGCTCGGTGCGGACGTGGATCCACTGGCCGTGCGCGCACTTCAGGCCTTCGCGGGCGGACTTGCAGCGATCGTCCCAGCCGTCACCGTCGGGGCCGCGGTGGTCGCTGGCCCACTGGTACACCTTCACCGGGACCGTGGTCTTCGCGGACTTGATCGCGTGGAGCTGGTCGAGGAGGCCGACGTCTCGGGTGCGGTGCCGGGCGTCAGGGTCGACAACCGTCACGGTGCGGCCGGCGCCTCGGTTGACGCCCTGGTAGCGGGTGACGGCCTCGTCCGTGGTGACCTCGTCGACGAGCTCGCGGACGAGCTGGGCGAGTTCCTCGGCAGGGTTGGTCGGGATGACGGCTGATTCGGTCAATGACGCCTCCCTCGAGTTCGGGCCTTCCCACGGCGCGCGTACGCGGCGCCGTCGACGAGCAGCGGAGTGGGGTTCCCGGTCGGGTTGCAGCGGCGGAACCGGCGCCGGTGGGTGCGGACGGCCCTACTCACCGGCCGGCTCTCCCGTGAGGTTCCCGGCGCGGAGGTCGACTGGCCGGTGGTTGCTTTTCCACTCGTACGGCTGGTCGACGAGTTCCCGCGCGGCCGCCGCGGCTGCGGCTCCTGCGGTCTCGGCGGCTCCTGTGGTCTCGGCGGGCATGTCCTTCCGCTTCAGCTTGGCCATCCGCCCGTCCTTGTGGTGCCAGACAATGCCCTCGTACGGGTGGGCGAGCAGCCACGCTGCAAGGCCGTCGAAATCGAGCGGGACGTCCACGAGGCCGGTGGAGCCGTGGCGGATCAGGACGTGCTCACCGAAGCCCTCGGGATCTCGGCCGATCTTCGGGCCCCACAGCTCGTAGGTGCCGGGCTGCCACGTCTGCGGGGTGCCTTCGGGGTGGTCGGCGTCGGCATCGGGAGCGAGGGCTTCGGCGTGCCAGCGGGCGTAGGAGGACTGCTCCATCGGTTCCCAGCCGGTGCGCTTCCCGGTGCGGTCGTCGACCTGGACGAGCTGGAAGTCGGGTGGCGGGGTCTTGCCGGGCTTGACCTCGCGGCGCGCCCACCACCGCTGCCCGTCGAAGCATGTGCAGGTGCCGTCGAGCTTGCGGGTGGCGCGGCCTTCGCCGGCGAACACCCAGGCGCAGTGGGGGTTGGGTTCGCGGGTGACGCGGGAGGGGCATGCTCCCAGTCGCGGACGAAGATCGTGGGCATCTTGCGCATGGTCGGGGATCCGTTCTCATTCGGTGGGCGGCGCCGGGAGCGGGCCGTTCGAGGTGGTGATCGGGGTGATGCGGTAGCCGGCCTCGGTGAGGAGGTCGAGGAACAGGCCGACGCCGTGCGAGGATGACGCGAGGCCGCTGTGGCGGTGGTTCCAGTCGTCCAGGACGTCCGCGACCACACGTTGCGGGCCGGGTAGCTCGGCGAGCCGGGCCAGCAGCCCCTCCAGGGCGCCGCTGGGGAGGTCGATCAGCACGGTGTCGATGGGGCCGGGCTGGGTGATGCGGGCGTGGCCGATGCTGTGGTCGGCGGACGCCTTGCAGAGCGGGCAGAACCCGCCGCCGACGTCAGCGCGGTCGTCGAGCGCGGCCGCGGTGGCGGGGATGGCGAGGCCGCTCATGCTTCTCTTTGGGTGGGTTCGACGTGCCACCAGCGGGCGAGGCGGGCGAGGCGTCCTTGTAGCCAGGCGCGGATCTCGGGCTCTTCCTCGCGGCGGACGGGCGCCGTCCAGGGGTAGACGCGTTCGCGGTTCGGCATGGCGACGTACAGGGTGATCCTCTCGGACGGGCAGCCGTCGTAGGGCGGCCACCAGTCCCACCAGATGACGATGTTCAGGGCGTTGTCGTGCTGGTCGGCGTTGTCGCGCAGTTCGGTCCAGGACTCGAATTCCTGCTCGCGTTCGGTGAACGGGCAGGGGAAGTCGTCCTGGGTCAGTTCCCAGAGTCGTGGCATGGGGTTCTCCTAGGCGGCGGGGTTGCCAGCGGCGAGTGCGCGCAGGACGGACGGGACGAGCCGCGGCACGACCTTCTGCTGATCCGGCGAAAGGTTGAGGCCATCGAGGATCTTGCGGATGGCGTCGGCGAGCTGTGCGGCCTGTTGTTCGGCGACGCGGATGTGTCGCTCGGCGATGCCCATGTCGTGGGCCGCTTTCGCATACCGGACGACGCGGTCGCGTTCCTGGCCCTCGAGGAGGACCAGGCCGCGGATGGCCTCGCCGGACGCGAAGATTCCGTACTCCTTGTCCGCGGAGTAGGTGTGGCCGATGAGGCCGACGCCCTCCCCCACCGGGGGAGCGCCCTTGGTGTAGGGGTCGCCGCCGTCGTCGCGGTCTTCCTGCGCCCGGAGGACCTGCTCCTCCAGGAGGCCGGCGTAGAAGTTCGCGCGGAAAACGGCCAGGTTCAGCATGCCGATGACGGCCTGGGCGGGGTCGACGGCGGGTTGCCCGTAGGTGGCGGACCAGGCGTCCATCGCGGCCCCCTGAACTTCGGCGAGTTCGAGGGTGACGCCGACGTGGGAGCGGCAGCGGTCGAGGCCGGTCACGGCGGGCTGGTGGCAGCGGCCTCCGCCGCGTGCCTGCTTGCGGTTCTTGACGCACTCCCAGCGCTGGTGCTCGTCGCACCAGAAGGCGCCGCCGTTCCGGATGCGCGGCGGGGGCGTGTCCTGCTCGCTCAAAGAAGCCTCCCGTTGCTTTCCGGGGTCACTTCATCACTATGTGCGACCTCATTGGACGTGTGAACGCTGGCGGCCGCGTTCTCGTTCCCCTCTGCCGGTCAAGGCACGTACCGTGTTCCGGCAGCGCGCCCGGCCACGAGCTTCGACTTCCCGGTACCGGTCACGGCCGAGGCCTGGATTGGTAGTGCGACTGCGGCACCCCTGCGCGGCGCGCCGTCCTCTCCTCCGGCAGCGAGCGCCGGGAATGACCAGAGCCGCCCGACAGCACCAGAAGAAGCGCCCTCCGAGCCCGCGGGCCGCAGGGCGCTTCCTCTGCCTTGCTTCTGTTAGAACTGCCCGGACCAGAACCGCCACCGTGCCCGCCGGCCCCGCAACAGAATCCGATGCGCCCGACGCGCCGACATCCCGCCCCGCCAGCACAGACGGTTCCGCAGCAGCGCCAACGCCACCATCCGCGTCCGCCCCGTCAAAGCCCCCACATCCGCGAGGCCCTCACTGAACTTCTCGATCGCCCGGGACATGTCCTCCCCGAACGGACAAGCCCTCAGTCTCTCAACAATCGGGTCCGGAAAACCGGGGGAATATCAAGCTGTCCGTGCTACCGGGGGAATATCAAGCTGTCCGTGCTACCGGGGGAACCTCAGTGATCTACTTCTAGCGTTTGACGTCATGCACGTCTAACGGATCCAACCCCAGCCAGAGCAGCGTCGTCCCAACGAGCGCCACGGCTGCGGTGAACGTGGCCGCCAGCGCCACCCACACCGGGACAAGCCGCGCCGGCCGCCGTAGCCCGCCTTTACCCTGCCGTTCCAGGTCCGCCCCGCCCATGTGGTTCAGACGCGCCTGCCGCATCACGCGTTCACCGGCCGCCCGCCCACACGGTGCCCGGATCCGGCCGGTGCGCGTCAACATCGGCTGTTAGAAAACGAATGTTATTGCGACAAGTGGTCGGCCATGCCGTCCGGCAACTGCTCCGGCCGCCGACCGGTAGCGCCCACGAAGTTGACCGTGCCGCCCACGAACTGGGCGTCCCTGAAGTCGACCGTGCCGCCCACGAACTGGGCGTGCACGAAGTTGACCGTGCCGTCCTCGAACCGGGCGCCCCCGAAGTCGACCATGCCGTCCTCGAATCGGGCGCGCCCGAAGTCGACCGTGCCGCCCACGAACCGGGCGTGCACGAAGTTGACCGTGCCGCCCTCGAACCGGGCGCCCCCGAAGTCGACCATGCCGTCCTCGAACTGGGCGTGCATGAAGTTGACCGTGCCGTCCTCGAACTGGGCGTGCATGAAGTTGACCGTGCCGTCCTCGAACTGGGCGTGCATGAAGTTGACCGTGCCGCCCACGAACTGGGCGCGCCCGAAGTCGACCATGCCATCCTCGAACCGGGCGCCCCCGAAGTCGACCATGCCGCCCACGAACCGGGCGCTTCGGAAGTCGACCATGCCGCCCTCGAACCGGGCGCCCCCGAAGTCGACCATGCCATCCTCGAACCGGGCGCCCCCGAAGTCGACCATGCCGCCCACGAACTGGGCGTGCATGAAGTTGACCGTGCCGCCCACGAACCGGGCGTGCACGAAGTTGACCATGCCATCCTCGAACCGGGCGTCCCCGAAGTCGACCATGCCGCCCACGAACCGGGCGCCCCCGAAGTCGACCATGCCGCCCACGAACTGGGCGCCCCCGAAGTCGACCATGCCATCCTCGAACCGGGCGCCCCCGAAGTCGACCATGCCGCCCACGAACTGGGCGTGCATGAAGTTGACCGTGCCGCCCACGAACCGGGCGTGCACGAAGTTGACCATGCCATCCTCGAACCGGGCGTCCCCGAAGTCGACCATGCCGCCCACGAACCGGGCGCCCCCGAAGTCGACCATGCCGCCCACGAACTGGGCGCCCCCGAAGTCGACCTTCCCGCCCACGAACCGGGTGCCACGGAAGGACACGGTGGCGCCGGTGAAGACGGCCTCGGGGAGGTCACCGCCGTCGAAGACGACGTCGGTGAAGTCCAGGTCGTGGCCCTGCCAGGACACCGTGGCGTCATCGCGCAGGTGATTGCCGAGGATGCGAATAACGGTGTGGCGGACTTCGCGGATCGCGCGGAAGGTGGCGCGCGCGGGCGTGCCCGGCCGGGTCCTGGCCTTCGCCAGGATCGTCGCTGGGGTTCGGGTCATAGGGCAGACGCAAGTACGCGCACAGCACGTCGATACAGGTCTGGCGTAGCTGGCGCGTAGGGGCGTCGTCGGCCAGGCCGGCCAGCGCGTGCACCCCGCCCAACTGGACGGCGGGGGAGGTGTCGCCGAGCTGGGTCACCGCGGCGGTGAACCGGTCACCGTGCGGCTTGGTGTCCTCGCGCAGCGCGGCATTCTCCTCGGTGCGCTGTTTGCGGTAGGCCACCACCAAAGCCACCAGGCCGCCCAGTCCCGCCACGACCGCGAATGACAGCTTCACCAGATCGAACAGCACCGACGAGGTGATCTGCTTCTCGCGTTTGATGCCGTGCACATCTAGAAGATCCAGCCCCAGCCACAGCGTCAGCCCAGCGACCGCCACGGCTGCGGTGCACGTGGCCGCCAGCGCCACCCACACCGGGACAAGCCGCGCCGGCCGCCGTAGCCCGCCTTTACCCCGCCGTTCCAAGTCCGCCCTGCCCATGTGGTTCAGACGCGCCCGCCGCACCACGCGTTCACCGGCCGCCCGCCCACACGGTGCCCGGATCCGGCCGGTCCGCGTCAACCTCGGCTGTTAGAAAACGAACGTTTCTGAGGCAGCCATCTACGGCTCTGTCACTGCCTGGAGGTTGCTACGCACGATCCCAGTTGTCGGGTGGTCGGGGCCCAGGACCCGTTCGGAGTCGGTGAGGGTCTGCTCCAGCAGCGGGATCGCCCGGCCCAAATCCCCCGCCGCCCAATAGGCGCCGGCGAGGTTGTTGCGGAAGCTCAGGGTGTCGGGGTGGTCGGGGCCCAGGACGCGCTCGCAGTCGGTGAGGGTCTGTTCGTATAGCGGGATTGCCCGGCCCAAATCCCCCGCCGCCCGGTAGGCGCCGGCGAGGTTGTTGCGGGAGCTCAGGGTGTCGGGGTGGTCAGGGCCCAGGACCCGCTCGCGCTCGGTAAGGGTCTGCTCCAGCAGCGGGATCGCCCGGCCCAAATCCCCCGCCATCTGATAGGCGTAGGCGAGGTTGTTGCGGAAGCTCAGGGTGTCGGGGTGGTCAGGGCCCAGGACCCGCTCGCGCTCGGTAAGGGTCTGCTCCAGCAGCGGGATCGCCCGGCCCAAATCCCCCGCCGTCTCGTAGGCGTAGGCGAGGTTGTTGCGGGAGGTCAGGGTGGAGGGGTGGTCGGGGCCCAGGACCCGTTCGGAGTCGGTGAGGGTCTGTTCGTATAGCGGGATCGCCCGGCCCAAGTCCCCGGCCGCCCGGTAGGCGTAGGCGAGGTTGTTGCGGGAGATCAGGGTGTCGGAGTGGTCGCCGCCATGTAGTCGGTGGTGGGTGGCCAGGGAGCGGTCGAAGTAGCGGATGGCGCGGTTCAGCAGTCCTTGGTTCTGCAGGAAGGAGGCGGCGCGGTCGAGTAGCAGGCTGAGCCAGGTGTCGTCGGTGCTGGGAGGTGTATGGGTGGCCAGCGCATCGATGTGGGGCAGCAGTTGCCGCCACCGTGGCCATCCGCCCGGATCGACGACGTCGGCGGGGCGGGTCTGGTTCAGCAGGCGGGAGGCGGTGTGGCGGGCGGTGGTGATGGCCTCGGGGTGGCGGTGCGGGTCGCGGTCTTCGACCGGGCCGTGGGTGTCGGGGGTGCGGGCGACGGCTTGGACGAGGCGGTGGACGGTGACGGTGCCGGGGGTGAGGGTGATCATGTTGTAGGCGGCGAGCTTGCCCAGCGCGGCCTGCAGAAGCGGCGGCGCGGCGTTCTCCTGCCATCCCTCCATTTCGGAGAGGCCGTTGAGCATGGTGCGGGGGATGGCCTCGGGCGAGTACCAGGCCAGGATCCGCAGCAGTTCACCGGCCGGGGGGGTGTCGGCGGTGATCCGGTCCAGAGTGATCCGCCAGATCCGTGCGATCGTCCGTGCGTCACTACCGGCATCACCAGCGGTGCCGGTGGTACTGCCCTCGGCGGCCTGGTGATACATCACCGCCGGCGAAGCGGCGAGCAGGTCCAGGTAATCGCGTGGGACAGTTGGTTTTGGAGCAGGTAGGCGGCGGCCTGCTCGACCGCCAGCGGCAGGCACCCCAGCTCGGCTACCAGTTCGGCCGCGCCGTCCAGACCAGTGCTGCCGGATCCGGCGCCGGGCCCGGCGGGGGCGGCGATCTGGGTGAGCAGGTCGACGGCTTGTTCTTCGGTGAGGACGTCCAGCCGCAGCACCTGGGCCCTGTACCGGTGCCAGCCTTGCCCGAGGCGGCTGGTGACCAGGACCCGGCCGCGCATCGTGCGGTCCAGCAGCGGCGCGATGTGGCCGGGGTCGGTGACGTTGTCCAAGACCACCAGCCACCCGGAGTGGCAGCCCAGCCAGGCCAGCCCCCGCTCGGCCAGCGCCTCCAACTCCAGCGCCGTCCTCAGCTCCGGCTGCAACGCGGCCGCCAGACCGGCAAGCCCTGCCTGCACGGCCGCGGCGGTGTCGGCGGTGATCCACCACACCGGATCAAACACCGCCTCACCGAGCCCCGCCCGCGCCTCGGCCGCGGCGTGCGCAGCGCCAGCGGCGTGGGCGGCGGCGTAGCGGGCTGCCAGGGTGGACTTGCCCACCCCGCCCAGCCCATGCACCGCGGCCACCACCACCCCACCCGGCGCCCGCAACGCCGCATCCAGCTCATCGAGCTCGTCGCCGCGGCCGACGAACACATGCTGGTGCCCCGGAACGTTCACCAACCCGGGCGCCGCCACCTCGGAGACCGGCCGCACCGCCTCTGGGGGCAACACGGTCGACTCGTTGATGCTCAGATCCCGGCCGGCCTGGTTGAGCCGGCCGTGCCCGGACACGTTGCCGGTGATCTGCGTGTTGGCGGCGTCGTCGCCGGTGGCCACGATGCCGCTGTTGGGGGCGTCGCCGCGCAGGTTGACCGACCGCTCGCCCGGTACCTGATCGGGCTGCTGGCCTGTGTCGGGGGTGCGGCGGGCCACGATCATCCCGTACACCGCCATCACCAGCCCGGCGATCCCCACCCCCGCGCCGATCACCCCCACGGTGTCACCCCAGTGGAACCCCTTCACCGCGAAGTACACGATCAACCCGATCACCGACACCGCCGCGATGAGTCCGCCGGCCCATGTCAGTACGCGCCCCGTCATGGCCGACATCATCGACCCGCCCGCCCCGGCGGCACCAGGCCATCAGGCACATCCGCCGCAACCGGACACCAAAACCCACTCGACGCCGAGACAACGAGTTTGATCACGTCCCGAATCGGCTTCGCCGAGTGTCGAGAAACGATGGCGGTCTCAGTGGATCAACGCCTCCACGCCGGATGCCACGGCCCTCCCGTGGCTACTGCCGCAGGTGTTGCGCTTCCGGCGGCTTGGGAAAATGCCGCCGGTTCGGGACAAATCGCTGTGTGTGATCTTTGCGGGGTCCAGGATGGTTGCGACGGGGAATGGCGCGTGTGTGCGCCGACCGGTGGAGCGTTAGGCAGGTGCGGGTATGGATCCGTTGTTGATGGCGGCGGGGACGGCGTTGGTGACCGCGGTGGCTACCGATGGATGGCAGCAGGCCCGGTCTGGAGCGGTGGCGTTGTGGCGGCGGGCGCATCCCGAGCGGGTTGCAGCGGTGGAGGCCGAACTGGAGGAGGTGCGCGGTGAGGTGCTGGCCGCGCGCCAGGCTGGTGAGGCCGGCGTGGAGGAGGGCTTGGCCGCCGAGTGGCAGCGCAAGCTGGCCCGGTTGGTGACCGCCGATCCTGAGATCGCCGCGGAGATCCAGCGGGTGCTGGACAAGGTGTGGAAGCCGCTGCTGCCCGCGGACGAGCTGGTGCGGGTGCAGAACATCACTCAGAACGCGACCGCGTCCGGGCACGGCCGGGTTTATCAGGCCGGCCGGGACCAGACCATTAACGAGAAGTGACCTCCATGCCGACTCCGGAGTCGGCGCAGCCGCCTGAGGAGCAGTCGGCCGTAGCGCAGCGGGCGCAGGCTTCCGGGCAGGCCCGGGTGTATCAGGCCGGCGGGGACCAGGTCATCACCGAGGTGGTGCTGCCAAGAGGTTCGCTGCCGCCGGTCGATCAAGTAGAGGCTCCGCCCGGACTGGTGCGCACCCCGCATCCGGGCTTGTTCGTCGGGCGGGACGACGAGCTGGCGCGCTTGGAGCAGGAGCTGGAGCGCGCGGGACCGCCGGTCATTGTGGCAGCAGTGCACGGGCTGGGCGGAGTGGGCAAGTCCACGCTGGCCGCCCGGTACGCCGCTCTTCACGCCGGGCAGTTCAATCCGGTGTGGTGGGTCACCGCCGACAGTGCGGCATCGGTACAGGCCGGGCTGGCTGCGTTGGCGGTCGCGCTGGTGCCGGGCGCGGCGTGGGGGTTGCCGCTGGAGGAGCTGGCCGGCTACGCCGCTTCGTGGCTGGGCTGCCATGAGGACTGGCTGCTGATCTTGGACAATGTCGGTGATCCGGCTGGTGTGGAGCCGCTGGTGAGCCGGGTTCTGTCGGGGCGGGTGCTGGTGACCAGCCGACTGGGCGAGGGCTGGCACCGCTTGGATGCGTCGGTGCTGCGTCTGGATGTGCTCACCGAGGGGCAAGCAGTGGCTCTGCTCATGCGGATCGCTGGCGCCGGCCGGGCGGGGGCGGAGTTGCAGGGTGCGGCTGCTTTGGTGGCCGAGCTCGGGTGCTTGCCGCTGGCGGTCGAGCAGGCGGCCGCCTACCTGCGCCAGGCCAGGCTGTCGCCGGCGGCGTATCTGGAGTTGCTGGCCGAGCAGCCGGCGGTGATGTACGACCGGGCCGCCGAAGGGGTCGACGGAGAGCGGACCATCGCCCGGATATGGCGGATCACTTTGGATCGGCTGACCGATGGTGCCCCGCTGGCCGGGCAGTTGCTGCGAATTCTGGCGTGGTACGGGGCCGAGGCGATCCCGCCTGCCTTGTGGGAGCACTCCCTCCAGCCGAGCCCGCGCGAGGCGGAGGGCGGTTCAGCAGGTAAGGCGGACCTGGTGCATGCGCTGGGCCAGCTGGCCGCCTACAACATGATCGGCCTGGAGGAAGACGTGGTCTCGGTGCACCGGCTGGTCCAAGCTGTTGCCCGCACACCCGATCCAGCAGACCCGCACCGGCAGCAGAGCGATATCACTGCCGCGTTGCACCAGGCCACTGGATTGCTGGCCCAAGCCGCCCCCGATGACTATGCAGACCCCGGTACCTGGTCGGCGTGGCGGGCGCTACTGCCCCACATCGACGCCTTGATCGAACGCGCGCCGTCCGACTCCGACACCGACACGACCAGTCACCTGCTCGACCTGACCGGCCTCTTCCTGCACAGCCAGGGCAATGCCCAGCACGCTCTCGCCTACCACCAGCGCGCTCTTACCGCCCACCAGCGCCTGCTGGGACCCAACCACCGCGGGACCCTAGGCATGCGCAACAACCTTGCCGTCGCCTACGAGGCAGCTGGGTACCCGGACAAGGCCATCCGACTGCACGCTACGACGCTGGCCGACCGTGAGCGGGTGCTGGGACCTGACGACCCCGCCACGCTGTCCTCGCGCAACAACCTCGCTTACGCCTACCAGTCGGCGGGGGCGCTGGAGGTAGCCATCCCCTTGTATGAGGCCATACTCGTCGACCGTGAGCGGGTGCTAGGTCCCGCCCACCTCGAAACCCTGAACACACGCAACAACCTGGCCAACGCGTACTACGGTGCCGGGGCCCCGCAGCGAGCCGTCCCGCTGCATGAACAGACGCTGACCGCCCGTGAACGGATGCTGGGGCCTGATGCCCCCGCCACCGTAGAGTCCCGCAACAATCTCGCCGCCGCCTACCAGGCCGCGGGGCAACTGAGCCAAGCTCTTCCCCTGTACGAGACCACCCTCGCCGACTGCGAACGAGTACTAGGCCCCGACCACCCCAGAACCCTGGCCTCGCGCAGCAACCTCGCCATTGCCTGTTACCAGGCAGGTGACCTAGACCGGGCCATCCCGCTACTGCAGCAGACGCTCCCCGACCGCGAGCAGGTACTGGGCCCCGACCACGTGGAAATCCTGACCACGCGCTATGCCCTCGCCACCGCCTTCGAGGCGACCGGGGAGCTGGACCAAGCCATCGCCTTGTACGAGACCACCCTCACCGACTGCGAACGGGCCCTTGGTAGTGATCACCCACTCACCGAGATGGTGCGGGAGAACCTGGAGTCGACCCGTCGGTAAGGAGACGTCGGGCGCGGTCCCACAGCGGCAAAACACCGGTGGTGGTGGCTGCGGTGCACGGTTGGGGCGGGGTGGGGAAGTCCGCGCTGGCCGCCCGCTACACCATCGCCCACGCCGACCCAGGCGCTGGGCGGTGCAATCCGGTGTGGTGGATCACCGCCGACAGCGCAGCCGCGGTGCAGGCCAGGCTGGCCGCGCTGGCGACCGCACTGCAGCCGGAGTTGGTGGTGCTGGGGCTGGGGCTGGAGGCGCTGGCGCAGCGGGCGCTGTCGTGGCTGCAGACGCCCCGTGTGCCGCCGCCCGCGGGCACGTACGAGTCGTTGAACACACCATCTTCTGAACCACCCCGCCGAACCACGGCTCCGTGCCCGTCCCGGTGAAATCGGTCAGCAGCACCGAGCACTCGTCGGACTGGGTGAAGGCGAACACCGCACCCGACATGTCCGCGCAGAGGGCCTCGGCGACGGCGTTCATCGCGGCCATGACGGCGTCGTCGAACGGCCGGTCGGCGTGCCGGAGGAACGAGTGGAACGACCGGCCGTCAACCCGCACGATCGTGTAGGTGCGGCGCGGCACCACCATCCGGGTGACCTGCTCGTAAGCCTTCATCCGGTCGCCGAGCGCCGTCGAGTCACTCACCGGCGCCTAGGGCGGTGAGGCGTCGGCGCGCTGAGATCGCCTGTGACGGCTTCGGAGGGGCCATGCTCGGTCGCGATACGTGATCGCGGGTGTTCGGGGTGTGGCGGTCGGCTGTGGGGCGGCTGGATGGGTTCGTGTCGGTGTGGGGCGGTGGAGCGGTTGGGGTGTCGGGGTTTCCGGCCATTCTTTGTCCCTTTTGACGGTGGTGGGTTCTCATGGGGTGTACGGCTTTTATTGGCGTTTGTGTCCGTCTAGCTTTCGTGACGCGTTCTCGGCGGCGCGGATGACGAGGGCTTCCCATGTCGTGTCGCCGGTTTCTTGTCGTGCGCGTTCGATGTGGGCGGTGCCGAGGTCGGGCAGTGTCGACAGGAGTGCGGCGGCTGCTGGGTAGGCGGGGTCGCGGACTGCGGCCGGTCCGCGCTTGGACGGGGATGGCTTGAGCGGCTTGCGTGGGCGTGGCCGGCGTACGGGGCGGGTGGGGTCGCGTAGCCACCGCAGGTACGCCTGGGGGTTGTCGGGCAGTTCGTCTGGTGGCGTTGCGGTTGCTTCGGTCACGGAGCGGGCGGCGGTGGTCGCTAGGTCTGTGGCGGGTGGCCGGTTCATCGCGGCGGCGGCACCGCCTCGGGGCATCCGTCTGCCGGGTGCTCGATGATGTGCCACCAGCCGAGGTTGCCCAGTTCTCCTCCGGGTGGGGCTGAGTGGCGGTTGTAGCGTTCGCCGGGGCCGATCGGCTTGAGGCAGCGTTCGCACTGTCGGAGCTTCCGGGATGTGCGGACCTGGGTGAAGAACTGAGTCATCGCTTTTCCACAGGGTCGTCGGCCGCGGGTTCTGCTTTCCAGTTCAGCCAGCAGCGACAGAACCCCGGGTGTGGCATGGTCATGATCTTCAGTGGTGCTGGTGTTCTTTTCTGGTACTGGTGTCTGGTCCTGGTAGGCGGCGGGTACCCGCCGGTGTTTCTGCGGGTACCCGCCGGTGTTTTCGGAATGGGCGGCGGGTGGCCGCCGGTCTTTCGAATCATATGCGGGTACCCGCCGGTCTTTTATTCGGGCGATCATGAGATATCCACAGCCCCCTGCCCTGGCGGCGCATCCTCTTTCGGGCGGCGCGGCTTGCGCTCCGGCGGCATCTGGGCGCCCGTGGGGACCACCACGACCTGCTCGTCCGGATCCAGGTACGCCAGGCGCTCCAGCAGGTCGTCCGGCACCGACATCCGGAACTCGGCTGGACGCCCTGGGCCGCCGCTGCGGCCAGGTCCTCGGGCCGGGCGCACGAGTTCCAGCAGCATCGACTGCCGCAGGTGCGTGATGCAGGCGCGGACCTTGCGCTCGTCCAGCTCGCAGACGTGGGCGACGCGCTTGGCCGATGGGCGCACTCGTGTCCCGTCGAGGTCGGCGTACGTCGCCAGGACGAGCGCGACGTGCTGAACGGTCGCGTGGGGAACCCACCGCTTGGGGTCCCTGGTCTTGCCCTCGTAGAACCCCAGCCGACAGCGCCGGATCAGCCGCTCCCACTCGAATCGGCCCACCCAGTTCGCGCCGGGGACTAGGAGGCCGTCCGGCTCTGGCTCCGGCTCTGGTTCCGCCACCCATCCCCCTCTCCGTCATCTGCTCCATGACCCCGGGCCCCCGGTCTGCGCTCCGGGTTTGCGCGAGGTGCGCCCACTGGGGGCCGTTCGGGCATTCGCTGTGCTGCTCCGCGCACCAATGCAGTCCGGCGACCGTCACGCCGCCCTCGACGTACGCCAGCGCCGCCAGGCCCCGGACGAGGGCAGCTAATGCCGCGGCCGGGCGGCCGTCGCCCGCCCCGTACAGCAGCTCGTCGCCGGACGCGCCGGCGCATATCAGCTCCTGCACCCACGCGGCGTCGTTCGCCTGCTGCTCGGGCGTCCAGCCGCGGATCTCCAGCATGCGCAGCGGCACCGCCGCCAGCAGGGCGCCGGCGAGGTTCTCGTCCAGGCCCTCATGCCGGGGTGGTGCGGCCGTGAACGCCTTCGCGAGGCTCTCTGCTCCGGTCATAGCTGGCCTCGGGCGCGGGCGGCGCGGCGGACGTTGTTGACGGTGGGGCGGGACCATTTCGTCTCCGCCATGATCTGGTCGACGGTGAGTCCCGCGACGGACAGCTCGACGATGCGGGCGCGGTCTGCGTCGCCCAGGAAGCGTCGCTGCGTCGCGCCGGTCCGGGCCCGGCGCCGTGTTGAGGTCTTCTGCGTTGCGGCTGTGGTGCACGGCAGGCACCGGCACCCGCTTTGGTAGGTGGACGCCTTCCCGCACTCCGGCTTCGGGAGCGTCGCCACCGTGCGCAGCCTGCGGGCCAGCATCGCCGACCGGTACGTCGTCTCACCCGACCTGGCCACCCGCCCCCACTGCCCTGGGACGTCCTCGCCCTCATGCCACCGGTCCAGGAAGTGCCGTCTGGCGATGCGCAGAGCCATCACATAGGCGGCCCGGTTCATGCCGAGTGCCCGCGCCGCGTCGCGCTGCGACAGGCCAGCCGTCAGCGGCGCAAGGATCTCGCGGTCCCGGTCGGTCAGGTCCTCCCAGATCTGCCACACCGCGACGTGTTCGAGGATGTGCGCAGGATCGGGGCGCCAACCCGCCCAGTTCCAGTACAGGAAGTACCGCGGCATGGGCTCGGTGGCGCCAGGCCCGGCGCGGCGCCGCCCGTGGTGGTGGATCTCCTCGACGACGTGACGGCGCAGCGCGTCCCGGCCCGCGTCGATCAGGTCGAACGGGGCGGGCGGTGACTGGCGCGCGTAGAGATGCTCGGCGACCGCCGACCAGGCCGTCTCGTACCGGTCGCGGTAGTCGCCTCGCATGCCAGCGACACGGCGTACAGCCGCGCGGGTGAGGACGTCCAGGTCCGCGAGGTTGTACCCGTACCTGAGCGTGTGGACATCGTCGGGGGCCGGCTCCCATGGCGGCTGCGCCGCCGCCGCCTCGGTGTTGCCTTGCGCCACCCAGGCATGCCGCGCACTCACCCGCTCGCTCCGTCCGGTGGCCCGGCGGGCCGGCGGAGCGCGGCGTCGCGGTCCTTCTGCTCCTGCACCGCCGCCTTCGCCGCAGCCTGCTCGGCGGGTGAGGCGCGGCGCTTCCCCGACGCGACCGCGCGGGCGTCGACCGCCGCCCACGCCAAGCCCTGCGCCGAATAGGAGTCCCGGCCGTAGGTGTCGTAGGCGTGGCACGAAGGGCGCCCGCAGTGGCAGCGCGCCGGCGCGCACTTGCCCTCGGGCGGTTCCGGCAGGCCACGTTCCGCCGACGGCGTGTGCAGCACGCACCGGGGGCCCTGAATGTACAGGCGGGTCGGCGTCGCACCGCAGGTGCGTTCCTCGGCGGCCGAGTAGTGCACGCACGGCCTCTGCCACCGATCAGTCACATCCGCCTCCGCACCGCCAGGAGGTCTCGACGGGCGAGGGAACGGTGTGGGGGGCGATCACTCCGCCCTCCTCACGCAGACCGCGCCGGAGGCCTCGACGAGCGCGGCCCCGGTCGGAGCGATCTCCTCCACCGTGAGGACCATGCCGAGGATGTCCGCGTAAGCGTGCGCCTGGTCGAGCTGGACGCGGCGCTCGCCGCTCTCCGTCATGGACAGCGTCACCGTCGCCACCCCAAGGGCGGCCGCCACCTGCACCACGGGGAGGTCGCGGGCGAGTCGAGTGGCACGCAACTGCCGAAGGACCGGAGGCCGCCGCTCGTCCGGGGAGCAGGCGGCGAGAGGCACCGGCACCCATCCGCCGGAGCCGGCCAGCAGGACCGGCGCCATCCCGAGCGCCGCCGCGTAGGTGTAGGTGCGTTCCAGCGAGGGGCACCGGTCGCCCCGCTCCCACGACCCCGGCGCCAAGCTGGTCATTCCAGCGCGTGCGGCGGCAGAAGCCAGACTCAGCCTGAGGGCGCGGCGCCTCGCCCTCAGGGCCCTCACGATCGGCAGCGGCTCACCCATCGGTGGCTCCGAGCGGCTCCAGCCTGGCGGAGACGCGGGCGTTGTCGATCGCGGTCGTGACGTCGTCGAGGCGCACGACGGCGCCGTGGCCGGGGAGGTTGTGGACGCGCAGGTCCTGGATGAGCTGATCCAGCGTGGCGGCGACGGTGGCGGGGGCAACACCCGCCCCCTCCGGGGCCTGGGACTGGCCGGGGCACGGCTCGCCGCCCGGTCCCCGATGCCGGTACACCAGACCGGTGATGGTGATGGGCTTGCTTCGGCCGCAGCCGGTGCAGACGCCCTGGCCGCCGGCGCTCAACGCCACCACCCGACCAGCAGCTCGACGGCGAGGTCGACGAGGTCGCCGAGCCACTCCCAGCGGCGCCTCTTGTCCTTCTTCTTGCGCATGTCGTCTCCTTCAGAACAGGGCGTGCTGATCTGCCGGGGCACCCAGCAGCAGGTAGGTGTCGATGTCCCAGCCGTCCGCGGGGGCCGTCGCGATCCACTCCTCGGCCATGGCCTGCGCGTTCGCGGCCGCGGCCTCGAAGCCCGCGCCGTGGTTCACGCCCCCGCACACGCAGCGGCAGGGTTCGTGCTCGGCGTCGTAGCAGGACCTGCCGCACGACCCCGCCACGGAGCCGCCGGCGCGGACGGTCAGGACAGCGGTCACAGCAGGTGCGCCTCCTCCAGGAGCCGCCGGGCCTGGTCGAGGCGCTCCCACTCGGCTCCGGCGCCGCCGGCGTCGGGGTGCCAGCGGCGCGCGAGGAACCGGTACAGCTGCCGCGGTGTGGAGGTGTCGGCGTCCTTGGCGTGGGGGCGGGCCTGTTCGCGCATCCACCGGGCGGCGTCGTCCGCCGTGCCGAACTCGGCGACCGCGGCGGGCAGGGCCCGGAACCCGACGTACTGCTCGGCGCGGCGGGTGACGCCGTACCGGTCGACGGCGCGCAACGCCGCCAGGGAGAGGGCGATGCCGCGGACGTTGTCCTGCCAGGCGGTGAACTGATCGGTCGCGTACCGGAGCGGCCCGTGGTCGCTGCTGAAGCTGATCACGACGCCCGGGTGTTGCCGGACGCAGGCGTTGGCCAGGAGCATCCCGTCGCGGCGGCGGCGGGCATCTTCGGCCACGTCCGCCTGCATGACGACCAGGTCCGCGCCGAGCCAGCCCACCTCACGGCTCAGCAGCTCAACCGTGTGGGCCCATCCTGCGCGGAAGAACGCACGCGTCCGGTCGGGTGTCTCGGGGTCCGTCCAGGCGCCGAGCGGCTCGATCTGGAACCTCATTGCGGGCGTCTCCCTCCGTGGCGGGTGTGGCCGATGTGCCAGCCGTCGCAGAATCGGCACTGGTAGGAGTGCATGGAGCCGGGCGTCACCCGCTTGGCGGCCACGAGCTCCCGGATCGCCTTGTCCGCCGACGGCTCGCCCTCGTAGCGGCGCTTGCCAGCGCAGGAGCGGCCCTTGGAGCGGGTCCTCACGACGGCCCCCCGGACGGCTGGTCGGGCGGGGCGAAGCCGGGCTTGGAGGTGATGTCGTGGAGGAACTCGGCGATGGTGATGGGCCCGTCGGTGGTGTCGACCTCGATGACGTCGAGGGCGCGCCACAGCTCGACCTCGTGGTCGTCGGGCACGATGCCCTGCCGCAGGGTGGCTTCGCGGTGCTGGGCGATGACCCAGGCGAGCCGGAACACCGTCTGCAGTTGCCGGATCTTGCGGGCGGAGTTCGGCGGGGTCGGCTTGGGCGGGGCAGGTTTCGGTCGCGGCGGTTCCGGCGCGACGCTGCGGGCGCGCTTGGCCTCGGCGAGGCGCCGGCTGAGGAGGCGGCGGTACCCGATCACGCGGCTCCGCCACTCCTGGTAACGGCCCCACTCGGCGGCCCACTCGCGCCGTCCTGCGCTGCCCCGCCCGGAGCACTCCTGCTTGTAGCTGTCGATGTCGGCGCGGCGCTCGGCGAGCTGGTCCTCGACGTCGCGGAACGCCGCGCCCAGCGCGGTGTGGGTACGGCGCGCCAACTGCGGGCCGAGCAGCAGGTCCCACATCGCAGGCTGGTCCTCCCGGCCCAGGTTGTTCACGACGAGCGTGTGAAAGGTGTCGTCCGGGAGAGCGAGGAGGTTCTGGAGCTGCACCGCCTCATCTGTCACGGCTTCCTCCTGTTGCGCCGCTTCTTCCTGGTCGCGGGCTTGGTCCAGCCGCGGCCCCGTAGCCGGCCGGGGCGCCGTTTGCGGGATTGGGCGGTCTCGCAGGCGTGGCAGCCGATCGTCGGGGCGGGGTGGCCGCAGCGCGTGCGGCCCTCCGGCACCGCCGGCGCGATCTGCATGAGGACGGCGCTGCCTTTGCGGGCCAACACACGTCCCGCTCTCGCGGAAGGTCCACGGGTTCGGCGAGGCCGGTGATCAGCGGCGTGAGGACCTTCACGGCGCGGTCGGCCCAGGGCCCCGGCAGATGCCCTTCCAGGGTCTCGGCGAGGCGCTCGGCGACGTCCTGGCCGTCGAGGTGGGACGACACGCCGGTCGGGAACCGGTCCGCTACTTCGGCCGCTGTGAGGCGCCCGCCGGCGCGTTCGGCGAGGCGGCCCGCCGCGCGGAGCGCGTTCTCCCGGCACCCGATCCGGCCGAAGGCTCGGGTGCCCGTCAGCCACTGCAGGAGCGTGGAGACGTCGCCGCTCTCTCCCTTGTTCATCCGGGCTCCTCGTTCGGCGGTTCCGGCGTCTTCGGCGGCCCGGGTGGTGTTCCGGTGCCGGTGGGCGTGGGGCTCGGCTTGGCAGGGGGCGCCGTCGGTGCCGGCGTCTTCGACGGCTTCGCCGAGGACGGCGTCGGCGACCGCGTCGGGGCCGTCTTCTTGCGGGTTGCGCGGGGCTGCAACACCGGTGCCGGGCGCTTCACCCGCGGGCTGCGGGTCCGGGTCGGTCTGTGCGCGGGCGGGGTGTCCAGGCGGTGCGTCGGCCTCTCGGACGCCTCGGCCGCCGGCGGCTGAACGGGGGCGTCCGCTCCGGCGGGCGCCCCAGCGAGGTACCCGCCGGCCATCGCAGCGGCGGCGGCGACGGTGACCACGCTCCAGAACGCGGTGCGGTGGGTGACGATCCAGCGGGACGCGTCATCCAGCGCGATGCGCCAGCGGGGGGCGGGCGCATGGTGGCCGTAGCGCGGCTCCGGCGCGTCGGGCACAGGCGGCAGCATCGCCGTGACCTCCGGATCGTGCTCTTCGCGCACCATCAGGACGTCGCCTGAGGTGCTGCGCCGGACTCGGGCTGGCTGCGGTGGAACATGCTCAGGACTTCTCCGTGAGGTTGGTTGGTGTGAGGGTGATGCGGAGGCCGAGCGCGCCGGCCCACTGCTCGAGCCGCTGCGGGGTGGGCTGACGGAGCCCGAGTTCGTAGTTGTTGACCGTGCTCGTGCGCACGTCGAGCTGTGCGGCGATCTCTCGGGTGGGGATGCCGCGCCCCACCCGCGTCTTGGCGAGCTGCTCGACGAGCGGGTGCGGCGCCTTCACCGGCGCGCCCGTCCCCGTCGTGATCTCCAGACCGCGGGGCCGGCGCGGGTGGCGCTTCACCAGCCCCCGGTGGGACAGCGACCGGACGGCCTTGGCCACGGTGCGGGTACTGACTCCCACGCCGTCGCTGATCTCCACCACGGTGGGGGCGTGGCCGTGGAGGGCGATGTGCGCGCGGAGGAACGCCAGCACGTTCTGATCGCGCTTGGAGATGGGCCGTGCGGAGAGTGGGTCAGCCATGGGGCACCGCCTGTGGGTCGCGCCACACGTCGTCTCCCGGCTCCCCGTACAGGGCATCCGCTTGGATCTGCAAAGCCAGGACCTCGCTGCGCATCCGCGTGACCCGGTACCGGATCTCGCTCAGCTCGGAGGAGGCGCGGCCGAGGCGCCGCAGCCGGGTCCGGGCGCACCTGAGCAGGGCGATCACCGCGGTACCGCCGCGGTGAGTTCGTACGTGGCGGTCTGCGTGACCACGGGCTTCACCGTGGCGGGGTGGCAGAGGACCCGGATGTTCGGGGAGGCGTGCATGAAGGTCTCGAGCCGGGCGCCGTAGTGCCGCCGGTCCTGGGAGCGGAACACCAGGACTCGCCGCGACCTGTCCGCGCCCGGCGACCCGAGGTGGACGAGCGCCCAGCCCTGCACTTCGATCCGCTCCCCGCGGCCCGCGGCGCTCTCCAGTTCGTGGAGGATCTTCGCTTCGACCTCGACCGGCTCGTCGGCCTGGACGGGGTCGGGTCCCAGCACGAGCGGGAGGCCGGCGATCCGGAGCGCGTGGATCGCCTTTCCTGCGCGCAGCCAGCAGTAGTTGCACGGCTCCAGCGACTCGCCGGCGAGGTCGTGCAGGTGGATCGACTCGTTGTAGTGGAGATGCTCGGCGATCTTCGCCAGGGCCTCCTGGTTGTGGGCGCCGGCGAGGCGGCGGGCGTGCTGCTCCTCCGTGCTGGTCATCGGTTCCTCCGGATGGGGGTGACGTTCGCGGGCAGCTCCTGTTGGGCCGGGCCCTTGCAGGTCGCGAAGTGCGGCATGTACGGCTTCTCAAGGGGGTGGCGGCTGGCCGGCTCAACCGAGGCCAGGGAGCGGACGCGCCAGGCTCCGAGTGCGTCCTGGAAGGCGAGGACGTTGCCCTTGGGGTTGGGGTCCGGGTCGAGTGGCTGGCGGGCGCCGGACTCGGTCAGCGCGAAGATCACCGGCTGGCCGCAGGCCCGGCACGCCGGCGCACGGCGGTGTCTACTGGCCATCCGGCACCTCCGGGACGGGCCGGGGCGGTAGCCGGTCGAGGCTGTCGCCGAGCTGGTCGGCGATGTCGAGATAGGCCTGCCGGACGTTCGGGTCGTCGGGCGGTGCGGAGATGCCGGCGGCGATGAGGCACGCCTCGACCAGCTGTGTGGGCAGCGCCGGGTCAGGGAAGTCCATGCGGATCATCGGCGCCTCCTCGCGGCCGCCGGAGCCCGCCCTGGCAAGGGAGCCTGGACGGACGGGTCCCGGCGGGTGTGGCCGGGCAGCCGCGTGACCACGCGGAGGTTGGCGGCTGCCCGGGTCTGGTGGTCGCCCGCCGAGCGGGTGGCGGGCGACTCGTCCCGCCCAGCCCCCGGGGAGGGGATGGCTGGGCGGGCAGCGGCGGCGGAGCGGGGCTCGGGCCTGGGGGCCCTGTACGTCGCCGTGTTCAGTGCGGCCCGGTCGTCCCCCCGAACCGGCCGGGCCGCGGTCTTGGCCCTCGGCGCCCGCGTGTTACCGCGGGCGCCGAGGGTGGCCGATCCCGCCCCCCCCGAACGGGATCGGCCGGTGGCCTCGCGCACGCCCCCCAGGAGTGCGCGGGGCCACGGCGCTGGAGAGGTCCGCGCCGCACGGGGTCAGGTCCGTGCGGGGACGCTCGCTCCAGCGCGTCATGGAAGTTGAGGCCCCGCCCACCGCGGGGACGACGGTGGGCGGGGTTGCCGAGGAGACCTGGGAGCTGGACTCCTCGGCGTGCGCCGCCGGGCGGGGACGGTACCCGGCGGCGCGGTACAGGGTGCGGGACGTCATCGGGCGTCCCGCAGGTAGCCGGTGACCCTGCCGTTCTGGCCGGGGCACAGGTGCAGGGTGGCGGCGAGGGTGATCGCGTACATCTCGCGGTCGGTCAGCCCGCTCACCGGGCGCGGCGCCACATCGGGGTCGGGCATCCGCTCGATCGCCCCGCACAGGCCGATACCGGCGCGGATCAGCACCTCGTCCTCGGCGGCCCACAGCTCCGGCGCCTCCACGCGGGCGCGCCCGAGGTAGGCGCTGGCGGCGTCCTGGGACACGGCGGCGGTGTTGAGCTGGATCGCCTGCGTGTGGATCTGCTGGGCGAGGAACACGCCCCCGGCTGCCGCCACGACGGCGGGGATGAGGAGGATCCGCCAGATCATCAGAGCCTCCTCAGGGCGCCGGTGCGGTCCTCGACGAGCCGGTCGAGCTGCTTGGCTGCGATGTCGTGGTGGTTGGCGCGCAGGTGGAGGGCGAGTTCGGCGACCTGGCCGAGGACCTCGCTGTAGCCGAGGACGGCCCGGTCGCGGTTCTCCTCGGCGACGACCTTCGCGGCGCGGGCGCGGGCCGCGTCGGCGCTCGCCGCGTCCGCGCGCATCTGCTCGCCGCGGAGCTTCTTCTCAGCGGCGCGGACATCGAGGATGAGGACCAGGACCACGGCGGCGGCCACGATGAGCGTGAAGATCAGCGCGGCGGTCATGAGGAATCCGCCTGTGCCGGCTCGGTGATGGCGTACGGCATGTCAGCGGCCCGGGGCCTGTTGGGCGGGGAGCTGCTGGGGGCCGGTTCCGTTCCCGGCGACGAGGACGGTGTGGCCGCCGGTCACGGCGGCCGGGGTGCCGTTGACGGGCGTGGCGCCCGGCGGGGTCCCGTTCGGCGGAGCGGCGAGTTCGAGCGCGGCCGGCGCGTGCGTGCGCAGCACGTGCTCCAGGTCCTGCGCGGCGAGCTCGGCGTCGCGCTGCGCCTGGCTGTGGCGGTCGGCCTCGCCGGTGGCGTTCTTCGCCGCCGTGTCGTACCGGCCGATCTCCTCGCGGAGGGAGGCGATCTCGCGTTCCTTGGCGGCGCGGAACTCCGCGATCTCCCGCTCCCTCTCGGCGATCATCTCCTCCCGCGCGGTGACCTGCCGGAGGTGCTCCTCGGCGTCCTGGCGGCGGGCCTGGGCCTGATCGCCGTGGTGCTGGACGGCGCCGCGCTTGTCGGTCAGGAGCGCGGCGATGCCGGGGGCGGTGTCGGGGGATCGAAAGACGGGGGCGGGCGGAGTGTGCGCGGCCGGTCGCTGTGCGTGGTCGTCGTTGCGCGTGCGGTTCTTCATGACGGTCTCCACTGGGTCCTTACTTCTGGTGGTTGAGAGGGGCGTACGGGTCTTCGGGGAAGCGTCCGTGCCATGCCTGGGAGAGGTCCCGGATCATGGAGGCGCGGCGGTTCGCTCGGGTCAGGCGGTCCAGGAGCGACCGGTCGACGTGTTCGGTGACGAGCCGGGCGTGCAGGACTCTGAACCGGTCGAGGCGCCTGGTCGCAGTGTCGAGCGCAGTGTCGAGCGAGGTCTCGTCGGGGTTGCAGGCGGCGCGGGCGAGGATCGCGGTGAGCGCGCCGAAGTCGGTGGTGACGGCGACCGAGGACAGTGCGTCGCGCAGGGTGTCGCCGTGTTCGCCGTCGAGGGTGCAACTAGCCCCGCCGGACGGCCCCTTCCTCCTCAAGGCTCCCAAGGAGGGGTCCTTCCGCAATGACCATCCCCACTTCTTCGGCGCAGTCGACCTCCCCCCTTTTTTGACCGGACTCCTCGCGCGGCACATGGCCGCGCGTCTGGTCAGCCGGTGCGACTGCGAGGGCAGCTGCGGTGGCGGGAGGTTCCTGTTCCTCAACCCGCAGGGCGGCCACCATCTGCACCGGACCTACGCCGGAGGATTCCCGTGGAAGCAAGCAGCCACCGGCATGATCCCCGGTCGCCGACCGCGACCAGGCCGCGCCAGCGGCGCCCCACCCCGGCCGGTCCTGGTCGACATCGCTGCTGGGTGGCCCGGCGAACCGCTCACTCCGGCATGGCCTGCGGCCACTGGAGGCGACTGGTCGCCTCCGAACGTGCGCGGCCTTCCCCGCTACGACCGGCCGGTGGTGGATGCCCGGGCAGTGCCGTGCCCCCGCTGCGACGCCCGCCTGATCAGCACTGCGAGTCGCCGGCAGGGGGCGGTCACACGCACCGGCCTCGCATCGCCGCCGCGCGCGAGGCCGGGCACGTCCGCGAGCTCGAGCTGGCGTGCTGGCTTCCGATCGGCTCGGAGCTGACCCCTCACAAACTCCGACACTCACACCGGGTATGGCTCGACGAGGCTGGCACTCCCGCGGTCCTCGCCCATGACCGGCTCGGGCATTCCATGCCGGGCATCGGTGGGACCTACGCGCACGTGTCCCCTCTCATGCGGCAGGAACTACGGGCCCGCCTCCAGGCCCGGTGGGAGCAGACGCTCGACGCGCGCATCGCGCTGTCTCCGACGTCACCGGTCCCGGTCCTTAACGATCAGCTCAGCGCGCGGCGGGCGATGGTCGATCAAGGGCCGTCGCCCGAACGTCGCCCGATCTCTCTAAAAGCCGTCTAGCCGGGCCGCCGACAGTGGGTTGCGTCCCGGCGGCGCACCCCCGGCGGCTCGGCTATCCGCGCAGGTCATCTACTATCTGACGGGCAGGCCCGTGATGGTGCGGCCGATCACCAGGCGCTGGATCTCCGAGGTGCCCTCGAAGATGGTGAAGATCTTGGAGTCGCGGTGCATCCGCTCGACGGGGTACTCGCGGGTGTAGCCGTTGCCGCCGAGGATCTGGATGGCCTCCTCGGTGACGTGGACCGACATCTCACTGGCCATCAGCTTGGCCATCGAGCCCTCGGCGCTCTGGAAGTCCTTGCCGGTGCGCGCCATCCAGGCCGCCCGCCACACCATGAGGCGGGCGGCGTCCAGGCGGCACTTCATGTCGGCCAGCTTGAAGGCGATCGCCTGGAAGTCGCCGATCTTCTTGCCGAACTGCTCGCGGTCCTGCGCGTACTGGAGGGCGTAGTCGTAGGCGGCGCGGCCGACGCCGAGGGCCATCGCGCCGACGGACGGGCGGGTCGTCTCGAACGTCTTCATCGCGGCCTGGCCCTTGGAGCTCTTGCCCTCGCGGCTGCGCGCGATGCGCTCGTCGAACCTGGCCTTGCCGCCGACGATCAGGTGGGACGGGATCCGGACGTCGTCCAGGATCACCTCGGCGGTGTGGGAGGCGCGGATGCCGTGCTTCTTGAACTTCTGTCCCTGCCTCAGGCCCGGAGTGTTCGGCGGGACGATAAAGCTGGCCTGGCCGCGGCTGCCGAGGTCGGGGTGCACCGAGGCGACGATCACGTGGACGTCGGCGATGCCGCCGTTGGTCGCCCAGGTCTTGGTGCCGTTCAGCACCCACTCGTCCTTGGCCTCGTCGAACACGGCGCGGGTGCGAATGGAGCCGACGTCGCTGCCGGCGTCGGGCTCGGAGGCGCAGAACGCGCCGAGCTTGATGTCGTCGGCGGTGCCGAACATCTGCGGCACCCACTCACTGACCTGGTCCGGCGTGCCCACGGCGGCGACGGACGCGGCGGCGAGGCCGGTCCCCACGATCGACAGGGCGATGCCCGCGTCGCCCCAGAACAGCTCCTCGAACGCCACCGGGATGCCGAGGCCGGTCGGCTCCAGCCACTGGGTGGCGAAGAAGTCGAGGGAGTAGATGCCGACCTTGGACGCCTCCTGGATCAGCGGCCAGGGGGTCTCCTCGCGCTCGTCCCACTCCTCCGCGGCGGGGCGGATGACGTCCTTGGCGAACTCGTGCACCCAGTCCCTGACCTCGCGAACGTCCTCGCTGGGCTCCAGCGAGAACGGCGTCTGCTCCGCGCTCGTCATGATTAATTGACCCTCTCTCCAATATTGCGTGTTACCAACGGTAGCACCTCCGAAGTTACCGCGGGTAACACGTGGGCGGGGTGCGCGGAGCGGTCAGCGGCCGGGAGAGAAGGAGCGGACGGCGGCGTAGGCGGGGACCTCGATCATCGGCGGGCGCTCCCCCACGGCCACGTCGGCCGTGCGGGCGTCGTGCCCGTCCGCGCCGCGCCGGAACCGGGTGAGCGCGGTGGAGGGGGCCGCGAGGGGGATCATCCGGCCGTGCCGCTCCAGCCGCGACCAGGCGGTCAGCATGATCTGGCCCGACATCGCCCCGAGCGCCTCGGTGGACTGGTGGGCGTGGATCCGGCGGCCGAGGTCGACCTGCGCGATCGCGTCGAGCCCGGAGTCCTGGTAGACGTCCAGCAGCAGGCCGAGCTCAACCCCGTAGCCGGTCACGAACGGCAGCCGCTCCAGCAGCGCGCGGCGCCCCGCGTACTCGCCGCCGAGCGGCTGCATGACCCCGGCCAGCAGCGGCCAGTGCAGGTTGATCAGGGGACGCGCGACCAGTTCGGTCACCCGGCCGCCGCCGCCCTCGACGCGACGCTCCCCCTCGACCAGGGGCCGGTCGTAGCAGCCCTTGACGTAGCCGACGGAGGGGTCGGTCAGCAGCGGCCCGAGCAGCCCGGTGACGTAGGAGGAGGTGAACTCGCGCAGGTCGGCGTCCACGAACACGATCAGGTCGCCGGAGGTCGCGGCGAGGGACTTCCACAGGGCCTCGCCCTTGCCGGACATGCGGCCCTGCTCCGGCAGGACGGCGTCCTGCGCCACCACGTGCGCACCGGCCGCGGCGGCCACGGCGGCGGTCCGGTCGCCGGAGCGGGAGTCGACCACGACGATCTCGTCCACCAGCGGGATCCGCTCGACCAGGTCGGTGCGCAGAGCCGCGACGATCGCGCCGACCGTCGCCTCCTCGTCGCGCGCGGGCAGCACGACGCTGATCCTGGTCGCGCCCTTGGCCGCGAGCAGGAGACGCGGCGGCCAGTCCTCCGCCGCACTCGTACGGTTGGCCAACCACGACGCGACCTCGGGCAGCACGCGCTCTCCCTTCCGTGCGGGGCGACCTGGACCGGACGCCCTCCTCACGTACTAGGAAACGCCGGATCCGGCCAGATCAGTCACCGTTCGCGCCTCGCACGGCGAACCGACCCGAAGGTTTAACGCGGCCACAACACGTCCGTCATTCGGCGGCGTGCCGGTCCAGGAACTCGTAGACGTCGGCCTCGTCGACGCCGGGGAACGCTCCGGGCGGCAGGACCGACAGGACGTGCGAGTGCGCGCGCGCCGACGGCCACGCCATCCCCTCCCACCGGTCCGACAGTGCCTTCGGGGGCCGCTGGCAGCAGTCGCCGTCCGGGCAGGCCGACCTGACCCGCCGGGTCGTCTCCCGGCCGCGGAACCAGCGGGAGTCCTCGAAGCGGACGCCCAGAGTGATCGCGAAGTCGCGCTCGTGGCTGGGGTCGATGTGCGACAGGCACCAGTACGTCCCGTTCGGGGTGTCGGTGTACTGGTAGTAGACGGAGAAGCGGTCCGCGGCGCCGAACACGTGCCTCCCGGCCCACTCCCGGCACATCCGCTGGCCCTCGATCGCGCCGTCCTCGTCCTGCGGGAAGGCCAGGCCGTCGTTGGCGTACGCCTTGTAGATCGTGCCGTTCTCGTCGTTCTTGGTGAAGTGCAGCTGCAGGTCGAGGTGGTGGGTCGCGACGTTGGTGAAGCGGTGCGCGGCCATCTCGTAGGAGACGGAGAAGACGTCCGCCAGATCCTCCACCGACAGCTCCCGCGCGGCTTTGGCCTCCTGAAGGAACGGGACGACGCTGCGCTCGGGCATCAGGATCGCGGCGCCGAAGTAGTTGGCCTCGACGCGCTGGCGCAGGAAGTCGGCGAAGTCACGCGGCTGGTCGTGGTCGAGGGCGATGTGCCCGAGGGTCTGCAGCAGGATCGTGCGCGGCGTGTGCATGCCGAGCTGCTCGCGCTCCAGGTAGATCCGCCGGTTGCGCAGGTCGGTGATCGACCGGACCGAGCGCGGCAGGTCCTGGACGTACTGGAGGCTGAAGCCGAAGTGCCCGACCAGCGTCATCAGCAGCCCCTGCGAGACCGCGCCGCGCCGGTACCCGACCGAGTCGAGGGTCTGGGACGCGACGCGCTCGATGTCGGCGAAGTGATTGCCGCGCTCGTGCATCTGGCGGCGCAGCTCGGCGTTGGCCTTGCGCGCCTCCTCGGGGCTCGCGGTGGGCTTGGTGCGGCTGCGCCTGAGCTCCCCGTACAGCGCGAGGATGTGCTCGATGACCTCGTTCGGCATCCGCTTGCCGACCTTGAGGTGCGACAGGCCGAGGGTCCGGTACAGCGGGTCGCGCTGCGCCTCCTCCAGCTGGATCTCCAGCTGGGCGCGCCGGCTGGGTGGCTGGCGGCGCAGGAGTTCCTCCACCGGGCATTCCAGCGCGGCGGCGAGGGACTGCAGCAGGGACAGCTTGGGCTCGCGCCGCCCGTTCTCCAGCAGGGAGAGCTGGGACGGGGCGCGGCCCACGCGCTCGCCGAGCTCCGACAGCGTCAGGCCGCGGGCGCGCCGCAGATGGCGGAGCCGCTGCCCGAACGTGACGAGATCCACGCCACTCGTCAAGTTGAGGGGTTCTTCTGTCCGCAAGGTCGTCACCGCTTCATCGTAGCGGAAATTTCGCACTTCTTCTGTTACTCGCCAGTTCATAACCGGTTCGCGCCGGGGGCATAGTCGTGAGCAAGCACCCAGGGGACGACACGGAAGGGCAAGATCATGAGCGATAGTCGCCTCAAGGGCGCAGCCGAGGAGCTGCAGCGACAGTGGGAGACCGACCCTCGCTGGCAGGGCATCGAGCGGACCTACACGGCCGAGGACGTCGTCCGGATCCGCGGATCGGTCCAGGAGGAGCACACCCTCGCGCGTCTCGGCGCGGAGCGGCTGTGGACCCTCCTGCACGAGGAGGACTACGTCCACTCCCTCGGCGCGCTGACCGGTCTGCAGGCCGTCCAGCAGGTCAAGGCGGGCCTGAAGGCCATCTACCTGTCCGGCTGGCAGGTCGCGGCGGACGCGAACCTGGCAGGCCAGACCTACCCGGACCAGAGCATCTACCCGGCGAACTCGGTTCCGTCCGTCGTGCGCCGGATCAACAACGCACTGCTGCGCGCCGACCAGGTGCAGTGGGCCGAGGGTGAGGGCGACACGCACTTCCTCGCCCCGATCGTGGCCGACGCCGAGGCCGGCTTCGGCGGCGTGCTGAACGCCTTCGAGCTGATGAAGGGCATGATCGCCGCAGGCGCCGCGGGCGTGCACTGGGAGGACCAGCTGGCCTCCGAGAAGAAGTGCGGCCACCTCGGCGGCAAGGTCCTCATCCCGACCTCGCAGCACATCAAGACCCTCAACACCGCTCGCCTCGCCGCGGACATCTCGGGCGTGCCGTCTCTGATCATCGCGCGGACCGACGCCGAGGCCGCGACCCTGATCACGACGGACGTGGACGAGCGCGACCGCGAGTTCACCACCGGCGAGCGCACCGCCGAGGGCTTCTACCGCGTCCGCAACGGCATCGAGCCCTGCATCGCCCGCGCCAAGGCCTACGCGCCGCACTCCGACCTCATCTGGATGGAGACCGGCACCCCGGACCTGGAGCAGGCGCGCAGGTTCGCCGAGGCCGTGAAGGCCGAGTACCCGGACCAGATGCTCGCCTACAACTGCTCGCCGTCCTTCAACTGGAAGGCGCACCTGGACGACGCGACCATCGCCAAGTTCCAGCGCGAGCTCGGCCACATGGGCTTCAAGTTCCAGTTCATCACCCTGGCCGGGTTCCACGCGCTCAACTACGGCATGTTCGACCTGGCGCACGGCTACGCCCGCGAGGGCATGACGGCCTACGTCGACCTGCAGGAGCGCGAGTTCGCGGCGGCCGAGAAGGGCTTCACCGCGGTCAAGCACCAGCGCGAGGCCGGCACCGGCTACTTCGACCTGGTCAGCACCGCGATCAACCCCGACTCCTCCACCACCGCCCTGAAGGGCTCGACGGAAGAGGGCCAGTTCCACTGACCCGCGCCGGCCGGCCCCGCCGGCCCTGCTCTCCGGCCTGATCCCCAAGGACCCCGAAGGCCCCCGCGTTCCTACACCCGCGGGGGCCTTCCGGCGTCCCGGCGCAGCCCGCGGCCCCTCCCACCCCCCTCGCCCGTCCCTCACGTTCCGGCCACATTCGGTAATGGATCTCGACAAACGCCGCCACAGGGGCGCATCGTGAGCCCCGCTAGTTGATCTCTTTTGAGAGAGGACCCCTGATGGCGCGTCACCCCCGGTTCATCCGGTCCCGGGCGATCCCCGGCCGGATGCTGCCGCTCGCCGTCGCCGCGGTGAGCGTCGTCGCGCTCGCGCCCGCCGCCTCCGCGGACGGGCAGGGCCACCACGGGCGCTTCACCCCCGGCGCCCCCGGTGTCGGCGACTCCTACTTCCCGCTGGAGGGCAACGGCGGCTACGACGTCCGGCACTACTCGCTGGCCCTGAGCTACGACCCCGACTACGACCAGCTCGACGGCACCGTGACCGTCACCGCGCGCGCCACCCAGGACCTGTCGCGGTTCGACCTCGACCTGTCCGGGATGGACGTCGACAAGGTCTGGGTCGACCGGCACCAGGCCCGCTACCAGCGGCGCGGCCAGGAGCTGGTCATCACGCCGCGGCAGGGGTTGCGCAAGGGGCGGACCTTCACCGCCGTCATCAGGTACGGCGGCGTGCCGCAGACCATCGTGGGCTCGCCGATCGTCTTCGGCTCCCCCTACGGCTTCCTGCACACCCCCGACGGCGCGTTCGTCGGAGGCGAGCCGAACGGCGCCAGCACCTGGTTCCCCGTCAACGACCACCCGAGCGACAAGGCCACCTACGACTACACGATCACGGTGCCGAAGGGCCTGACCGCCGTCGCCAACGGCCGCCCGGCGGGGCACCGCACCGCCGTCGCCGGGTTCAGCCGCCGCGCGTCCAAGACCCGCGCCGAGGTCTTCAAGTGGCGCGAGGACAGCCCGATGGCGAGCTACCTCACCACGATCGACATCGGCAGGTGGGACGTGCGGCAGGGCCGCACGCCCCGGGGCGTCCCCAACTACACGGCCGTCGACCCCGAGCTGCTCGCCGCGCAGCCGGACGCGGTGAGCTTCTTCTACGACACCACCAGCGAGGTCACCGACCTCTGGTCCAAGACGTTCGGGGAGTACGCGTTCGGCAGCACCGGCGCGATCGCCGACGACGCCCGCTTCAACGGCCAGCCGCTCGGCTTCTCCCTGGAGACGCAGAGCAAGCCCGTGTACTCGGCCGTGCGCAGCACCGGCACGATCGCGCACGAGCTGGCGCACCAGTGGTACGGCGACGCGGTCTCGCCCGCGCGGTGGAAGGACGTGTGGCTGAACGAGAGCTTCGCCACCTGGGCCGCCTGGTACTACAACGAGGTCCACGGCCGCCAGACCGTGCACGACGCGGCCCGCGCCACCTACGCCGCCCGGCCGTTCCCCGACCGTGAGGGCCGCCCGTACTGGTCGGTGCTCACCGCCGACCCGCAGCGCGACACCATGTTCAACGACCGCGTTTACAGCGGCGGCGGCATGATGCTGCAGTTCCTCCGGGAGAAGATCGGTGACGACAGGTTCTTCACCCTGCTCCGGACCTGGTACGCGCAGCACAAGTACGGCAACGCCAGGACCGAGCAGTTCACGGCGCTGGCCCAGCGGGTCGCCGGGCAGGACCTGAGCGGGTTCTTCAAGGACTGGCTCTACTCCCCCGTCAAGCCCGACATCCCGCAGGACTGAGCTCGTCCCGCCCGTGGACCGGGCCCCCGGCGCGACCCGCCGGGGGCCCGGTTCTGTGCGAAAGTACGTGGTCGGAGGCGGGCCGCCGGTCTAGGCTCCCGGCAAGTGGGCGTTCTTCCGTGGGTGTGGTGGTACGGGTTCCGCCGCCACACCGCCTATCCGTTCGGATCCCTGACCGAGTCGCTCACCAACACGATGTTCGGCTTCCTGCGCGCCTACGTTCTGCTGGCGCTGTGGGACGTCCGGCCGTCGCTCGGCGGGTACGCGGCCGCCGACGCCGTGACCTTCTGCTTCGTCACCCAGGCGCTGATCGGGCCGGTGCAGATCTTCGGCGGGATGGAGCTGACCGAGCGCATCCGCAGCGGGGACGTCGCGATCGACCTGCACCGGCCCGCCGGGCTGCAGGGCTGGTGGCTGGCCCACGACCTCGGCCGCGCGGCGAGTTCGCTGGTGCTGCGCGCGGGACCGCCGCTGCTGGCCGGCGCACTGGTGTTCCCCTTCCGGTGGCCGGCTCCGGCGCACCTGGCCGCGTTCGCGGTGGCGGTGGTCCTCGCGACGGTGGTGAGCTTCGGGCTGCGCTACCTGGTGGCGATGGGGATGTTCTGGCTGCACGACGACCGCGGCCTGAGCGCCGTCACGCTCGTGATGTCGCTGTTCTTCTCCGGGATGATCCTGCCGCTCGTCGTGTTCCCCGGCAGGCTCGGCCGGACCGCCGAACTCCTGCCGTGGGCGGCGCAGATCCAGGTGCCGGCGGACGTGTTCCTCGGCCGGTACGACGGCGCCGGCCTGGCCGGCGCGCTGGCGTTCCAGGCGGGGTGGGCGGCCGTCCTGCTCGGGGCGGGCGCCCTGGTCACGCGGGCGGCCCGGCGGAGGCTGGTGGTCCACGGTGGCTGAGCCCGCGGCGCCCGGCGCGCTGCGCCTGTACGGGGTGCTCGCCTGGACGTGGATCCGGGCGGCGGCGCAGTACCCGGTGTCGATGGTGCTGCTCGGCCTGGCCACGGCGGTCGTCTCCGTCCTGGACGCGGCCGCGATCATGGTGCTGTTCTCGCGGGCGCCGCGCATCGCCGGGTTCGGCGTGTCCGAGGTCCTGTTCCTGTACGGCACGTCGGCCCTGTCCTTCGCGCTCTCCGACATCGTCCTCGGATCGACCGAGCGGCTCGGGGCGCACGTGCGGGAGGGGACGCTGGACGCGATGCTGGTGCGCCCGGTGAGCCCGCTGGTCCAGATCGCGACGGAGGGCTTCACGCCGCGCCGGCTCGGCAAGCTCGTCCCGGCCGTGCTGGTGCTCGGGTACGCGCTCGGCCGGCTGGACGTCCACTGGACCCCGGGCCGGCTCGCGATGCTCCCGGTCATGGTGCTGTCCGGAACGGCGATCTTCGGAGGGCTGTGGGTGCTGACGGCCGCGGTGCAGTTCGTGCTCGTCGACAGCCACGGGGCGAGCAAGTCGGTCACCTACGGCGGCGCGTTCCTCACCCAGTACCCGATGACCGTGTTCTCGCGGGACCTGGTCCGCGGGGTGACGTTCGTCGTGCCGCTGGCGTTCGTCAACTGGCAGCCTGCGCTGTACGTCCTGGACCGTCCGGACCCGCTCGGGCTGCCGGGCGCCGCGCGGTTCGCCTCCCCGGCGGTCGCCGCGGTGCTGTGCGCGGCGGCGGCGACCGCGTGGCGGGCCGGCCTGCGGCACTACCGATCGACAGGGAGCTGATGCCGGTGCCGATGATCGAGGCCGAGGACGTGGCCAAGACCTTCACCGTGCGGGCGCGTTCGGGCGTCCTGCGGCGGGCGCGCAGGCCGGTGCGCGCGGTGGACGGGGTGTCGTTCACGGTGGAGCGGGGCGAGTTCGTCGGCTACCTCGGCCCGAACGGGGCGGGGAAGTCCACGACGATCAAGATGCTGACCGGGATCCTCACCGCGTCGTCCGGGACCCTGCGGGTGTGCGGGCTGGACCCGTCGCGGCGCCGCACGATGCTCGCACGCCGCATCGGGGTGGTGTTCGGGCAGCGGACGACGCTGTGGTGGGACCTCCCGCTGCGCGCCAGCCTGGAGCTCGTGCGGCGGCTCTACCGGGTCGAGGCGGCCGCGCACCGGGCGCGGCTCGCGGAGCTGACCGCGCTGCTGGAGCTGGAGCCGTTCCTGGACACCCCGGTCCGGCAGCTCAGCCTCGGCCAGCGGATGCGGGGCGACCTCGCGGCGGCGCTGCTGCACGACCCGGAGCTGCTCGTCCTGGACGAGCCGACGATCGGCCTGGACGTGGTGAGCAAGGCGACCGTCCGCGACTTCCTGGAACGCGTCAACGCCGAGCGCGGCACCACGATCCTGCTGACCACGCACGACCTCGGCGACATCGAGCGGCTCTGCCGCCGCGTCCTGATCATCGACCACGGCCGGCTCGCCTACGACGGCGGGCTGCAGGAGCTGCGCCGCACCGTGGACGCCGACCGGCTGCTGGTGGTGGAGCTCGCGCGGCCGGCGCCGCCGATCATGCTGGACGGGATCGAGACCGAGCGGGTGGAGGGGCCGAGGCAGTGGCTCCGGCTGCCGAACGCGGCGAACGCGGCGGCCGTCGTCGCCGCGCTGGCGCGCGACCACGATATCCGCGACATCTCGCTGCGGGAGGCGGGCATCGAGGACGTCCTCGCCGGCCTCTACCGGGGCGACCACGCGTACTGGTGCTCGGGCCGGCCCGTGGCGCCGTAGCGCAGCGTCACCACGACCCGCCCGGCCTCGGCGAGCGCCGCGAGGTAGCGCTGGGCGGTGGCGCGGGAGATGCCGACCTGGTCGGCGATCTCGGCCGCGGACCGCGGCTCGTCCGCCCGCCGCAGCGCGTCGCCGACCAGCCGCGTCGTCACCGGCGACTGGCCCTTGGGCGCGGGCGTGCGGGCGTGCAGCGGCGCGTACAGGGCGCGGACCGCGCCGTCCAGGGCCGCCTGGGACAGCTCGCTCGAGCCGGACAGCGCGTCCCGGTAGCGGGCATAGGCGGTGAGGCGCTCGTTCAGCGCGGCGGCGGTGAACGGCTTGATCAGGTAGTGCAGGGCGCCGTGCCGGAGCGCCTCGCGCACGGCGCCGGGGTCGGCGGCCGCCGTCGCCATGATGACGTCGGCGTCCAGCTCGGGCAGCAGGGTGAGGCCCGAGGCGTCCGGCAGGTAGACGTCCAGCAGGACGAGGGCGGGCCGCAGCTCGGCGGCCATGGACCTGGCCTGGGCGGCGGAGTGCGCGAGCCCGGCCACCGCGAACCCCCGCAGCGCCGCCACGAACCCGGCGTGGACCTGCGCCACGCGGAAGTCGTCGTCCACCACGAGCACGTCGATCATCGCACCGCCTCCGCGCCGAGCACCCCGGGAAGCCGGGCGACCGCCACGGCCCCGCAACCGTCGGGCCCGCCCGTTCCCGCGTCCACGAACGTCACGTCGCCGCCCCGGGCGCGGGCGGTACGGCGCGCGAGGCCGAGTCCGATGCCGCGCGAGCGGCCCGCCGCGGTGTCGCGGGTGGAGACGCCGTCGTCGAACACGGCGTCGCGCAGGCCGTCCGGCAGCCCGTCGCCGGAGTCGGCGACGGTGGCGTGCAGGTCGCGGCCGTCGCCGAGGAGTTCGACCTCGACGCGGGCGGGCCGCCGCCGCCCGAGCCGCGCGGCCTCGACGGCGTTGTCGACGAGGTTGCCGACGACGGTCGTCACGTCCAGGGGGTCGGCGACGCGGCCCGGCACGTAGCTGCCGGCGCCGATGTCGAGGCGGACGCCCTTCTCGGCGGCGACGGCGGACTTGGCCGACAGGAACGCGCGCAGGTACGGGTCCGACAGGGGGTCGGGCAGGTTGTCGGGTGCCGGGGCGCGACGCGCGGCGTCCTCCATCAGCGTGCCGACGTAGTCGGCGGCCTCCTCGCTGTGGCCGAGCTGGAGCAGGCCCGAAAGGGTGTGCAGCCGGTTGGCGTACTCGTGGCGCTGCGCCCGGAGGGCGTCGAAGAGGGTGCTGACCGAGTCCAGCTCGCGGGCGAGGGTCTCCAGGTCGGTGCGGTCGCGCAGGGTGATGACGGCGCCGAGGTCGCGGCGGTGCCTGCGGACCTCCCGCCGGTTGACGACGAGGACGCGCTCCCCCGCCGTGACGAACAGGTTCGCGGCGTCGCGCCGTCCCGTGAGGACGTCGCGCAGCGCCCCCTCCGCGGCGAGGCCCCCGGCGGGGGCGCCGCGCTCCGGCGCGACGCCGAGCAGCCGGGACGCCTCGTCGTTGCAGACCGCGATCCGGCCCGCGGTGTCCACGGCCACGACGCCCTCGCCGACGCCGTGCAGCACCGCCTCCCGCTCGTGGACGAGCTCCACCAGCTCGTACGGTTCGAGGCCGAGCGTCTGCCGCTTCAGCCTGCGGCCGATCGCGGCGGACGCGACGACGCCGAGCAGCACGGCCCCGGCGACGAACAGCGACATCTCGCGCAGCACGTGGCCGAGCTCCCGGTCGATGGCGCGGGCGTCGAAACCGACGCTGACCTCGCCGAGGATCCGGCCGTCCGGACCGTACAGCGGCACCTTGCCGCGCGCGGACAGGCCGAGCGTGCCGCGCTCGACGCGGACGACCTCGCGCCCGGCCAGGGCGTCGGAGGGGTCGGTGCTCACGTGCCGGCCGAGCTCCAGCGGGTTCGGGTGGGACAGGCGCAGGCCGCGGTTGTCGGTCACCACGACGAACAGCGCCCCGGTCCGGACCCGGACCCGTTCGGCGCGGTCCTGCACGAGCCCGCCGGGGTCGCCGGCGGCGACCGCCGCCGCGATCTGCGGGTCGACGGCGACGCTGCGCGCCACCGTGAGGGCCCGCTGGCCGTACTGGTCGCGGAGCCGGCCGTCGAGCATCCAGGCGACCAGCCCGTACCCGAGGACCGCCACCACGACCACCACGCCCACCTGCAGGATCAGCACCTGGCGGGCGAAGGAGATTCGGGGCCGGACGGGCATGACGTGCACCGTAGACCATGCCGGCCCGGCCGCCCAGACCCCGGCGTGAGCAGAAAGCGCAGAACCTCGGGTATCGCGCTTAACGTGGGAATTCGCGGCTTGCGAGCACATCGCGGGCAAGGGTTCCGGTGACGCGTGCCACATTCGTACGGTGCCGCCGTGTCCACATCAGCATCACCCAAGCGAGACAGCGCCGGGCGACCCGCCGGGCCCGTGATCGAACTGGACGGCGCCACCAAGCGCTTCCGGTCGGCGGGCGGCGTCCACACGGCGGTCAGGGACCTGCACATGGCCGTGGGGCCCGGCGAGTTCGTCGCCGTGGTCGGCCCGACCGGCTGCGGCAAGTCGACCACCCTGTCCCTCGTCTCCGGACTGGAGCCGGCGTCCGCGGGCCGCGTCCTGGTCCACGGCCGGCCCGTGGACGGGATCCCCGACGGCGTCGGCTACATGTTCCAGAACGACGCCGTCCTGCCCTGGCGGTCCGTCCTGGACAACGTCGCGGCGGGTCCCCGCTACCGGGGCGCCGCCAGGCGCGAGGCCCGCGACCGCGCCCGGGACTGGGTCGCGCGGGTCGGCCTCGCCGGATTCGAGGGCTACTACCCCCACCAGCTGTCGGGCGGGATGCGCAAGCGCGTCGCGCTCGCGCAGACCCTCGTCAACGAGCCGTCCGTGCTGCTCATGGACGAGCCCTTCTCCGCCCTGGACGTGCAGACCCGCGGCCTCATGCAGGACGAGCTGCTCCGCCTGTGGTCGGGGTCCGGCGCCGCCGTCGTGTTCGTCACGCACGACCTGGAGGAGGCGCTCGTGCTGTCCGACCGGGTCGTGGTCATGACCGCCGGGCCCGCGACGATCAAGAGCGTGTTCGAGGTGCCGCTGGAGCGGCCGCGCGACGCCGAGGAGGTCCGGCTCACCGGCGGGTTCCTCGAGATCTACCGCGAGGTGTGGGACTCGCTGCGCGAAGAAGTCCAGATCACCCGCGAGAGAGGGGCCGGCCATGCGGCGTGAGGCGAGGACGCGCGAGGCGGAGGTCGACCTGCCCCCGCAGGCCACTGACCGGCCGGCGCCGGAGGCCGCCACGCCGGACGAGGGCGACCAGGGCGACCGTGCCGCGATCGCGCGGATGCGCACCGCCGGGCTGCGGCGCACCCTCGGCATCACCGCCGTCCGGGTCGCGCTCGTGGCGGTCTGGCTCGGGACGTGGGAGCTGGCCGCGCGGAACTGGATCGACCCGTTCTACTACTCGATGCCGTCGAAGATCTGGGAGCGCCTCGTCGACTGGTTCACCGAGGGCACCTCGCAGGGGTCGATCTGGGAGCAGATCTCGGTCACGCTCCAGGAGGCGGTCGCGGGCTTCGCGCTCGGCTCGGCGGGCGGCGTCGTGCTCGGCATCGTGCTCGGCCGGAGCCGGTTCCTGTCGGACGTGTGCGCGCCCTTCATCAAGGCCGTCAACGCGATCCCGCGCATCATCCTGGCCTCGCTGTTCATCATCTGGTTCGGGCTCGGCATGCAGTCCAAGATCGCGACGGCGTTCGTGCTGGTGTTCTTCGCGGTCTTCTTCAACGCCTTCCAGGGCGCCCGCGAGGTCGACCGGAACCTCGTCAACAACGCGCGGATCCTCGGCGCCGGGCGGACCCAGGTGCTGTGGACGATCGTGGTGCCGAGCGCCACCTCGTGGATCCTCGCCTCGCTGCACTCGGCGTTCGGGTTCGCCATCATCGGCGCGATCGTCGGCGAGTACACCGGTGCCGACAAGGGCCTCGGACTGCTCATCAACCACGCCCAGGGCACCTTCGACGCCGCCGGGATCTACGCCGGGATGATCATCATCACCGTGCTGGCCCTGCTGGCCGAGTACCTGCTCACGCTGCTGGAGGGCCGGCTGCTGCGCTGGCGCCCCGCCGCGTCCGGGCACGACGTCCAGCTCTGACCCCTCCCGCCCGGTCCCCGCTCCCGGGCCTTCCCACCCCTCACCGGCACGACCAGGAGAACCGTCATGCCCAGCACCTCCGTCCGGGCGGGCGCAGCCGCGCTCGCCGCCCTCACCGCCCTGTCGTCCCTGTCCGCCTGCCGCGACTCCCGTTCCGGGGCCGACGGCGGCTCCGGCGGCACCGTCAAGATCATGGTGGGCGGGATCGACAAGGTCATCTACCTGCCCGCCAAGCTGACCGAGCAGCTCGGCTACTTCAAGGAGCAGGGCCTGGACGTCCAGCTGCTCACCGAGCCCGCCGGCGCGCAGGCCGAGAACGTGCTGATCGCCGGGGACGTCCAGGGCGTCGTCGGCTTCTACGACCACTCCATCCACCTGCAGACCAAGGGCAAGTGCGTGCAGAGCGTCGTGCAGATGGCGGACGTTCCCGGCGAGGCGGAGATGGTCTCGGCGTCCAAGGCGGGCTCGCTGACCTCCCCGGCCGGGTTCAAGGGCAAGAAGCTCGGCGTGACCAGCCCGGGATCGTCCACCGACTTCATCACCCGCGCACTGGCCGTGCGCAACGGCGTCAAGACCTCCGACTACACGACGGTGAAGGCGGGCGCGGGCCAGACGTTCATCTCCACGATGGAGAACGGCGGCATCGACGCCGGCATGACGACGGACCCGACCATCGCCAAGCTCGTCAGCACCGGCAAGGGCAAGGTCATGGTCGAGATGCGCACCGAGGACGGCACCCGCCGGGCGCTCGGCGGGCTCTACCCGTCCAGCTCGCTCTACATGGACTGCGCGTACGTGAAGTCGCACGGCGAGACCGTGCAGAAGCTCGCCAACGCCTTCGTCAAGACGCTCGGCTGGATCAAGCAGCACAAGCCAGCGGAGATCGCCGCGAAGATGCCGAAGGACTACGCGGGCGGCGATCCGGCGCTGTACGAGAAGGCGGTCGGCGACTCGATCAGCATGTTCAACGGGGACGGCGTGATGAAGCCGGACGCCGCCGAGAACGTCCTGAAGGTGCTGGCGCAGTTCTCCCCCGAGGTCGCGGAGAAGAAGGGCCAGATCGACCTGACCGAGACCTACACGACGCATTTCGTCGTCAACGCGAAGCAGGGCTGATCGCTTCTGCCGGACCTGACCGGACGCCGTGACGCGGGCCGGGCCTCGCGCGGAGGCCCGGCCCGTCAGCGTCCCACGGCGGAGTAGAAGTCCGCGTCGGCGCGCTCGTCCCGGCGGCCCGACCCCCAGCGCCGCGGCGCCCAGGCGGGCATCAGCAGCGCGAGCCCCATCATCCCGTACACGCCGGACCCGAGCAGCATGCGCAGGCCGAAGTCCATGTCGCCGGCCGGCGGCACCCGGCCGGGCAGGTCGAGGGCGCGGCCGGGGTCGACCAGGAAGTAGGCGGACGCGCCGAGCAGCGCCAGCGCCGGCACCAGCGAGACCAGCGGCGACGCCCACCGCGCGACGATGATCACGCCCATCACCAGGCCCACGGCGGCGAGCAGGGCGAACGCTCCGTAGATGCGCGTGCGGTCGGTGATCTCCTGCCCGGTGCCGTCGAAGGACTGGCCCGCCTGGACGTACCCCCAGGCAGCGCCGTACACCAGCGCGGGGGTCAGCAGGACCCCGAGGACGAAGCCGAACGCGTGGCGCACCGCGCATCACATCCATTCGAACGCGCCCGCCGCGGGGCGCGGGATTCCGGTAGCGCCCCAATCAGAACACGGGCGCCGGAGAGACCGCAGGAAATCCGTACCGTTTTATGGTGGTTCGTTTTGAACGCCTTGGGCTGGGCATCGCCGTCTCATTCGATCCGACAGCACGTTGGAGGAAACAATGTCGACCGCGATTTGGGTCGTCGTCGCCCTGGTGGTCGTCGCCGTTCTCGCCGCGGCCGGGTACCTCGCCATGACCCGGTCCCGCACGGCGCGGCTCAGGCGGCGGTTCGGCCCCGAGTACGACCGGGTCCTGGAGCGCCAGGGCGGCCGCGCGGCCGCCGAGCGGGAGCTGCGCTCCCGCGAGCAGCGCCACGAGGAGCTGGAGCTGCGCGACCTCGACCCCGGGCGCCGCGAGGAGTACCGCGAGCAGTGGGTCCGCGTCCAGGAACGCTTCGTCGACGCCCCCGAGGCGGCGGTCGAGCAGGCCGACCAGCTCGTCACGGTGGTGATGGGCGAGCGCGGCTACCCGACGCACGGCTTCGAGGAGAAGGTGGCCCACCTGTCGGTCGAGCACGGCCGCACGCTGGAGCACTACCGGCGGGCCCACACCATCAGCGGGAAGGCCACGACCAAGGAGGCGTCCACCGAGGACCTGCGCCAGGCCATGGTGCACTACCGCGCCCTGTTCGAGGAGCTGCTCGCCCCGCACGGCGAGGCTCACCACGGCAAGGGCGAGGAGCACACCGCGCAGAACCCCGCGCAGCACGCCACTCCGCAGACCGATCAGCATGCCGAGCGGCGCGCCGCAGAGCACACCGACGAACACGCCGGCAGGCACGCCGCCGCCCCCACCGGACCGGCCACCGGTCCGTCCACCGGTCCGTCCACCGGGCACCGCGGCGACGACCGAACCATGAGGAGCTGACCCGATGGAGCACAGGCGACCCGAGACCGGAACGCCCGCGGCCACCGGGCCGCTCACCGGCGAGCGCGCCCGCGACGCGGGAACGGCGGAACCCGGGATGACCGACGACCGCCATGTCGCCGGCCCCGGCCCGACCGCCCCCGGGACGCAGGCGCCGGAGACCGTGCCCGACACGGTCCCGGACCCGGTCCCGGCCCACCGCGGCACGGACCGCGCCAAGACCCCCGTCAGGGACGCGGGCACGATCAAGACCCCGAGCCAGGAGGCCAACCAGGTCAAGGCGTCCACCCGGGACACCGACCCGGTCGGGACCCCCGTGCAGGGCACCGAGCCCAAGCACGCCGCCCCCCAGAAGCCGGGCGCGACCCCGGGCGCCGCTCCGGGCGCGACCCCGGGCGCGACCCCGGGCGCGACCCCGGGCGCGACCCCGGGCGCGACTCCGGGGGCGACCCCGGGGGCGGCCCCGGGCGCGACTCCGGGGGCGACCCCGGGGGCGGCCCCGGGCGCCGCATCCGGCGGCGTTCAGGAGAAGCTGATCGCCGCGACCGAGGCCGAGCGGTTCCGGGAGCGGTGGCACGAGGTCCAGGCCGCCTTCGTCGACGACCCCGGCGAGTCGGTGCGCAAGGCGGACGGTCTCGCCTCCGAGGCGGTCGACGCCCTCGGGCGCGCGCTCGCCGCGCACCGGCGCTCGCTCACCGGGGCGCTCGACGGCGGCGAGCCCGCCGACACCGAGCGCCTCCGGCTGGCGCTGCGCGGCTACCGCGACCTCCTGGATCGCATCTTCGCCGCCTGATCCGTCGCAACGGGCGCCCCCGCGGGATCGCGGGGGCGCCCGCCTGCGTCCGGCATCAGCCGTCCAGGAAGCGGGAGCCCACCTCGCGGCCCCGGGTGCCGCGCTCGCGGTCCTGGACGGAGTGGGCGGCGCCCTCACCACGACGAGCCCTCCCACTGGCCCTCGGTCGCCCCCTTCTTCCGCCGGGGCGCTCGGGCCGCTCGTCAGGAAGGCGGTGAGGGTGAATACTGAATCTCGTTCGGTAACCCCGTGAGCGGAGGACCAACGTGTCCGAGAACTTCTCGATGACCATCGACGGCCGGGCCGTGACGGCGCCCGGCGCCTTCGGCGTGATCGATCCGGCGACCGGCGAGGTGGCCGAGCAGGCGCCCGACGCGTCCCGGGAGCAGCTCGACGCGGCGATGACCTCGGCTCAGGCCGCCTTCGCCGACTGGCGCCGCGACGAGGCCGCGCGCCGCAAGGCGCTGCTCGCGGCGGCCGAGGTCATGTTCGCCAGGTCCGAGGAGATCGGCCGGATCCTCACACTGGAGCAGGGCAAGCCCCTGGCCGACGCGACCATGGAGGTCGTCGGCGCGGGCGTGTGGCTGAAGTACTTCGCCGACCTCGAACTGCCCCGCGAGGTCATCCAGGACGACGCCCGCGCGCAGGTCGAGGTCGTGCGCCGCCCCATGGGCGTGGTCGCCGCGATCACCCCGTGGAACTACCCGCTGCTCCTGGCCGTCTGGAAGCTCGCCCCGGCGCTGCTCGCGGGCAACACGATGGTCCTCAAGCCGTCCCCGTTCACCCCGCTGTCCAGCCTGAAGCTCGGCGAGGTGCTGCGCGACGTCCTGCCGCCCGGCGTGCTGAACGTCGTCACCGGCGGCGACGAGCTCGGCGCCTGGATGACCGGGCACGAGGTGCCCCGCAAGATCAGCTTCACCGGCAGCGTCGCGACCGGCAAGCGCGTCGCCGCCGCCGCGGCGCCCGACCTGAAGCGCGTCACGCTGGAGCTCGGCGGCAACGACCCGGCGATCCTGCTCGACGACGCCGACCCGGCCGCGGTCGCCGACCGGCTGTTCGGCGCCGCGTTCCAGAACAACGGGCAGGTCTGCTCGGCGATCAAGCGCGTGTACGTCCCGGAGGCGCTCTACGGGGACGTGGTGGACGCGCTCGCCGAGCGGGCCAGGGCCGCGCGGGTCGGCAACGGGATGGACGAGGGCGTCCAGTACGGGCCGATCAACAACCGGCCGCAGTACGAGCGGGTCGGCGAGCTGGTCGCCGACGCGCTCGCGGGCGGCGCCCGCGCGGCGGCGGGCGGCAGGCCGATCGACGGTCCCGGCTACTTCTTCGAGCCGACGATCCTCGCCGACGTCTCCGACGGCACCCGGATCGTGGACGAGGAGCAGTTCGGCCCCGCACTGCCCATCGTCAAGTACACCGACCTGGAGGACGCGGTCGCGCGCGCCAACGGCACCCACTTCGGGCTGTCCGGATCGGTGTGGGGCGCCGACGCCGAGCGGGCCGCGGAGGTCGCCGGGCGGCTGGAGTGCGGCACCGCGTGGGTCAACACCCACCTGGCCCTCGCCCCCAACCAGCCGTTCGGCGGGTTCAAGTGGAGCGGCGTCGGCGTGGAGAACGGCCCGTGGGGGCTGTACGGGTTCACCGAGCTCCAGGTGATCCACCGCTCGAAGGGCTGAGCACGTCAGGTAGGGGCCCGGCCGCCGGGCCCCTACCTCATTTCGGTGTGTACCGCATGAGGGGAAAGGCACGACTTCGAGTCCGGAAAGTGATGCCGCCGCTACTGGCGGCCTGATCCCGGAATGGGACACTTCCGGACAGGGGCGTGGATCACCGCACCGACCCTGGAGGAACCGGATGCACACCTGGGACGTCATGCGGCGGGACGATCTCGGCAACGTCCTCCGCGTCGCGGTGCACGACTCCCGGGTCTCCGCGCTGGCCCAGGTCATGGCCCTGGAGAGCGGCGTCCGGCACCGGCAGACGTACTGGGTGGACGGCCCGCCGGGCCCCGCCGTGCGCACCAACCGCGACCTGTACCTGGTGTTCCTGCAGCTCGGTCAGGAGGCGAGGGCGGCCTCGTGGTCGCTGTCGGCGTTCCTGCGCTCGCTGTGGAAGGTCGGCGCCGCGCTCGCCGGCCAGGCGCGGCTGGAGCCCGACGACGTGGCGGCGATGTTCGCGGCGGCCGCCGCCACGCCGCCCCCCGCCTTCGACGCCGCCTGGAGCGGCAAGGACCTGTCACTGCCCGGCGACGAGCCGGACGGGTACGCCGACTGGGAGCGGGTCCTGCTCTCCCAGATCGCCGACCTGGAGGACTTCCTGGCCGCTCCCCCGGGCCCGCGGGCCCGGTTCGGCGTGGAGGCGCCCCGGCCGCCCGGCTCGGGCGCCCGCGCCACCCCGGCCCGCTGGTACAACTTCGACCCCGCGACGTACCTGGAGTGCGCGGTGGCGGGCAGCCTCGGCGGGTGGGACGCGGCCGACGGCGCCCGCGTCCCGCTGCCGGCGGGGCCCGGCGAGTCGCCGGCGCGCTCCTACGTCCGCACGATCACCACGATGAGCTGGACCGATCTCGCCCGGATCGCCGTGTGCGGGCAGATGTACGAATAGTCCGCCCTGTCACCCTGACGTGGTAGGACTGGCACCATGACCGACAGGCCGGTCGAGTTCAGCGACCGGGGAGGCTGGTGCCTGGCGCGGGGCCGCCCCCATCCCGCGCTGCGCCCGTTCCTGCGCGCCTACGACGGCTACTGGGAGACGGAGGCCGTGCCGTCCCGGATGCGGACCCTGCCCACCCGCACCACCGTGGTGATCCTCAACCTGGGCCCCCCGCTCCACCTGGAGGTCCCCGACCCGGGGGTGCGCGACCGCGCGTACGGGTCGTTCGTCGCGGGGATGCACGACGGGCACGGCATGTATCTCAGCCCCGGCGGGCAGCGCGGCATCCAGCTCGACGTCACCCCGCTCGGCGCCTACACACTGCTCGGCGTCCCGATGGCGCGGCTCACCAACGCCGCCGCCGACCTGCCCGACCTGCTCGGCCGGGAGGCGGGGACGCTGGTCGAGCGGCTCGGCGACGCGCGGACCTGGGGCGCGCGGTTCGCCATCCTGGACGCCTTCCTGCTGCACCGCCTCGACGCCGGTCCGGTCCCCGACCGGGAGGTGGCCCGGGCGTGGCGGCTGCTGAACGGGAACCCCGCCATGCCGGTCGCCGACCTCGCCGCCGACGTCGGCTGGAGCCGCAAGCACCTGACCCACCGGTTCCGGGAGCAGGCCGGGCTGCCGCCCAAGGTGATGGCACGGGTGCTGCGCTTCCAGCGCGCCGTCGGGCTGCTCCTCGGCGGCGCCGGGCTCGCCGAGGCCGCGTTCGCCTGCGGCTACTACGACCAGGCCCATCTCAACCGGGACTTCCGCACGCTGTCGGGCTGCACGCCGACCGAGCTGATCGGCGGCCAGCTGGAGCAGCAGCGCGTCTCCACGCTGGCCGAGGCCTCCGCCTGAGCCGGCCGGATCAGCCCTGGTGCACGCCGCCGCCCAGGTTCATCACGATGACGCCGAGCACGATGATGGCGGCGCCGGCGATGGTCACCGGTTTGACCGGCTCGTCGAACAGCAGCACGCCGCCCGCGAACGCGCCGATCGTGCCGAGCGCGGACCAGATGGCGTAGACGGGCCCGACGTTCAGCGACGTCAGCGCCCTGGCCATGAAGACGAAGGAGATCAGGTACCCGGCCACCACGATCAGCGACGGCCCCAGCCGGGTGAAGCCGTCGGAGGCGCGCATCGCCAGCGTCGCCGTCACCTCGAAGGCGATGGCGAGGCCGAGCAGGACGAACGGCATCAGAGCGCCTCGCCGTGCTCGGCGGCGATCGCCTCGAAGACCGTCATGTCCGCCTCGAACGGCGAGCCGGGGCGGGGCCAGTGCAGCGCGATCTCGGTGATGCCGAGTTCGGCGTAGCGGCCGGCCAGGTCGGCGAACGCGCCGGTCGACTCCAGCCAGGGCTCCTCGTTGAAGCCGGTCAGGAGAATGAGGTCGTCGAGGCGGCGGCCCTCGGCGTCGCACGCGGCGCGCAGGGCGTCCAGCCGGGAGCGGACGATGCCGTACGGCTCGTCTCCCTCGCCGTGGGCGCTGGTCACCCAGCCGGTCCCGTGCCGGGCCGCGACCCGCATCCCGCGCGGCCCGTTCCCCGCGATGACGAGCGGCACTCGGGGGCGCTGGACGCAGCCCGGTTCCTGCACGACCTCGCGCGCGGTGTAGTACTCCCCCTCGAAGGAGGTCTCGGGGTCGGTCAGCAGTCGGTCCAGCAGTTCCACCCACTCGGCGAAGCGGGAGGCGCGCTCGTCCGGGCTCCAGTCGCCGCCGAGGATCCCGGCGTCGGACGCGCGGCGCGTGCCGCCCGCCCCGACGCCGACGGTCAGGCGCCCGCCGCTCACGTGGTCGATCGTCTTGATCGCGTGCGCCGTCGGGACGGGATGCCGGAAGTTCGGCGAGGTCACCAGCGTGCCGACGCGGACGCGGGAGGTGACCGCCGCCGCGGCGGCGAGCGTGGTGTAGGCGTCGTACCAGGGCGTCGTGCCGCGCCAGGCGATGTGGTCGTACACCCATGCGTGCCGGAACCCGAGGTCCTCGGCACGCCGCCACAGCTCCCCGGCCCCCGGCCAGGACTGCATGGGCCACATCACGGCGCCGATCCTCGGTGCGGTCACCGGTTCCTCCGTCCTCTCCCGCGTCCCCCGCGGAACGCCTCCACCCATAGATACATGCCGCCACGGTGGTTCACGCACCGGACCGGGCAAGCCACCGGTGCAGGGCCCACCACCAGTTCGCGGTGCGCGACACGGCCGCGCCCGCGCCGGGGTCGAGCAGCGGCCGCCCGGCCAGCTCCTGGAAGCGGCGGATCCGGTACTTCACGGTGTTGCCGTGGACGTGCAGCGCCGCGGCCGTCGGCTCGATCCGTCCGCCGTGGTCGAGGTAGGCCAGCGCGGTCTCGGCCAGTTCCCGGTGGAACGGCTCGCCGGGGTCGAGGCCCGTCAGCAGCGCGGCGGCGAGCAGGCCGCCGAGTTCCGGCTCGGCCTCGGTGGCGGTGAGCAGCGCGAGGTCGGCCAGCTCCCGCACCCCGGTGAGCCCGGCGGCGGCGCCCGCCCGCAGCGCCCGCCGCCCGAGCGCGTACATCGGGGCGATCTCGCCGGGACGCGCGGGAGGGGCGGCCACCAGCAGCGGGCCTGGTGACCCGGTGGCCGGGGCCCGCGGGCCGGGCAGCCGGGCGACGAGGGCCGCGAGCCGCCCGTCGACGAGCCCGCACAGGCCCGGCCCGGCGGCGGTGAGCGCCGACTCCAGCCGTCCCGCCACGGCCGGGTCGCTGACGTCGGAGACCACGCAGTGGTAGGCGGCATGGGGGTCGAGCGGCGCGAGCACGGGGACGGACTCGCCGTGCAGCAGCTGCCGGAGCATCTGGAGGCGCCCCTCGCGGACGGTCCGCGCCATCTCCAGCTCGGCGACCCGGTGCGCGTGGACCATCCGCTGCACCAGCGCGGTGGTGATCTCATCGATGCGGGTCACGCCGTCCAGCAGCGCCGCGTCCGGGACGCCCATCCGGCGGCCGTCGGCGACGAGCGCCCGGACGAGGTGGGCGCGTCCCGCCTGGAAACCGTCCAGGAACGCCGCGACGGGCACGCCCTGCCGGGCCCGGTCCGAGCCGAGCCGCTCCGCCGCCGCGAGGACCTCCTCGCCCGGCTCGCCGTCCTCCAGCGCGGCGAGCACCCCGTGGACCAGGGCACGCGTGTGCCGCCTGGTCTCCTCCTCCGGCAGCGCGGCCACCAGCTCCGACCGGCCGCGGGCGGCGCGGACCGTCGTCTCCAGCAGCACCGGATCGTCGGTGTGCTCGATCAGCAACCGCAGGAACCGGTCGCCTGCGCTGGGCTCCATCCACCCATTGTGCGTCCTCGTTGTCCCCTCCGGACAACGGGGCGTGCGGGCATTGGGCGCCGCCGGTCTAGCCGGGAGACCGGACCATGGTGTTCGGTGGTCGGGAGACGAGCCCGAGGAGTGCGCGATGTCCGACGAGGAAGAGTTCCTGGAGAAGCTGCCGACCGAGCTGATCTTCCGGTTGCCGCCCACGTTCGACGACGTCGCGGACGAGCGACGGCACCGCAAGGAGCGCCTCACCGCCGCGCTGCGCATCTTCGGCAAGTTCGGCTTCGAGGAGGGCGTGGCCGGGCACATCACCGCCCGCGACCCCGAGCGCACCGACCATTTCTGGGTGAACCCGTTCGGCATGTCGTTCAAGCACATCCGGGTCAGCGACCTGATCCTGGTGAACCACGAGGGCAAGGTCGTCGAGGGCCGCTACCCGGTCAACGAGGCGGCGTTCGCGATCCACTCACAGGTGCACCAGGCGCGCCCGGACGTGGTGGCCGCCGCGCACAGCCACTCCACCCATGGGCGGGCGATCTCGGCGCTCGGCCAGAAGCTGGAGCCGATCACTCAGGACGTGTGCGCGTTCTACGAGGACCACGGCCTGTTCGACGACTACACCGGCGTGGTCACCGACCTGGAGGAGGGCAAGCGCATCGCGGCCGCCCTCGGCGGCCACAAGGCCGTCATCCTGCGCAACCACGGCCTGCTCACCGTGGGCGACACCGTGGACGCCGCCGCCTGGTGGTTCATCACGATGGAACGCTCGTGCCAGGTGCAGCTGCTGGCCAAGGCCGCGGGGCAGGTCGTCCCGATCGAGCACGACAACGCCGCCCTGACCCACGAGCAGATCGGCAACGACCTGGTCGGCTGGATCAACTACCAGCCCCTCTACGACCAGATCACCCGCGAGCAGCCCGACCTGTTCGACTAGGCCACCCGTCCCCCGGCCCCGGCGCGCTCGGCGGCGCCGGGGCCTTCGCGCGCCCCGGCCGCGCCCGCGGATCGTGGTGGGCGAGCAGGACGCGGGCGATGCGCTCGAAGGCGGCCCGGTCGTCCGGGGTGAGCGGCGCCAGCAGCTCCGCGTCCAGCCCGGCCGCGCGCCGGGTGACCTCGTCCAGCTCCGCGCGGCCCTCGGCGGTCAGCTCGACCACGTAGCGGCGGCGGTCGGCCGGGTCGCGCTCGCGGCGGACGAGCCCGGCCCCCTCCAGCCGGCCCACGACCTCGACGAGGTCGCTCGGGTCGATGCGCAGCCGGACTCCCAGGTCGCGCTGCGAGGCGGGCGCGGCGTCGTCCAGCGCGGACAGGACGGCGAAGTGCCAGAGGCCGAGGCCGTGCTCGTCCATCATGCGGCCCATCCGCGCCCGTCCGGCCCGCCCGACCTGGGCGAGCACGAACGTGGTGATCCCGAGCAGGCGGGGCGGCAGCGGGCCGGCGGTCTCGTCCATCCGCCTATTGTAGGGTTACTCCAATCATTGGTGAGTACCCACGAATAGGGGACGGCATGGACGCGCTGTATCCGCGCCTTCTGGTGGACGACTTCCGCGCCTGCGCGGGCTTCTACGAGGCGGCGCTGCGCGCGCTGCTCGGGATCGAGCCGGTCAAGCTGATCCCGGAGGCCGAGTACGCCAACTGGGACCTGCGGGGCGAGGCCGTGCTGGTCGTGATGGGGCGCTCCCGGATGGCGAAGGCCACCGGCACCGCGGACCTGCCCGCGCCGTCCGGGCAGGACGGCTCGATGCTGGTGTTCCGCGTGGACGACGTGGACGCCGCGGCCGGGACGCTCCGCGGGCTCGGCGCCGTCCAGGTCGCCGGGCCGCGGGACCGACCCGAGTGGGGACCGGGGCTGCGCACCGCCCATCTGCGCGACCCCGGCGGGAACCTGCTGGAGCTCCAGTCCTACTGAGGGGACTCCTCGGCGGGCTCCTCGGCGGGCTCGGTGAGCGGGAGCAGGACCTGGAACCGGGTGTCGCCGGGCAGCGACTCCACCCGGATGTCGCCGCCGTGCCGGTCCGCGACGATGCGCCAGGAGATGTCGAGGCCGAGCCCGGTGCCCTGCCCCACCGGCTTGGTGGTGAAGAACGGCGTGAAGATCCGGTCGAGGTCCTCCTCGGGGATGCCGGTCCCGGTGTCGGCGATCTCGACCATCGCGTAGTCGTTCTCGCGGGCGGTGCGGATCGTCAGCGTGCCGCTGCCCTGCATCGCGTAGAGCGCGTTGACGATCAGGTTCGTCCACACCTGGTTCAGCTCGGCCGCGTAGACCGGGACGGGCGGCAGCGTCTCGTCATAGACGGTCTTGACCATCACGCCGTCCCCGAACTTGCGCTTCAGCATGGTGAGCGTGCTGTCCAGCAGCTCGCGCAGGTCGGTGCGCTGGTAGGGCGCGCGGTCGAGCTGGGAGTACTGGCGGGCCGAGTCCAGCAGCGCGGTGATGCGGCCCATCGCCTCGGAGATCTCCGCCTGGAGCTGGGTCACCTCCAGCACTTCGGCCAGCCAGCGCATCGCGGCCGGCAGGTGGCCGCCCGCCGCCTGCTCGACCTCCCCGGCCTGCTCGATGCCGATCCCGGCGGCCACCAGGCCGGGCGCGAGGTCCCAGGCGTCGTCGACGCCGTGCTCCTCCAGCCAGTCGCCCAGCTCGTCCTCCGCGTCGCTGACCTCCAGCGGGCTGCGGCGCCCGCCCGGCGCGGCGGGCAGCGCCGGGCGCAGCGCCACGAGCGCGCTCAGATGGGTGCAGTCGACGCCCTGCGCGGCGAGGCCGGCCAGGCTCTTCTGCGCGCCGATCAGCCGGTCGCCGAGCTCGGCGCTGGCCCGTGCCGCGGCGGCGGCCGGATTGTTCAGCTCGTGCGTGAGGCCCGCGGTGATGGTGCCGAGCGCGGTGAGGCGCTCGCGCTGGTCGACGACCCGCCGCGCGTTGGTCATCCCGAAGAAGATGCCCTCCAGCAGGTGCGTGGCCATCGGGAACCACTTGCGGACCATCTTGGCGAACTTGCGCGCCGGCAGCACGAAGAGCTTCGAGGGGCGCGTCGCGCGCAATGAGTGCTGGTACCTCTGCTCGATCTTGTCGCCCAGGTAGGCCTGCACGGCCCCGCCGTAGGTGCCGGGACGGTCGGTCCGGCTGACCTGCGCCACGTGGCCCCGGACGTTCTGGGTCATCACCATCTCGCCGTCGAGCAGCACGTAGAGGAACTCGGCGGCATCGCCCTGGGCGCAGATGATCCCGTCCTCGGGGTAGTCCGCGACCGTCCCGCAGGCCGACAGCCAGCCGAGCTTCTCGTCGTCCAGGTCCTCGAAGAGGAACAGCTCCCGCAGCTGCTCCGGTGATGCCGTGTTCATGCCTGCTCCAGGTAACGATGGACCAAAGCGACGGCCATCGCGCCGTCGCCGACCGCGGACGCCACCCGCTTCATCGACTCCGAGCGGACGTCGCCCGCCGCGAACACCCCGGGGACGCTGGTCTCCAGGTGGTAGGGCTGGCGGGCGAGCGGCCACCCGGCGGGGCGGCGGCCGCCGCCGACGAGGTCGGGCCCGGTCAGGACGTACCCGCGCACGTCGCGCTCCACGAAGCCGTCCAGCCACTCCGTGCCCGGTTCCGCGCCGATGAACACGAACAGCCAGTGCGCGTCGATGGTCTTCTTGCCGCCCGGCCACGCGAACGTGAGCCGTTCCAGCCGGTCGGCGCCCTCCGCCGCGCACACCGTCTTGCCGGTGTGCACCTCGATGTTGGGCGTCGCCGCGATCTGCTCGACCAGGTAGTGCGACATCGACTTCTCCAGGTCGTCGGCCCGGACGATGATGTGCACCTTCCTGGCGTACTTGGCCAGGTGCACGGCCGCCTGGCCCGCGGAGTTGGCGCCGCCGACGACGGCGACCTCCTCGTCCTTGCAGGACGGCGCCTCGGTGAGCGCGGCGCCGTAGTACACGCCGCGCCCGACGAAGTCGTCCACGCCCTGCGCGTTGAGGCGCCGGTAGGAGACGCCGGTGGCGAGGATGACGGCGTGCGCGGCGATCTCGGTGCCGTCCGACAGCCGCGCCACCCGGGCCGTGCCCCGCGACTCCAGCGCGGTCACCTCGCCGGCCTGCAGCAGCTCGGCGCCGAACCGGTCGGCCTGGCGGCGGGCCCGGTCGGCGAGCTGCGCGCCGCTCACCCCGTCGGGGAAGCCGAGGTAGTTCTCGATGCGGGAGCTCTGCCCTGCCTGGCCGCCGAGGGCGCGGCGCTCCACGACCACCGTCTTCAGGCCCTCGGACGCGCCGTACACGGCCGCGCCGAGCCCGGACGGGCCCCCGCCGACGACGATCAGGTCGTAGAAGCCGGTGGACGGGGTGCTCGGCAGCCCGACCGCGGCGACCAGCTCGGCGTCGGACGGGGCCGACAGCGTCGCCCCGTCCGCGGTCACGATCAGCGGCAGCTCCGGGCACGCGGCCGCCGCGAGCAGCTGGGCGCCCTCGGGGTCGCCGTCCATCAGCCAGGTGTAGGGCACCTGGTGGCGGGCCAGGAAGTCGCGGACCTCGTAGCAGCGGGCCGACCAGCGGTGCCCCACCACCCGCAGCTCGCCCGGCGGGCGCCGGTCGACGCGCGCCCAGGCGTCCAGCTGCTCGTCGATCACCGGGTAGAACTTCTCCTCCGGCGGGTTCCACGGCTTCAGCATGTAGTGGTCGAGGTCGACGTCGTTGATCGCGCGGATCGCCGCGTCCGTGTCGGCGTAGGCGGTGAGCAGGACCCGCCGCGCGAACGGGAACAGGTCCATGGCGCGTTCCAGGAACTCCACGCCGTCCATCCCGGGCATCCGGTAGTCGGCGAGCAGCACGGCCGTGTCGTCGCCGCGCAGCCGCAGTTCGCTCAGCGCGTCCAGGGCCTGCCCGCCCGACTCGGCGCGCACGATCCGGTACGCCTCGGCGTACCGGCGGCGCAGGTCCCGCGCCACGGCCCGGGACACACCCGGGTCGTCGTCGACCGTCAGCAGCACTGGTTTGGACAACATGTCCCCCTCGATCCGGCACAACCCCGTACGAAAGCCTACGTGGATCCGGCCCCGCCGTGCGGGACCGGACCCGCCGATCGGGCCCCCGCCGCCCGGTCGCCGCCCCGCCATCGGTCATGATCGGGACATGGATCTGCGTGTTGCCCTGATCGGATTCGGCACCGGCGGCTCGGTGTTCCACGCCCCGCTGATCTCGTCCGTGCCGGGGATGCGGCTGGCCGCGGTCGTGACCGGCGCACCGGAGCGGCAGCGGGCCGTGCGCGAGCGGTACCCGGAGGCGGAGGTCCTCGACAGCGTGGACCGGCTGTGGGGGGCGTCGGGCGCCTGCGACCTGGTGGTGGTCACCGCCCCCAACCGGCAGCACGTGCCGCTGGCCCGGACCGCGCTGACCTCGGGCCTTCCCGTCGTCGTGGACAAGCCCGTCGCCGCCGCCTCGGCCGAAGCCCGCTCCCTCGCCGCGCTGAGCGCCGTCCGGGGGCTGCCGGTCTTCCCCTTCCACAACCGCCGCTGGGACGGCGACTTCCAGACGGTGCGGCGGCTGGTCTCCTCGGGCGCCCTCGGCGACGTCCGGCGCCTGGAGTCGCGATTCGAGCGCTGGCGGCCGGAGGTCAGGGAGAGCTGGAAGGAGAGCGCCGACCCCCGCGACGCGGGCGGCATCCTGTTCGACCTCGGATCCCACCTCGTCGACCAGGCGATCGCGCTGCTCGGCCCCCCGGACCGCGTCTACGCCGAGATCGACGCCCGCCGCCCGGGAGCCGCGGCCCCCGACGACGTGTTCGTGGCCCTGACCCACCCGGGCGGCGCCCGGTCGCACCTGTGGATGAGCGCCACCGCGGCCGAGCTGGGCCCGCGCTTCCGCGTCCTCGGCGGCAGCGCGGCGTACACGGTCTCGGGCATGGACGTCCAGGAGGAGCAGCTCCGCGCGGGCCTCACCCCCAAGGACCCCGGCTACGGCATCGCCCCGCCCGGGTCCAGCGGCCTGCTCGGCACGCCCGGGCACGAGACCCCCGAGCCCACGGCCGCCGGGGCCTACCACGACTTCTACGCGGGCGTCCTGCGCACCCTGCGGGACGGCGCGCCGCCCCCGGTCACCCTCGCCGAGGCGATCACCGGGCTGGAGGTCATCGAGGCGGCCGCCCGCTCCGCCCGCGAGTCCGCCGTCGTCGAACTCGGCGATCGGTAAGGGCGCCCGCGCGGCCCTCCGGCGGCCGCGCCTGAGGGCGCGGTCCCGTCAGAGCACGGAGACGTGGACGTGGTCGAAGTGGTTCTGGGTGACGCTGCCCCGGTCCTCCATCTGGCGCCAGCCGCCACTGCCGCGCATGTCGTAGATGCGCTGCTTCCAGATGACGTACTTGATGCCGAGGCGGGACGCGTTGTCGATCACGTACTGGGCGACGCGGTCGCCGTGCGCCTGGGCGGAGGCGCTCGGCATCTTGCCGCCGGTGCTCTCCATGAAGTCGCAGGCCCGGCCCGAGCCGTGGTCCTGCGGGTCGCCGGGGCGCGAGCAGCCGATGGTGGGGAACGCGCCGAACTTTCCGTCGATGGCCAGCAGCGCGGTGCGCATCCGCGCGGTCATCGAGTTGCCGACGATCGGGGACTTCGTGCCGCTCGCCCCGTCCGGGCGGCCGCCGCCGGCGGGGACTGTGGTGCGGGTCGCCTCCGGCTTGTACTTGGCGAGCAGCTTCTTGACGCGGGCGCGCTGGCCCTCCAGGTCGTCGATCTCCTTCTCGACCGCGTCCAGCTTCTTCCTGGCCGTCGCCTGCGACTGGACCGCCCTGGTGTTCAGCGCCTCCAGGGTCTGGATGCGGCGGCCGTTGTTGCGGCTGATGTGCTCGATCACGGCGGCGTCGCGGACGGCGGCGCCCGGCTCGGCCGAGGAGATCATCGGGATCACGTCGAGACGGCCGGTCATGTAGGTGGAGGACGCCAGGCGGGCCACGTCGACGCGGGCGGCGTCGTACTCGCGGCCGGCCCTGGTCGCGTCCGCGCCGGCGCGGACGGCGGCCTTCTTCGCCTCCTCGAGCGAGACGAGCTCGCCCCGGTACTCCTTGGAGAGCTTCTCCGAGCGCACCTTGAGCTTGGCGTACTCCTTCTTCAGGTCCTTCGGCTCCTGCGGGAGGGCCGCCGCGCTCCCGGACACCGGCGGCAGCGCCGCCGAGACGCCCGCCGCGAGGGCGAGCGCCGCGAGGCGCTTCGCCGTTCTGCGCCCGCGCGGGGGGCGGGCAGTCCTGCCGGGGGGATCGAGGGCCGCCACAGATCTCTCCTAGATAACAAAGCTCAAGATTGGCGGCACATTACCACAATCGCCCTAATTGCCTCACAAGCTTCACAAAACACACAGAGTCACGTGCGGGCTACCGGACGGCGCCGCGGCGAGAGGCCAGGGGCCGGACCGCACGACGCGGTCCGGCCCCTCCCCCGACGGCGCCGGGCGGACCCGGCGCCTCCCGTCACGACCCGACGAGTTCCTCCCAGCGGGGCACCCGCGGCCGCGACAGCAGCCGCAGCCCGGCCTCGGCGAGCGTCCGGTCCCCCTTGCGGTTGTTGCACCTGCCGCACGCCAGGACGGTGTTCTCCCAGGTGTCCGCGCCGCCGCGGGACTGCGGGTGGACGTGGTCGATCGTGTTGCCGCGCTTCCCGCAGTAGCAGCAGCGGCCCTCGTCGCGCAGGTACACGCCGCGCTTGCTCCAGGGCGGGCGCCTGCCGTGCCTCCAGCGCATCGCGACGTAGCGGACGAGCCGCAGGACCCGCGGGACCGGGAAGCGGCCGAAGGTGCGGCCCTCCTCCGCCTCCTCGACCACGGCCACCTCGCGCACCAGCATGCGGATGGCGTGCCGCAGATCGACCCTCTGCATGGGTTCGTACGACGCGTTCAGGACGAGCACGTTCACCGGGTCACCTCCCTAGCCCGTGCCGCTCCCCCGCCAGGATTCGAACCTGGATATCCGCATTAACAGTGCGGCGTTCTGCCGTTGAACTACGAGGAAATGCTTCGGCAATTCTCCGCCTTCCGGGCATTTCCCGGAAGGCCTCCATGAGAATGCCCAGCGGCGGGCCGCGGGGGCAACGTGTTTTCCGGTCAGCGACCGGCGGCGGGGAGGGCGGACACGGCGGCCTGGAACTCCAGGGACTCGCGCTCCAGGCGGAAGCCGAGCTCCTCGTTCACGGCGATCATGTGAGCGTTGTCGCCGGAATTGTCCGTTTCGATTTCCCGCACGCCGGGGCACTCCTCCTCCAGCCAGCGCAGCATCGCCGCCTTCACCCAGATGCCGAGCCGCCTGCCGCGGTGCTCGGGCAGCACCGCCGTGTCGTACTGCGCCGCGCGCCCGGCAGACCCGGCCGGCACCACGACCTCGGTGAACCCGGCGATGACGCCTCCGGACAGCGCCGCGACCGTGTAGAGGTCGTCGCCGCGCTTGGCGACGATCTCGGCCATCTCGCGGACGCGGTGCGCGTCCCAGGGCGTCCCCTCGTACTCGGCGAAGTCGGCCATGGCGTGCTTGGCGCGGGCGAGGGCGCCGGCGTGCTCGTCCGGCACCACGCCCCGCCAGCGCACGAGCCGGTACCCGGCGGGCGCCTCGGCCAGCAGCCGCGCCACGCGCTCGGCGGGGACGTCGTCCAGCCGCAGCAGCATGCCGCGCAGGGTCAGCACGCACTCGAAGCCGTGCGACTCCAGGAACGGGACGGCCGGGGTGCCCGCGAGGACCTGCGCGATCACGCTGGAGCGGCCGTCGGCGCGCAGCCCCGCCGCGGCCGCGGCGAGGAGCCGGGCGCCGAGCCCGCGCCGCCGGTGCTCGGGGCGGACCTGGATGTCGACCTCGCCGGGGCGGTCGGCGCCGGGCTCGCCGGGCAGCCGCAGCGCCGCCACCGCGGCCAGGGCGCCGCCCGCCGCCCCCGGTCCGCCGGCGGCCGCCGCCCACAGCCGCTGCCGCGAGCCGGCCTCCGCGCCGAGCAGCAGCCGCGCCGTCCGCTCGGGGTCGGGCGCGGGGTCGCCGTCCGGCTCGGCCGCGTGGACGGCGGCGAGCACCGAGTGCCACCCCCGGATCTGCGCGTCCGTCGGATCATCGAGCGCGATGACGTCCATCCGACTTTTGTACCTGATCCCCGTCCGCCGCGACCGGGACCTGGGACAACCCAAGGTTTCGGACATACGGGAACCCCGTTCAGCGGTCCCGCGAGAACGCCTCCAGGATGCGCTCGGCGGCCAGCGCGGGCGTCAGCGTCCCCTCCGCGACCTCCCGCTCCAGGCCGGGCGCGGCCTCCCGGACGCCGGGATGCCCGCGCAGGTCGGACAGCAGCCGCTCGCGGACCAGCGCCCACGTCCACCCGACCTGCTGGCGGCGCCGCCGGGCCTCCAGCTCGCCGGACTCGCGGAGCCGGTCCTGGTGCTCCACGAGCGCGCCCCACACCTCCTCCAGCCCGGTGCCCTCCTTGGCGCTGCACGTCAGGACCGGGGTGGCGCGGGTGCGCTCGTCGCTGCGCAGCAGACGCAGCGCTCCCGCCAGCTCGCGGGCGGCGCGCTCGGCCTCTCTCCTGTGCTCGCCGTCGGCCTTGTTCACCGCGATGACGTCGGCCAGCTCCAGGACGCCCTTCTTGATCCCCTGGAGCTGGTCGCCGGTGCGGGCGAGGGTGAGGAAAAGGAAGGAGTCGACCATCTCGGCGACGGCGGTCTCGGACTGCCCGACGCCGACCGTCTCCACCAGGACGACGTCGTACCCGGCGGCCTCCATGACCACCATCGCCTCGCGGGTGGCCTTCGCGACGCCGCCGAGCGTCCCGGCGGTGGGCGAGGGGCGGATGAACGCGGACGGATCGGTCGCGAGGCGGTGCATGCGGGTCTTGTCCCCGAGGATGCTGCCGCCCGTCCGGGTGGAGGACGGGTCCACGGCGAGGACCGCGACCTTCTCGCCCTCCCCCGTCAGCCGGGTGCCGAGCGCGTCGATGAACGTGGACTTGCCGACCCCGGGCACGCCGGTGATCCCGACGCGGCGGGCGTTCCCGGCGTGCGGTGTCAGCTCGACCAGCAGGTTCTGCGCCAGCTCCCGGTGGTCCGGGCGGGCCGACTCCACCAGCGTGATCGCCCGCGCGATCCACGCCCGAGACCCGTCTCGCACCCCGGCCGCGTAGTCGTCGAGGCCCGGCGCGCTCACGACGCTCTCCGAGCGCCCGCCGGGCGCCCCGCGGCGCCGCCTTCCCTCGTCACTCCCGCGGCGCTCCTCAGGAGTGCTCGGGCACGGCGTGCCCGAGCGCGGCGGTGAGCTCCTCCAGCAGGCCGATCGCCGCGTCGGCCAGGACGGTGCCGGGCGGGAAGATCGCCGAGGCGCCGGCGGCGCGCAGCTCCTCGAAGTCCCCGGGCGGGATGACGCCGCCGACGACGATCATGATGTCGCCGCGGCCCAGCGCGGCCAGCTCCTCGCGCAGCGCGGGGACCAGCGTCAGGTGGCCGGCGGCGAGCGAGTTGACGCCGACGATGTGCACGTCGGCCTCGACGGCCTGCAGGGCCACCTCGCCGGGGGTCTGGAACAGCGGGCCCACGTCGACGTCGAAGCCGAGGTCGGCGAACCCGGTCGCGATCACCTTCTGGCCGCGGTCGTGGCCGTCCTGCCCCATCTTGGCCACGAGGATGCGGGGGCGGCGGCCCTCGGCCTCCTCGAAGGCGGCGGCCGCGGCCCGCGCCCTCTCGATGCCCGTCACCCGCCCCGCCTCTTCCCGGTACACACCGGAGATCGTACGGATCTGCGCCGCGTGCCGCCCGTAGGCCCGCTCCAGGGCGTCGGAGATCTCGCCGACGGTGGCCTTGGCCCGGGCGGCGTCGATGGCGAGCGCGAGCAGGTTGTGCTCCAGGCCCTGCGGGCGGGTGCCGTCCTCGGCGGCCTCGGCGGTGCGGGTGAGCGCCTCCAGCGCGGCCCGCGTCACGGTCTCGTCGCGCTCCTCGCGCAGCCGGCGCAGCTTGTCGATCTGCTGCGCGCGGACGGAGGCGTTGTCGACCTTGAGGACCTCGATCTCCTGCTCGACGTCGGGCCGGTACTTGTTGACGCCGATGACGGGCTGCCGCCCGGAGTCGATGCGGGCCTGGGTGCGGGCGGCGGCCTCCTCGATGCGCAGCTTGGGCAGCCCCTCGTCGATCGCCTTGGCCATGCCGCCGGCCTGCTCGACCTCGGTGATGTGGCCCCAGGCGCGGCGGGCGAGGTCGTAGGTGAGCCGCTCGACGTAGGCGCTGCCGCCCCAGGGGTCGATGGTGCGGGTCGTCCCGGACTCCTGCTGCAGGACGAGCTGGGTGTTGCGGGCGATACGGGCCGAGAAGTCGGTCGGCAGCGCGAGGGCCTCGTCCAGGGCGTTGGTGTGCAGGGACTGGGTGTGCCCCTGCGTGGCGGCCATGGCCTCGACGCAGGTGCGGGCGACGTTGTTGAACACGTCCTGCGCGGTCAGCGACCAGCCGGACGTCTGCGAGTGCGTCCGCAGCGACAGCGACTTGGGGTTGCGCGGCCCGAACGTCTTCACCAGCCTCGCCCACAGCAGCCGCGCGGCGCGGAGCTTGGCGACCTCCATGAAGAAGTTCATCCCGATCGCCCAGAAGAACGACAGGCGCGGCGCGAACGCGTCGATGTCGAGGCCCGCCTCGCGCCCGGCGCGGATGTACTCGACGCCGTCGGCGAGCGTGTAGGCGAGCTCCAGGTCGGCGGTGGCCCCGGCCTCCTGGATGTGGTAGCCGGAGATCGAGATGGAGTTGTACTTCGGCATCCGCTGCGAGGTGAACGCGAAGATGTCGGAGATGATCCGCATGGACGGCTGCGGCGGGTAGATGTAGGTGTTGCGGACCATGAACTCCTTGAGGATGTCGTTCTGGATGGTCCCCGCGAGCGCCTCCGGCTCCACCCCCTGCTCCTGCGCGGCGGCGATGTACAGCGCGAGGACGGGCAGGACGGCGCCGTTCATGGTCATCGACACGCTCATCCGGTCCAGCGGGATGCCGTCGAAGAGCTGCCGCATGTCGTAGATGGAGTCGATCGCGACCCCGGCCATGCCGACGTCGCCGGCCACGCGCGGGTGGTCGGAGTCGTAGCCGCGGTGCGTGGCCAGGTCGAACGCCACCGACAGGCCCTTCTGCCCGGCCGCGAGGTTGCGCCGGTAGAAGGCGTTGGACTCCTCGGCGGTGGAGAAGCCGGCGTACTGCCGGATCGTCCACGGCTGGGTGGCGTACATCGCCGGATAGGGGCCGCGCAGGAACGGCGCGATGCCCGGATAGGTGCCGAGGAAGTCGAGCCCGGCCAGGTCGTCGCCGGTGTAGAGGGGCTTGACGCCGATGCCCTCCGGGGTGTCCCAGGTCTGGGCCTCCGGGTCGGCGCCGGTGGCGTCGGCGACCGCGGCGCGCCACCGCTTGGCGGCCTCGTCGGCGGAGGGCGCCGTCCCGAGGTCGACCTCGGCGAAGTCGGGGATCATTCGTTCACTCCCAGATCGTGGAGGGTGGTCTCCAGCACCTCGATCGCGTCGCATCCCGCGTGCACGCGGGCGTCGACCCCCTCGTAGGTTCCCTTACCCGCCAGCCAGACCTTCACCGCACCCGCGTCCCGCAGAACCCGCGCGGCCTCCGCGGCGCCCTCCTCGTAGAGGGCGTCGCTGGAGCAGATGCAGGCGACCGCGGCGCCGGACGTCCCGAACTCCTCGGGGGCGCCCGTGATCGTCTCGATCCCGCCTGCCTGGAAGAGGTTGGCGGCGAACGACGCGCGCGCCGTGTGGACGGCGATCGGCCCGAGCGTCGCGAGGAAGACCTTCGGAGGGGCGCCGGTGGCCTCGGCGTGGGCGTCGGAGCGATCGCGCAGGGCCTCGAAGTCCTGCGCGTAGGCGACGGTCGGGAGGCCGCCGCCGGGCTCCGGTGGCGCCGGGTCGCGCTGAGGCGGCGTCTCGGTGAGGTCGGGGAACTCGCTGATGCCGGTGAGCGGCGCCTTGCGGCGGGCGACGTCCTTGCGCCGCCGCTCCCAGGTGGCGGCGAGGCGGCGGGCGACGAGGCCCGAGTCGAGGGCGGCGGCCAGGCCCCCGGCCTTCTCGATCTCGGTGAACCAGGTCCAGGCGGCCTGGGCGAGCCCCTCGGTGAGGCTCTCGGCGTACCAGGAGCCGCCCGCCGGGTCGACGACGCGGGCGAGGCTCGATTCCTCCAGCAGCAGCGTCTGGGTGTTGCGGGCGATGCGCCGGGCGAAGCCGTCGGGCAGGCCGAGGCGGGCGTCGAACGGCTGGACGGTGACCGCGTCCGCGCCGCCGACCCCGGCGGCGAACGTCGCGATGGTGGTGCGCAGCATGTTCACCCACGGGTCGCGCCGCGTCATCATCGCCGACGAGGTGACCGCGTGGACGCGCGCGGCGGTGCCCTCCGCGGCGCCGCTGACCTCCGCCACCCGCGCCCACAGGCGGCGCGCGGCGCGGAGCTTGGCGATCGAGGCGAACTGGTCGGCGTTGACGGCGAGGCGGAACTCGATCTGCCCGAACGCCTCGTCCACGCTCAGCCCGGCGCCGGTCAGGGCGCGCAGGTACGCGACGCCGGCGGCGACGGCGGCGCCCAGTTCCTCGGCGTCTCCGCCGCCCGCGTCGTGGTACGGGGTCCCGTCGGCGACGACCGCGCGCAGCCCGGGGAACTCGCGGACGCAGCGGACGGCGAGCGCGGCGGCCTCGTCCAGCGAACCTGGCGTGCCGGTGCGCGCCGCGAGGCCGAGCGGGTCGGCACCGAGACTGCCGGACGCGACGGCCGCGTTCCCGCGCTCGGCGACCAGGGCCAGGAACGCCTCCGCGGCCTCGCCCGCCGACGCCCCCGCGTCCAGCACCACGGGGGCCAGGTCGAGCAGGACGCCGCGCAGCGCCTCGGGGAGCGCGGCCACGGGCAGGCCGCCCTCGCCGAGCCGCAGCCACACGGAGGTGGCGCCGTTCTCCAGGTCGGCGAGGATCGCCTCGCGGGTGACGGCCGGGTCGGGGTGTGCGTGCCGCTGCCGGACGTCCCATCCGGCGATCCCCTCGCCGTCGGGGCGCACCTCGCGCACGTAGGGGGCCAGCCCGGGACGTCCGGGCGGCGCGTCGTCGCGGGTGTAGAGCGCGGCGATGGGCACTCCGTCGTAGGAGTCCCGGGTCAGCAGACCCTCGATCTCGTCGAGGGGGGTGTCCTCGCCCGCCGCGCCGGACCTGCGCAGCACCCCCTTCACCATCTCCCGCCACCGGTCGCGGTCGGCCGTGGGGAAGGCGGCGGCCAGTTCGAGTTCCTCAGGCGGCACCGTCATGTCCTGGATCGTAGGTGAGCGACCGAATCCGGCTCGAAACCGGGTCCCGCTGACCAGTACGCGGCGCCCGGCGCGGGCCCCCGGCCGGCGGGCGCGGACGGCCGGTTAGCGGGGCGCGGTCCGGGAAGAGGGGTGGTCATGACCCTGGAATCACTCCCCGGCGACCTCTACCACATGCAGGAACTCCTCGACGAGCGGGAGAAGGAGATCCTCGGGAGGGTGCGCGGCTTCCTGGAGGCGAAGATCGCGCCGATCGCCAACGACTGCTGGGGGCGGGCGGAGTTCCCGTTCGACCTGATCCCGCAGTACGGGGAGCTCGGCATCGCCGGCCTGGCCTACGACGAGTGCCCGGGCGACAAGCCGAGCAGCCTGCTCACCGGGTTCCTCGCGATGGACATGGCCCGCGTGGATCCGTCCATGGCGACGTTCTTCGGAGTGCACGCCGGGCTCGCGATGGGCAGCATCGGGCGGTGCGGCTCCCCGGAGCAGCGCGAGCGCTGGCTGCCCGCGATGGGGCGGATGGAGAAGATCGGCGCGTTCGCGCTCACCGAGCCGGAGGGCGGTTCGGACGTCGCCCTGGGCCTGCGCACCACGGCGCGGCGCGACGGCGACCACTGGGTGCTGAACGGCGCCAAGCGCTGGATCGGCAACGCCACCTTCGCCGACCACACCGTCGTGTGGGCCAGGGACGAGGCCGACGACCAGGTGAAGGGGTTCGTGGTCGCGAAGGGCGCACCCGGGTTCACCGCGACCCGGATCGAGAACAAGATCGCGCTGCGGACCGTGCAGAACGCCGACATCCTCCTGGAGGACTGCCGGGTCCCCGAGTCCGACCGGCTGGCCGGGGCGAACGGGTTCCGGGACACCGCCGCGATCCTGCGCCAGACCCGCAGCGGCGTCGCCTGGCAGGCCGTCGGGGTGATGCTCGCCGCCTACGAGATCGCCCGCGACTACGCGGTGGAGCGCGAGCAGTTCGGGCGGCCGATCGCCAAGTTCCAGCTCGTCCAGGACCTTCTGGTCAGGATGCTCGGCAACGCCACCGCCTCCCTCGGCATGGTGGTGCGGCTCGCCCAGCTCCAGGACGAGGGCCTCTACCGCGACGAGCACTCCGCGCTCGCCAAGGCCTACTGCACCAGCCGCATGCGCGAGGCGGTCGGCTGGGCGCGCGAGCTGATGGCGGGCAACGGGATCGTCCTCGACTACGGCATCGGCCGGTTCGTCGCCGACGCCGAGGCCCTCTACTCCTACGAGGGCACCCGGGAGATCAACACGCTGATCGTCGGACGCGCGGCGACCGGTCTGGGGGCGTTCGTCTGATCCGTCCCGCCCGGTGGCGGCTCCCCCGGCCACGGGGCGATCTTCGGGTACCCCCGAAGGCCCCGTGGCTAGGGGCGTTGCTAGAGTTCGGCGTCGTAGACCCCAGCCCCCGAACCTTGCAGAGGGAAGACGAACGCATGTCGACTGGCAGCCACGCCGGGCGTCCCAAGTCCTGGGTCGCCGTGGCCATCATCTTCATCGGTTTCGCCATCGGCGGCGTCGGCATCACCCTGGGCCCCGACTGGGTCGTGTTCGGAGTGGGCGCCGCACTCGTCGCGGTCGGCGGCGTCATCGCACTGGCCGTCGACATCATGACCGACGTCGTGGTCGACGAGCCCCGGGGGTAGCGGTGTTCGGCCGGCCTCCGATCGAGGAGCGGATCGCCGCGCGGCAGCGCGAGCGCGGACCGCTCAAGCCGGGGACCGTCTTCCCGCACGGCCCCGCCAAGATGCTGTTCTTCTTCGGCATCGGCGTGGTCGTCGTCACGCACCTCATCGCACTGTCGATGTACTTCGTGGACCCCGGCCCCTGAGGGCGGCCGGGGGCCCGCGCGCGGCACGCGCCGGCGGCCCGTCTCAGCGGCCGCGATCCGAGCCGTTGGGCGGGCCTTTGCGCTTGTCGCCGAGGTAGAACAGCCCCGCCAGGACGAACACGGCGACGGCGACCAGGATGACGAGCACGCCGATCGGAGTCGAGCCGGGCATCCGATCTCACCTCCCTTTCCTTCCACTGCGTCTCCCCGGACAGTGCCCGCTGAGCGCCGGGTCAAAGAAGGTCAAAGAGATCCCTTTCCACCTATTCCGGACCGTCCGGCAGGTGCGCACGGCGCGGCGGCGACGTAGCGTCGAAGGACCGAGCCCGAGGTGGTGGGATGGCCCTGCGATTCGGAATCGAGGAAGAGTACTTCGTCGTCGATCCCGTCTCCCGGGGGGTCGTCCCCCGTGCCGCCGCCGTGGTGCGCCGGGCGGGCGCGGCACTGGGCGAGCGCGCCTCCACCGAACTCGTCGCCTACCTCGCCGAGGCCAAGACCTCGCCGTGCGACGACCTGGACAAGCTCGGCGAGCAGATCCGCTCGATGCGGGCGGTGATGGCCGCCGCCGCGGCGGCGGAGGGCGTCCGGCTCGCCGCGACCGGGACGCCCGTGCTGGGGGACCTCGTGCCCGCCCCGATCGCCCGCGGCGCCCGCTACGCCGAGAGCCTCGCCGTCTACCGCGGCCTGGACGACGAGCAGAGCATCTGCTCGTGCCATGTCCACGTCGAGATGCCCGACCGCGAGCGCGCCGTCCAGGTCAGCAACCATCTGCGCCCCTGGCTGCCGACGCTGCTGGCCCTGGCGGCGAACTCGCCGTACTGGGCGGGACGCGACACCGGCCACGCCTGCTGGCGGGCGCTGGCCTGGGCGCGGTGGCCGGTGGCGGGGCCTCCGCCCTACTTCGCGTCGGCGGGCCACTACGACGACCTCGTCGGGGCGCTGCTCGAATGCGGTGCCCTGATGGACTCCGGGACGATCTTCTGGGACGTCCGGCCGTCGGCGCGGCTGCCCACGATCGAGGTCCGGCTCGCGGACGTCGCCCCGACGGCCGGCGAGGCCTCGGTGTTCGCCGCACTCGTCCGGGCGCTGGTGCAGGTGTCGTCCGACGCGGTGGACGCCGGCGAGCGGGCGCCCGACCCGCCCTCCGAGATGCTGCGCGCGGCCTACTGGCTGGCGGCGCGGCACGGACCGGCCGGGCGGGGCCTGGACGTGCGCACGGGACGGCCCGCGAGCTTCGGCGAGCAGGCGGGCGACCTGCTGGCGCACGTGCTGCCCGCGCTGCGCGAGACCGGCGACCTCGACGTGGTCGCCCGCGGGGTCCGGCGCCTGGTCGCCGGCGGTACGGGAGCGGAACTGCAGCGCGCCGCCCACCGCGGGCGCGGGCGGCTGACCGACGTCGTCGACGCGGTCCTCCTGCCCGGCTAATGACCCCTCGGTCATGTGGTGGCGGGAGAGCGACACGGCGGCGCCGGACGTGATTGGTCCGGATATTGTCTGTTTTCGGAGGGCGCTTCGCGGGTACCGCTGATTCGGAACATCAGATCGGCTGACCTCGGGGGATGTCCGCATGGCCCTGCTCGTACGGCTTCCCTCCGACGCGTATTCTCGATCGAATGCACGAGACGGCGGCACCGGACGGAGCGACCGAACGATGAGCCTCAGGCCCGGCGGAACGGGCGTGGCACACGAGGAGGCGTTCGTCCACCCCGCGCTCTTCTACCGCGGTGACGAGGAGTACCTCGCGGGCACCGTGCCGTTCATCCGCGCCGGGCTCGACGCGGGCGAGCCGGTGGCCGTGGCGGTGCCCGGCGCCCGCACGGCCCAGCTCGGCGGCGCCCTCGGCGCGGCCGCCGGTCAGGTGACCTGGATCGACATGGCGGAGGCGGGCCGCAATCCCGGGCGCATCATCCCGGGGGTGCTGCGACACTTCGCCGACCGGCACGCCGGAGGCCGGGTGCGGATCATCGGCGAGCCCGTCTGGCCCGGTCGCTCGGCGACCGAGTACCCGGCCTGCGCGCAGCACGAGGCGCTGATCAACCTGGCTTTCGCGGGGCGCGAGGCGACGATCCTGTGCCCCTACGACGTGGCCCGGCTGGACCCGGTGGCGATCGCCGACGCCCGCGCCACCCATCCGGTCGTGATCGACCGGTACGGCCTGCGTCCGAGCGGCGACTACGCGCCGCACCGTGTCATCGGCGACTACAACCTGCCGCTGCCCGAGCCCGCCGAGCCCGCCGAGGCGGTCGCGATGAGCTTCGACATCGACGCGCTCTCCCTCGTCCGCGAGTTCGCCTGCCACTGGGGGACGCGGTTCGGCCTCGGCGCCAGAGCCGTCGGCGACCTCGAACTCGCCGTGAACGAGCTGGCCGCCAACTCCTGCCTGCACGGCGGCGGCACGGGCACCGCGCGGCTCTGGGCGGAGAACGGGCACGTCGTCTGCGAGGTCAGCGATGCCGGGACGATCAGCGACCCGCTCGCCGGGCGCCGCCCCGCGGACATGAGCCCGAACGGCGGCCGCGGCATCCTCATGGTCAACCACATCGCCGACCTGGTCCGCGTCCACACCGGGCCGGAGGGCACCACGATCCGCGTCTACATGGACACCCTGAGCCCCGGTCTCAGCTGAGGGCGCGTCCGAGCCCGGCGAGCGCCTCGGCGAGCAGCGCGTCCCGCCCGGTGGACACCGCGTACTCGGCCAGCGCCGCGGTGAGGTTCAGCGCCAGGGTGCGCGCGGCGGCCTCCTGCTCCCCCGGCACCGGCCCGTACTCCGCGAGGAACGCCTCCCGCGCGGCGCCTTCGAACCCCGCGTAGGCCAGCGACAGGTCCACGGCCGGGGCGCCGAGGCAGACGTCCCCCCAGTCGATCACTCCCGCCGCATGGCCGTCGGCGGTGAGCAGGAGATGCCGGACGTGCAGATCCCCATGGACGATCACCGGTTCCCCGCCCGGCGCGTCCCAGCCCTGGGCCGCCGCCAGGAACTCCTCGACGGCCGGATCCCGTTCCCACACCCCTCCGGCGGCGATCGCGTCCAGGCGGCCGTAGGTGCGCGACGCGCGCCCGGCGGGGTCGGCGCGGCCCATCGGATCGAACGGCAGGCCCTCCCCCGCCTCCCGGGCCAGGGCAGGGTCGTGCAGGGCCCGCAGGAAGGCCCCGGTCTCGGCGGCGAGGACGACCCGGTCCCCGTCCGCCGGCCGCACGTCGGCGAGCTCGCGGCCCGGGATGCGCCGCGCGCCCCAGAACGGCCACGGGAAGTCGTCCGACGGCGCCCCGGCGAAGCGCGGCACGGGCACCGGCAGCGGCAGCCGTGGCGCCAGGACGGGCAGCACCGCGATCTCGCGCTCGACCCCCGGGATCGCCATCTGCCGGCGCGGGAACCGGAACACCCAGTCCCCGCCGACGAGGAAAACGGTGTTGTCCCAGCCGCTGGCGAGGCGCTCCACCGGGGCGCCGCGCAGTTCAGGGAACCTCCGCGCGATCAGCGTGCCCGCCAGTTCGGGCGTCACCTCGCGCTCGGGGGCCCATTCCGGACTCGTCACGCGGAGAAACGCTACCCCTGCCCGCCAGCCAGACGGCGGCGACGACGAGGCCGCACCCCGCGAGCTGCGCCGGGCCGGGCCGTTCGCCGAGGATCACCGCGCCGAGGGCTACCGCCAGGACCGGCTGAAGCAGCAGGAGGGTGCCGGCGACGTCGGCGGCCAGCCGGGGCAATGCCGCACCGATCAGCACCCAGCCGCACACCTGCCCCGTCATGGCCAGTGCGGCGAGCCAGCCGAGGGCGGACCATCCCGGCGCGAGGTCGAAGCCCTGCCACGAGCCGCCGATCGCGAGAGAGGCCGCCCCCGCGCCCAGCGTCGACAGCAGGACGGGCTGCGCCCGGTGCTCCTGGCCTCGCCCGGCGAGGCGGGTGAGGAAGAGGTAGCCGCCGTAGGTAAGCCCGGCGCCCACGCCGAACAGCGACCCGAGCACCGGGTCCGTCCCGCCCGTGCCGTGCCCCGCGAGCCCGCCGGCCAGCGCGACACCGACCAGCAGCGCCGGCACGGCCGGCGCGAAGGCCCGTGAGGGCCGCTCCCCGAACACCGCGAACGCCAGCAGCGGGACCACGACGACCTGGACGTTCACCAGGACCGTCGCGATTCCCGCCCCGACGCCGTCGATCGACGCGCCCCACAGCACGAGGTCGCCGCCGAGCAGCAGCCCCGCGAGAACGTCGATCCCGGCGCGACGGCGCGGCCCCGCCCGGCGCCTCTCCCAGCGGGCCAGGGGCACCAGCACGGGCAACGCGAGCGCGCACCGGAAGAACGCCGCCGTCCCGGACGAGACGCCGGACTGCCGGAACAGGATCGCCGACACCGAGATGAAGGCGGCGCCGGCGATCACGAGCAGCCGCGGGTCGATCCGTTGCATGCGCACCACGCTGCCGTCAAGTGACCCTTTAGCACAAGCGAATGATCGTAAGCAAAAGACGGTAGCATCACTACTGTGACGATGAACGTGGAACGTCTGCGCGCCCTGCACGCGGTGGCCGTGCACGGCTCGATCGCGGCCGCCGCCGAGGCCATGCACGTGACGCCCTCGGGGGTGTCGCAGCAGCTCGCCAAGCTCGAACGCGAGACCGGCCACGACCTGCTCGAACCGCGGGGCCGAGGCGTCCGGCTCACTCGGGCCGGGCACGTCCTGGCCGGGCACGCCGAGCAGGTGATGGCCCAGCTGACAGCCGCCGCGGCCGAACTCGACGGGCTCCGCGAGGCCGCCGTCGGGCCGCTGCGGCTCGGGGCGTTCGTGACGGCGGCGCGCGCGGTGCTGCCCACGGCGCTCAAAGCGCTGCGCGAGCGGCATCCCGGCCTCACCCCGACCCTGCGGGAGGCGGACGCCGACCAGATCCTGCCCGCGCTCACGCGCGGCGACATCGACGTCGCCGTCGTCGAGAGCTGGGACACCCTGGTCACACCGTTCCCCGGGTCTGTGTCCAACGTCCTGCTGTCGTCCGACGTCATCGACCTGGCGCTGCCGGCCGGGCACCCGCTGGCCCGGCGCCGCGCGGTCGCCCTGGACGAGCTGCGCGGGATGCGCTGGGCCTCGTGGACGGCGGGCGGCACCTGCGAGCGGCAGCTCGTGCAGACGCTGCGCGAGCACAACGTGGAGCCCGACTTCGCCTGCAACGTCGCCGACTACCCGACCCAGCTGGCCTTCGTGGCCGCCGACCTCGCCGCCGCGCTCATCCCCCGGCTCGGCCGCGACCCGGTCCCGCACGGGGTCCGCATCGTCGCGACCAGGCCCGCCGTCCGCCGCAAGATCTACGCGGCGTGGCGGGCCGGGTCGGACCGGCCGGCGGTCCGGGCGTGCGTGGAGGCGCTGCGGGCGGTCGCCGAGCGCCTGCCGGACGGGCGGCCCGCATCATGAGCGGACGCGCCGCCGGACGCGGCCGCGAGGCTTGAACACCGACAGGGCGGTGGCGGTGAGCAGCATGACCAGCTGGCAGGAGACCACCGCCACCTGCTCCCACCGCCGCCCGGACGGAACCGCCCCGCCCGCGGTCGCGTCCGCCATCGCCTCGGGCGTGAACAGCAGCATCCCGGCGAGGATCACCGCGATCAGCAGCACCAGCTTGGCGAGCACCCAGTAGTGCCGCGCCAGGCCCCACGAGCTGCCGGTGGCGAGCGCGATGCCGCTGGCCAGGGCGGTGAGGCTGAGCGGGATGCCTCCCCCGAACACCAGCACGCCCATGAGGCGGTAGGCGGAGTGCGCGAGCGTCGCGTCCTCGGTCAGCGTGGCGGTGAGGTTGAGCAGCACGAGGCCCCACACCTCCCCCAGCAGCGCGACGGAGGCGACGACGTGCACGACGGTGATGGTCTTGCGGACGGGCGGTCCCGGCCGCCACCGCTGCCCGGCGGCCGCCGGCCGCCTCTGGACGGTCGACATCTCAGCGCTCCGGTTCTCTCGACGACGGCCCGATCGTGCAACGGCGGCACCGGGGGCGTCGTCGGCCGCCCGGAGGCTTCCCGCCTGCCCCGCTCGGGGCATTCGCCGACCGGGCGCCTGCTCCCCGCGCGGTAGTCCGCCCTCCGCGCGCCGGCAGGCCGAGACTTGACCCGGCGATCAGGTGTGAAGGCGAATCGGCGGGAATGATGCCCTGCACCCGGTCTTCCGATCGCTTATGGGGACACGATGCGTCTACTTGCTCGCGCTCACCAGATGCCCGTCCGGCTGGCCGTCGGCGCCTTCGTCCTGAACTCGGGCCTGTCGAAGCTCCAGGGACTGGACGAGGCGGCCGATCAGACCCACGGGACGGCGAAGGCCGCCTACCCGTTCCTGGAGGCGCAGGATCCGCGGGAGTTCACCCGCACGCTCGCCAGGGCGGAGGTCGCCCTCGGCACGGTGCTGGTGGTCCCGCTGGTGCCCTCCCTCGTCGCGGGCGCGGCGCTCACCGCGTTCTCGGCCGGGTTGACCGGCCTGTACCTTCGGCTGCCCGGGGTGCGGCAGGAGGGCGGGCTGCGCCCCACCCCGCAGGGCATCCCGCTCGCGAAGGACACCTGGCTGGTCGGGATCGGCGTCTCGCTCATCCTGGAGGAGCTGGCCCGAGCGCGGGCCGAGCGCCGCGGCCGAGCGTGACCGCGCTTGACGCGGGGCCGCGCCCCCGGTGAGGATCGGCGCGTCCCCGAGGAGGTCGCGCCATGACGTCCGAGCCCCGTCCGTCCCCCCTCGTCCGCGTGGCGGACGACGCCGACGCCGCACCGATCGCGACCCTCCTCGGGCGCGCGTTCGACGACGACCCCGTCTGGCGCTGGCTGCTACCGGACGACGCCTCCCGCGTGCGGCGGATGACCGCGCTGTTCGGCATCCTGCTGCGGCGGGTCCACCTCCCCCACGGGTCCACCGAGACCACCGGGCGCGGGGACGGGGCCGAGGCCGCCGCGCTGTGGGACCCGCCCGGACTGTGGAGCGTGCCCCTGCGGTTGCAGGCGGCGCACGCCATGCCGCTGCTGCGCATCCTGGGGGCCAGGACGCCCGCCACCCTCCGCGCGCTCAGCGCGATCGAGAAGCACCATCCGCGCGAGCCGCACTGGTACCTGGCCGTGCTCGGCACCGACCCCCCGGCGCAGGGCAACGGTCTGGGCGCGGCCCTGCTGCGGTCGCGGCTCGATCGCTGCGATGCCGAGGGCCTGCCCGCCTACCTGGAATCGTCCAAGGAACAGAACGTGCCCTACTACGAGAGGTTCGGCTTCAGGGTGACGCGCGAACTCCGGCTGCCGGGCAGGGGGTGCCCGCCGGTCTGGCTCATGTGGCGCGACGCCGAACGGTGACCACGGTGGGCTCTCCACCGCGAATCGACGTCTTCGGTTAAGTGCTTGTCATGGCCGGAAAAGGCCAGTCGCACGCCGGTGCCCGGGCGCGGATGCGTCCGCACCTTGACCGCCCGCCGCAGAACCGGGCGGGGGTGCGTCAAACCCGGCTGGCCCCATGCGGCCATGCGCCCGGCGGGTTTCGGACGGTCCACCGGACGCGGCCGCCCCTGGGCCGCCGCGGCGGCCTACCGTCGTAAGCGAGCCATTGCACCGATCCCCTCTGGTGAAGGCGACAGGTGAAGCACCATGCCCATGCCCGGCACGAGGGCGCCGGAGACCACCCCTCTCGCCCTGCACCGGCCGGGTCCGGCGCGCGTCCAGGACTACCTCCTCGGCGGTAAGGACAACTACGCGTCCGACCGCGACCTCGCCCAGCGGATCCTGGGGATCCTGCCGCAGGCCGCGGGCGCCGCCCGCGCCGCCCGCCGCTTCCTCGCCGTCTCCGTCGCACTGCTCGCCGGACGCGGGGTGCGGCAGTTCCTCGACCTCGGCTGCGGCCTGCCGAGGACCGACAACCTGCACCAGATGGCCGCGGGCCGCGCGGGCGGCGCCCGCGTCGTTTACGTCGACCACGACCCGCTCGTCATCGCGCACGCCCGCGCGCTGCTCATCGACGGCGGCAACATCGCGGCGCTGCGGGCCGACATCCGCGACCCGGCCGCCGTCATGGAAAGCCCCGAGGTGCGGCGGCTGATCGACCCGGCCGAACCGGTCGCGCTGGTGTTCTCCTGCGTCCTGCACTTCGTGCCCGGCGCCGGGGACCTCGTCGACCGCCTCGCGGCGGTCACGGCGCCCGGCAGCGCGCTGGTCGTCTCGCACGCCACCGCCGACTTCGCCCCCGGCGCCGTCACCGAAGCCGCGCGGCTCTACGGCGAGGCGACCTCGGTCGCGGTGCATCCGCGCGGCGGCGCCGAGATCGCACGGCTCCTCGGGCCGTTCCGTCCGCTGCCGCCCGGGGTGGCGCCGCTCATCGCCGAGGGGCCGCCCGGCCCCCGCGACGAGCCGGTCATGTACGGCGCCGTCGGCGTCCGCTGACGCCGATGTGGGGTTGATCACATTTTTCCGGTACGTCCGGCCCGGCGGCCTCCTCCGGTTCGCCGTGCCCGCCCTGCTCCTGCCGCTCATCCGGTGTCCGCGCCCCGTGACGCTGCGTCAGGCGACGGGTGCCGCGATTAAGAGAAATCTCATTTGCCCGTTAGAAACGGTAACGGTTCGGCCCCTATGGTGACCCGGATGCCGACGAACACCCTGACTCCGCCTGACACGACGATCGGCGCTCCCCCGGCGAAGGCACCGCGCATGGGCTGGCTGGACGCGCTCCGCGGCCTCGCCGCCTTGGTGGTGGTGTTCGAGCACTCCCTGGACGTGCTGCTGCCCGAGGTCCGCCGGGCGACCGGCCCGTGGTTCGACTTCGGCCGGTACGGGGTCTTCGTGTTCTTCCTCGTCAGCGGCTACGTGGTGCCGTTCTCCCTGGAGCGGCGCGGCAGCGTCCGGCAGTTCTGGGCCGGGCGGTTCTTCCGGCTGTATCCGGCGTGGGGCGTGTCGGTGGTGCTGGCGCTGCTACTCGGCGCGGCCGGCCTCTCCTACGGGCTGCCCGCGGCGATAGGGGACCGGCCCTGGACGTCCGCGCTGGCGCACCTGACGATGCTGCAGGACCTGCTGGGCGTCCCGAACGTCGTCAACGTCTTCTGGACGCTGTCCTACGAGATGGTCTTCTACCTGCTCGTGACGGCGATGTTCGTCGCCGGCGTGCACCGCGCCAGCGCCCGCGTCGCCCTCGGCTTCGGCGTGGGCGCGGCCATCCTCGGGGTCGCGCTGCCGTCCGGGCTGCTGGCCTCCCGGTGGCCGGGCGGGACGATCTTCGCCGCCGCGCTGCTGCTCGCCGGCGGCCTGGCCGCCATGGTGAGCCGGCGCCGCGGGCTGCGGCGGGCGGGCGTCGGGGTGGTGGCCGCGCTGGCCCTCATCCTGCTCGTGCTGAACAGCCGCATCGGCGCCATCGAGAGCCTGTGCATCATCGCCACCATGTTCGCCGGGACCGCGATCCGCGGCATCCAGGACGGGCGGCTCCGGCCCGGACCCGCCGCGGCGATGGTGGCGATCGTCCCCGCCCTGACGGTGGCGGCGGGGATGCGCACCCCGACCAGCTGGGCCCTGCACGCCAACCCGAACCCCCTCGGGCCGGACTGGTCCATCGCCGTGGGCGCCGCGTGGCTGACGTTCCTGGCCGGCCTCGCCCTGCGGCACCGCTCCATGCCGCGCGTCCTCGTGTGGCTGGGCCTGGTCAGCTACTCGGTCTACCTGCTGCACCCGCTGGTCATCCAGGCGATCTGGCACGCCGCCGGACAGGACACCTGGGGGCTGTCGGCGCCGGTCCGGGCCGCCTGGGGCGTGGTGCTGCTGGCGACCGTCCTCACCTCGGCCGCACTGGTGCACCGGTATGTCGAACTGCCGGCGCAGAAGCTCGGCCGCCGCGTGACGGCGCGGCGGCGCTCCCCCGCGACCCCCTCCGCCTCCGCCGCCGCCTCCACCTCCGCCGCCGCCTCCACACCGCAGCCCGCCCATCCCTGACCGTGTCGGCGGGTGATGACAGCGTTCGCTTTCTTGCCTAGGGTGATTCGCCCGAGCCCACCCCGCCGATCGGACAACGGATGACAGAAGGGCCGATGCCCGCCGAGCTGCCCGACGTGCTGCGGCAGCACCTCCAGGCCGCCGTGGACGAGATGGAGCGGGAGATCCGCGACCAGGTCCCCGAGTACGCGGGCGCCGACGGGGGCGAGTACGCCCGGAAGGTGGAGAAGACGGTCAGCGACACCGTCGCCTTCTTCGTGGACTCCGTCGACCATCCGACTGCGGACGCGCGCAAGATCACCGAGCTGTACCTGCGGCTCGGCGAGGAGGAGGCGCGGCACGGCCGGAGCCTGGCCGCGCTGCAGAACGCGATGCGCGTGAGCAGCCAGGTCGCCTGCCGCAGGTTCATCAAGGACGCCTACCGGCTCGGCTGGTCGCGCGAGACGCTGGGCCGGCTCACGGACTCGCTGTTCATGCTGCTGGCGCGGGCCGCCGACGCCGCCGCGCAGGGCTACGCCCGCGAGCAGGGCCAGCTGGCGACCGAGCGGGAGCGCCGCCGCGACCGGCTCCGCGACCTGCTGGTCGCCGAGCCCCCGCCCGGGCACGAGGCGATCGCCGAGCTGGCGGTCGCGGCCCGCTGGGAGCTGCCGAAGAGCATCGCGCTGGTGGCGCTGCCCGCGGGGGCGCCCGCCGGAGCCCGGATCCTGCCGCCCGCCGTGCTGGCGGACTGGGAGGCGCCGATCCCCTTCCTCGTGGTGCCCGACCCGGAGGGCCCCGGCCAGGACCGGCTGTGGCCGGCGCTGCGCAGGCTCGGCACCTCGGCGCTCGGCCCGACCGTCCCGGTCGGGCAGGGCGCGGTGTCGCTGCGCTGGGCGCGGCACGCCCTGACCCTGGCGGAGCGGGGGCTGCTGCCGGACGAGGAGCCCGTCCGGTGCGTGGACCACATCGCGTCCCTGGCCACGCTCGCGGCGGACGAACTGGTCGACGCGACCGCCGAGGCCGCCCTCGGGCCGCTGCTGGAGCTGCCGCCGGGGCGCCGGCAGCCGCTCGCCGAGACGTTGCTGACCTACCTGCAGTGCGGTGACAACGCGGTGATCGCCGCGGAGCGGCTGCACATCCACGAGCAGACCGTCAGGTACCGGCTGCGCCGCATCACCGAGCTGACCGGCGGCCGGTTCACCGAGCCGGACGGCCGGCTCGACCTCATGCTGATGCTGAGCTGGCTGGTGCGGACGGGCCGTGCCGACCGGCCGGGCCGCGCCGAACGGACAGCGTAGCCGCGGGTCACAGGAACGCGGCGACGCGGGCGGCGAACTCCTCCGGCGTGACGATCTCGATGCCGAGCCGCTCGGCCCTGGCCTTCTTCGACCCGGCCTTCTCCCCCGCGACGAGCAGGGACGTGCGGGCCGACACCGACGAGGACGCCGTGCCGCCGGCGCGTTCGATCAGCTCGTTCACCTGGTTGCGCGACAGGCCGTCCAGAGGGCCGGACATCGTTCCGGTGACGACGACCGAGATCCCGGCCAGGGGCAGTGCCGCGGCGTCGGGCCCGGCCTCCCGCGCGGCGGGGCCGGCGGTGCCCGGCTCGGTCATGGTGACCCCGGCGGCGACGAGCTTGTCGATCAGCGGGGCCAGCTCGGCGATCTCGGCGACCAGGACCGCCGCGCGCTCCGGCCCGACGCCCTCGACCTCCTGGAACGCCTCGGCGTCCGCGGCGCGGATCGCGTCCATCGTGGCGAAATGCCGGGCGATGCGGCGCGACATCGACCGGCCGGTGCCGCGCACGCCGAGCGCGCAGAACACCTTGCTCAGCGGCTTGGCCTTGGCCCCCTCGATCGCGGCGAGAAGGGCGGTGGTGCTGGTCTCACCCATCCGCTCCAGGGCGATGACCTGGTCGTATGTGAGCGTGAACAGGTCGGCGAAGTCGCTGATCAGCCCAGTGGCGATGAGCTGGTCGATGCGTCCCTCGCCGAGGCCCTCGATGTCGAACTGGTCGCGGGCCACCGCGTAGCGCAGGGACACGACGGCGTGGCAGGCACGCCCCCGCACGCACCGCCAGCGCTGCTGGGAGGCGTCGATGCCGTCGCCGCAACGCGGGCAGGCCGCGGGGATCTCGATGGGCCGCTCCCGCCCGGAGCGCAGGTGGACGACCGGCGCCTCCACGCGCGGGATGACGTCACCCGCCTTGTAGACGGTGACGTGGTCGCCGATCATCAGGCCGCGCCGCTCGATGTCGGCGGCGTTGTGCAGGGTCGCGTAGGTGACGGTGGAGCCGTCCACCTCGACGGGCTCCAGGACGGCGCGGGGCGCGATGACCCCGGTCCGGCCGACGTTCCACTCCACGTCCAGCAGGCGGGTGATCTTCTCGACCGCGGGCAGCTTGTAGGCGATCGCCCAGCGCGGGGCGCGGGAGGACAGGCCGGCGTCGGCCTGGTCGGCCGCCGCGTCCGCCTTGATCACGATGCCGTCGATGCCGAAGTCCAGTTCGGCGCGCAGCGCGGCGATCTCCTCGACCCGTTCCAGGACCCGCTCGATCGACGTCGCGGTGATCCCCGGGGCGGACGTCGCGGCCGTGGTGTTCGCGCCGAGGCCCGCGACCAGCTCCATGATCTGGCTGTGCGGCAGGTCGCGCAGGCGCGCGGCCGTCTCGTCGTCGGTGCCGTCCATCGGGAGGGCGCCGTAGGCGAAGAAGGTCATTTCCACCTTGTAGGGGTGGTCCCGGGTGCGCAGGGACCCCGCGGCGGCGCTGCGCGGGTTGGCGAACGTCGTTCCCACGGCGGCGGTGCGGGCGGCGTTGGCGGCCTCGAACTGGGCCCGCGTCATCAGCACCTCGCCGCGCAGCTCGACGGTGAGCGGCCGGGCGAGGCGGCCCGGCAGGCCGAGGATCATGCCGGAGCAGTGCGACACGTCGTCCCCGGCGGCGCCGTCGCCCCGCGTCACCAGCTGGACGAGCCGCCCGCCGCGGTACCGGGCCGAGATCGCCATGCCGTCCAGCTTCGGCTCCACGCTCCATGTCGCGACCTCGCGGCCGAGCCTGCGGACCAGGCGCGCCGCCCACGTTTGCAGGCCCTCGGCGGAGAACACGTTGTCCAGGCTCAGCATCGGGACGGTGTGCGGGACGTCGCCGACCACCGCTCCCCCGGCGACCTTGCCCGTCGGGGACTCGGGCAGCACCTCGTCCGGATGCTCGGCCTCGTAGGCGGCGATGCCGCGCACCAGCCGGTCGAAGGCGTCGTCGTCGAGCGGCGCGTCGCCCTCGCCGTAGTAGGCGGCGGAGGCGGCGACGGCGGTCTGGACGGCGGCGGCGTAGGCCGCCCGGTCGCCGATCTCGGTGTGGGCCGGGGTGTCGCTCATGACGACATCATGCCTGGTCCCACCGACATCTCCAGGTGATCAGCGGGCGCCCAGGCGGTGTCCGAGAAACGCCAGTTCGCGGCGGAGTTGCCGCCGCCAGAAGGCCGCGTCGTGGCATCCGTCCTCCAGCCCGCCCTCGGGGCGGACCCGGTCGCGGAACTCGCGCACCCGGTCGGCGAACGGGTCGCTCGTCCCGCAGTCGACGCGCAGCGGGATGCCCTCCAGCTCGTCCAGCGCGGCGAAGACGTCGTTGCGGTGGTAGTCCGCCGCGCCGTCGAACGCGCGGCGGTTGGTGGCGATCGCGTCCTCGTAGGAGCCGAACAGGGCCGGGGACGACGCGACCACGGCGGCCGTGCGGGCGGGGCCGAGACGGCGGGCCAGGACGAGGGCGCCGTAGCCGCCCATCGACCAGCCGATGGCGCCGACGCGGTCGGTGCGGGCGCCGCGTTCCCGCAGCCGCGGCAGCAGCTCGTCCACGATCATGCCGACGGGGTCGTCGCCGGCGGCGCGGGGATGCCAGTAGGTGGAGGGCCCGCCGTCCACGCTCACCAGGGTGAACGGGGGGACGCCGCCGTTGGCGACGGCGTCGGGCAGGTAGTGGTCCAGGGCCAGGTTCCGCACGAGGGAGGAGCCGTTCTCCCCGGTGCCGTGCAGGGCGACGACCACCGGCAGGCCGCGCGGCGACCGGTTCGCGGCGGGCGGGACGACGGTCGCGGTGACGGTCGTGCGGCGATGCGCGGAACGCCAGGTCATCGTCTCGGTCCGGACGGACGAGGGCGGCGGCGCCGGCACGTCCCCGCACCTGCCGAGCGCGCGGTCCAGCCGGACCTTGCCGGGGAGGGCCTCGCTCTCGACCAGCGCGTAGCCGGTGCCGCCCGTGACCGCGACGGCGCCGATGCCGCCGAGCCCACCGAGGACGAGGGCGCGTCGGGTGATCAAAGAGGGTCCTTTCAGGAGGCTTCGGGCACCGTATCGCTCTCGCGGGTCGCGTGCGCGGACCGCGACAGGAGCGCGACTCCCCCGGTGAGCAGGAGCACGCTGAACGACAGGGCCGTGAACGCGGCGGCCGTCCGGGGCGGCAGCGTCTGGAAGGCGAAGGCGGCCACGAGGTAGGACGCGATCGGGTTCGTCATCGTCATCGCGGTCATGGCCGCGGGCAGCGACCCGGCCGCGAACGCCCGCTGCTCGATGACCAGGCCGAGCAGCGTGCTGCCCGCCAGCGCGTAGCCGGGCCAGTCCCCCGCGGTGGCGGCGACGCCGCGGTCGACCAGGTCGGCGGTGGTGAGCTTGATGAGCACGGCGGTCGCGGCGAAGCACAGGCCGGCGCAGACGCCGAGCAGCGCGGCCCGTATCGGGCCCTTGCGAAGCCATGCCGCCCGGGACAGCGCGATGATGACCGGCGCGGCGATGAGCCCGGCGAGCAGGATCCGCGGCCGGGACGGCTCGCCCTGGGGCGGGATCGCGCCCGGGACCGTGAACAGGACGGCGAGGCCGGCGGACACGGCGATGCCGCCGAGCAGGTCCAGCCGCGCGGGCCGGCGTCCCGTGCCGATCGTGCCGAGCACGATCGTGAAGACCAGCTGGGTGACCAGCAGCGGCTGGACGACGGCCGTCGAGCCGAAGTGCAGGGCGACGGCCTGCGCGCAGAACCCGCCGAGGTTGACCCCCCATCCGGTCAGCCACACCGGGTCGCGGACCAGCCGGCGGATCAGCCCGTGGACGGCGGACGCGTCCGAGACGCCGTGCACGGCCCGCCTCGCGGCCCGGTACTGCAGGGCCGCGGCCCCGGCGAACAGGAACGCCGCGAGCAGGCTGAAGCAGATCGACCAGGCCATCAGACCGTCCCGCCCCGGCTCACGACGCCCCTCCCGCCTCGCGCATCGCACCGCCCACCACAGATCATCCTTCCCGCCATCGGACAGGACGACCACGGCGGCCCCGCCGCTCTTGACCGCGACAGAAAACGGATCTAAAACAAGAGAAACCAACTCAAACAGAAGGGAAGCCACATGGAGCCGGGAGCGGTCGGCGCATGATCGTCACGGTGACGCTCAACCCGAGCCTCGACCGCACGATCGAGGTGGACGTGCTGACCCGCGGCGCGGTCATCCGGGCCAGGTCCGCGCGGCTGGACCCGGGCGGCAAGGGCGTCAACGTGTCCCGGGCGCTGCTGGCCAACGGCGTCGAGGCCGCCGCCGTGGTCGCGGTGGGCGGCGCGGACGGCGACCAGCTGCGCCGGCTGCTGGAGGCCGAGGGCATGCGGGTGCACGCCGTCCGCGCCCGCGGGCGGACCCGCTCCAACGTCACGATCGTCGAGCCCGGCGGCGTCGTCACCAAGCTGAACGAGCCCGGCGGCCCGCTGTCGCCCGGGGAGCTGGACGAGGTCGGCGCCGCGGTGGCCGCCGCGGCCGGCGCCGCCAGCTGGGTCGTCGGCTGCGGGAGCCTGCCGCCCGGCGTCCCGGACGGCACCTACGCGCGGATGTGCCGCCGGTTCGCCGCGGGCGGCGTCCGCGTCGCGGTCGACACCAGCGGCCCGGCGCTGCGCGCCGCCGTCGCCGCCGCGCCCGACCTGGTCAAACCGAACCGGGAGGAGCTCGCGGAGGCCGCGGGCGGCCCGGTCGACACCGTGGCCGACGCGGTCGAGGCGGCCGGGCAGCTGCGGGCCTGGGGGGCCCGCGCCGTCCTGGTCAGCCTCGGCGCGCAGGGCGCGGTGCTCGTCGACGACGACGGCGTCCTCACCGGCGAGGCGCCCGTCGCCCTCCCGCGCAGCACCGTCGGCGCCGGCGACGCCCTGCTCGCCGGGTTCCTCGCGGCGGGCGCCCGCGGGCCCCGCGCGCTCGCCGAGGGCCTCGCCTGGGGCGCGGCGGCCGTGCGGCTGCCCGCCAGCCGGATGCCGGGCGCCGCCGACGTGCGGCGCGACATCGTCCGCATCCACCCGCGGCCCGACCTCGCCCGCCCCCTCCTCACCTGACCCGCAGAGCACCACCCCCACCCCCGAACGACAGGAGGCCGAGATGGCCACCACCTACACCCCGGAGCCCGCCGGGAGCGGGATCCGCGCGAACGTCCAGCGGCTCGGCGGCCGGATGGCCGCGATGGTGATGCCGAACATCGGCGCGTTCATCGCCTGGGGCCTGATCACCGCCCTGTTCATCCCGACGGGCTGGCTGCCGAACAAGGAGCTCGGCGAGCTGGTCGACCCGATGATCAAGTTCCTGCTGCCGCTGCTGATCGGCTACACCGGCGGCCGCATGGTGCACGGCCAGCGCGGCGCCGTCGTCGGCGCGGTCGCCACCGTGGGCATCGTCGTCGGCGCCGAGGTGCCGATGTTCCTCGGCGCGATGATCATCGGCCCGCTCGCCGCGTACCTGCTGCGGCTGTTCGACGGGCTCGTGCGGGACCGCGTCCGGACCGGGTTCGAGATGCTGGTCGACAACTTCTCCGCCGGGATCGTCGGCGCCGCGATGGCCGTCGCCGGCAACCGGGTCATCGGCCCGGTCATGAACACCTTCACCGAATGGGCCGGGGACGGCGTGGGATGGCTGGTCGACCACGACCTGCTGCCGCTCACGTCCCTGCTCATCGAGCCGGCGAAGGTGCTGTTCCTCAACAACGCCGTCAACCACGGGGTGCTCGGGCCGCTCGGCGTCCAGCAGGCCGCCGAGCACGGCAGGTCCGTGCTGTTCATGCTGGAGTCCAATCCGGGGCCGGGCCTCGGCGTCCTGCTCGCCTACTGGTTCTTCGGGCCGCGGCGGCTGCGCCCGAGCGTCCCGGCGGCCGCCGTCATCCACTTCTTCGGCGGCATCCACGAGATCTACTTCCCCTACATCCTGATGAAGCCGCGGATGATCCTCGCCGCGATCGCGGGCGGCATGACCGGAGTGGCGATCTTCGTGGCCACGGGCGCCGGGCTCGTGGCGACCCCGTCGCCGGGCAGCATCTTCGCCTACCTCGCGCAGACGCCCCGCGGCGCCGGCAACTGGATCGGCGTCTACACGGGCCTGATCGCCTCCGCGGCCGTCTCCTTCGGCGTCGGCGCCGCCCTGCTCGGCTTCGGCCGGCTGGCCGAGTCCGGCCCGGAGGACGGGGACGCGACCGGCGGGGAGGCCGGCGCCACCGAGGAGAGCGCCGCCGAGGACACCGCCCCGCAGCAGCCCGCCGACGGCGCGGCACGAGAGACGACCGCACACTGATGGAAGGCGCACCCACGATGAACGGCAAGGACATCCGCAAACTCGTCATCGCCTGCGACGCCGGCATGGGCAGCAGCGTCATGCTCGCCGGCCAGCTCCGCAAGGCGCTGCGCAGGCAGGACGTCGCGGTCGAGCACACGCCCGTCGACGCGATCCCCGGCGACGCCGACGTGGTCGTCTGCCACACCGGGCTCGCGGCCCGCGCCCGGCGCGGCGCCGGCGGCGCACCGGTGATCCCGTTCGAGGTCTACCTCGGCGACCCGGCCGTCGACCGGCTGGTCAAGGCGATCAAGGACGGCGGCGAGGTCGGTGCCTGAGGGCGCCGCCGGCCTGCTCGCCCCGGACGCGATCCGGCTGGACGCCCGGGCCCGCGGCCGCGACCACGCCGTCCGGATCTGCGGGCAGGTGCTGGTGGACGCGGGCGCCGTCGAGCCCGGCTACATCGAGGCGATGCTGGAGCGGGAACGCTCCATCTCCACCTACCTCGGTGAGGGCGTGGCGATCCCGCACGGCACGTCGGGGGGCCGCGACCTGATCCGCCGCGACGCCCTCGCCGTCGTCCGGTTCCCGGACGGGACGGACTGGAACGGCGAGACCGTCACCGTCTGCATCGCGATCGCGGCGCGCGGCGACGGCCACATGGAGATCCTCGCCGAGCTGGCCCAGGTCCTCATGGATCCGGACCGGGCCCGCGCGCTGCGCGAGTCCACCGGCGCCGAGCAGATCCTCGCGCTCCTCGCCCCGCGGGCCGAGGACGAGCAACCGACAGGACAGGGACACACCGCATGAAGGTCGCCCGCTTCTACGCCCCCGCCGACATCCGCCTGGAGGACGCCCCCGAACCCGAGCCCGGCCCGGGCGAGCTGAAGATCCGCGTCCGCAACTGCTCGACCTGCGGGACCGACGTCAAGATCTCCCGGTTCGGGCACCACCACATCGTCCCGCCGCGGGTGATGGGCCACGAGATCGCCGGGGAGGTCGTCGAGGCCGGGGCCGGCGCCGGGGACTGGGCCGCGGGCGACCGCGTCCAGGTGATCGCGGCGATCCCGTGCGGGCGGTGCGCCGAGTGCCGCCGCGGCCGGATGACGGTCTGCGCCGCGCAGGAGTCGATGGGATACCACTACGACGGCGGGTTCGCCGAGTACCTGGTGGTCCCGGCGAAGGTGCTCGCGGTGGGCGGGGTGAACCGGGTCCCGGACGGCGTCTCGTTCGCCGAGGCGTCGGTCGCCGAGCCGCTCGCGTGCGTGCTGAACGGCCAGGAACTGGCCCGCGTCGGTGAGGGCGACGACGTCGTGGTGTTCGGCTCGGGCCCGGTCGGCTGCCTGCACGTGCGGGTCGCGCGGGCCCGCGGCGCCGCCCGCGTGTTCCTCGTGGAGGTCAACGCCGAGCGGCTGCACCGGGCCGCCGCGCTCGTCAAGCCGGACGCGGCGCTCGACGCGGGCTCCGGCGACGTCGTCGGGGAGATCCTCGAACGCACCGGCGGCCGCGGCGCCGACGTCGCGATCACCGCCGCCGCGTCGGCGGCCGCGCAGGGCCAGGCGCAGCGGCTGGTCGCGCCGGGCGGCCGGGTCAGCCTGTTCGGCGGGCTGCCCAAGGACGACCCGGTCGTCGCCGTGGACGCCAACCGCGTCCACTACCGGGAGCTGTCCCTGGTCGGCGCGAACGGGTCGAGCCCCGCGCACAACGCCCGTGCGCTGGAGCTGATCGGGTCCGGGCGGGTCCCCGTCGAGGACCTCCTCACCCACCGGCTTCCGCTGGACGCCCTGCACGACGCCCTCGACCTGGTCACCCGGGGCGCCGCCATCAAGGTCACGATCGAACCCTGAAGGAGACGTCATGCCCGAACGGAGCGTCGTCGTCGCCGCGGCGCAGGGGCTGCACGCCCGCCCCGCGCAGTTGTTCGTCCAGGCGGCGGCGCGGCAGCCGGTGCCGGTGTCCATCCGGGTCGGCGACGGCGCGCCCGTCCCCGCCGGCAGCATCCTCGGCGTGCTGTCGCTCGGCGCGCGGCGGGGAACGGAGGTGATCCTCTCCGCCGAGGGGGACGGGGCCGGCGGCGCGCTGGAGGAGCTCGCCGGCCTGCTCGCCCGCGACCTGGACGCCGAGCGGCCCGCCTGACCGGTTGCGCGGACCGGGTCCGGCGGACTCGGCACAATGGACGCACCGCGACGCGGGACGCACCGCGACGCAGACGGAACGGGTGGGACGGTCATGTACGCCGAGGAACGGCAGCAGGCGATCCTTGCGCTGGCGCGCTCGAAGGGCCGGGTGGACGTGGTCGCGCTCGCCGAGGAGTTCTCGGTCACCACCGAGACGATCCGCCGCGACCTGACCGTGCTGGAGCGGGCCGGGACGGTCCGGCGCGTGCACGGCGGCGCGATGCCCGTCGAACGGCTCGGCTTCGAGCCGGAGCTGGCGGCGCGGGACGCGGTGATGACGGAGGAGAAGCAGCGCATCGCCAAGGCGGCGCTGGAGGAGCTGCCCGCCGACGGGTCGGTCATCGTGGACGCCGGGACGACCACGTCCCGGTTCGTCCAGCTGCTGCCGACCGACCGCGAGCTGACCGTGATCGTGAACTCGCCGCCGCACGCGGCGGTGCTGGCGACCCGCCCCAACCTCACCGTGATCATCCTCGGCGGGCGGGTCCGCGGCCGCACGCTCGCCACGGTGGACGACTGGGTGCTGCGCCCGCTCGCCGACCTGTGGGTGGACGTGGCGTTCATGGCGACCAACGGCTGCTCGGTCGAGCGCGGGCTGACCACCTCCGACCAGGCCGAGGCCGCGGTGAAGCGGGCGATGATCGCCTCGTCGCGGCGGCGGGTGCTGCTCGCCGACCGCACCAAGATCGGGCACGACCACCTCGTGCGGTTCGGCGGCCTCGCCGACATCGACGTGCTGATCACCGACACCGGGCTGGACACCGACCTGGCGGCCGACCTCGCGGCCGCGGGCCCGGAGGTCGTCCGCGCCTGAACCGCCCGCCGCGCGGCGGGCGGCCGGGCCGCCGTCCCGCGCCGGGGACGCGCGGGACGGCGGGACCCGTCAGCCCGCGGCGGGGACGCCGTTGGCGGGCGCCTGCGGCTGCGGGGTCGTGTAGGGCTGGATCGGCCCGTCACCGTCGTCGGTGGTCAGCGGCTGCCCCTGGGGCACGACGTTCTGCCCCTTGATCGTGCCGATGACCGCCCCGGTGTACCCGGCGTGCGAATCCGCGCCGTAGGCGAACGGGACGACGCCCGGCCCGGTGAAGCGCGACTTCTCCAGCGCCTCCACGATGCCCTTGCGGGTCGGGTCCTTCCCGGCCGCCTGGAGCGCCTGCACGAAGGTGTAGGCGACCGACATCCCGTAGACGATGTTGCCGTTGAACGGCAGCTTCGGGATGTACCGGTCGTGGATCTTCTTGAACAGCGCCGTCCAGCTGTTGGAGGCGTCGCCCGGCGCGGCGAGGTAGCCGTCGGTCACCATGCCCTGGATGAGCGGGCTGCCCTCGACCTCGCTGCCGCCCTTCTTGGCGAAACTCTCCAGCAGCCCCGTGAGCGTGATCGGGTCGGACCCGACGTTGCTGACGACGAACGTCGGCTTGTAGTTCAGCTTCAGCGAGGCGAGCCGGAACAGCGCCGTGTAGGTGGGGATGCTGAACAGCACGACGACGTCGGCCTTGGACTGGGCGATCGCCTGCGCCTGGGCGCCGATGTCGGTGCTGCCCGGCTGGTAGGACTGCCGGGACACGACCTGGTCCTTCGGGATGTACTTGTCGAGGCCCTTCACCCCGTCCTGGCCGAAGTCGTCGTTCTGGAAGAAGTAGGCGACCTTCTTCCCCGCGTAGGTCTTCTTGACGTGGTCGCCGAGGATCTTGCCCTCGCGGATGTAGTCGACCTGCCACCCGAACGTCTGCGGGTGCTTGTCCGGCTGGTCCCAGCAGCCGCAGCCGGACGCGACGAACAGGTCGGGGACGCGCTGGGCGTTCAGGTAGTCGACCACCTTGGAGTGCGTGGGCGTGCCCAGCCCGTTGAAGATCGCGAAGACCTTGTCCTGGAGGACGAGCTTCTGCGTCGCGCTCACGGTCTGCGTCGGGTTGTAGGCGTCGTCGACGTACTTGTAGACGATCTTGCGTCCGTGCACGCCGCCGCTCGCGTTCACGTAGTCGAAGAACGCCTTGGACGCCGCGGAGTTGGCGCTGTAGCCGGGCGCGGCCGGCCCGGTCAGCGGCTGGTGGCTGCCGATCGTGACGGTGGTGGCGGTCACGCCGGGCGCCGCCGACCCGCCGTCCCCTCCGTCACCGCCGCAGCCGCTCGCCGCGACCGCCAGCGTCGCCGCGGTCGTCAGGGCGAGCGCCCGTATCGTCCGGCGTCGCTTCATCTGCTCCTCCTGGGTGCGTTGTGGTGGGCCCCGATGTGTCGCTCGGCGCGGGACCGCGCGACCCGGGAGCCCGGTCGCGCCTCCCGCGTGCGCGGCGCCGGACTGCGCCGCCGATGCCGCGCAGCCCTCCCTGGACGCCGCGCGGGAAGGCCAGCGTCACCGCGATGAGGACGACGCCGTAGACGGCGAGGGGCAGGTTCGACGCGATGTTGTGCGAGAGGCCGGACGAGGACGACAGGTCCGCCGCCCACGTCGGCACGTACACCAGGATCAACGCGCCCCACACGGCGCCCGGCAGGCTGCCGAGCCCGCCGATGACGATCGCGGCGATGAGCTGGAGGGACAGCGTGAGCGGGAACGCGCCCGGCGCGGCCAGCGTGGCGACCACGGCGAGCAGCCCGCCGGCGAGCCCGGCGCAGGCCGCCGAGACGACGGTCGCGGCGATCCGCAGCCGGGCGACCCGGACCCCGCTCAGCGCGGCGGCGATCTCGTCGTCGCGGCTGGCGCGCAGCGTCCGCCCGAACCGGCCGCGGGTCAGGTTGGCGAGCAGGAACAGGGTGACGACGGCGCCGAGGCAGCAGATCCACGCCTGCCAGCGCTCCAGCGGGAACGTCTCGCCGAGCGCGGCGGGCGGGACCGGCGGGACGATGGTCAGCCCGTTCTGGCCGCCCAGCACGCCGGCGAGCGGCTCGTAGTTGGCGAGGCCGGGCAGCCCCACGGCGAAGGCGAGGGTGGCGCCGGCCAGGTAGGGGCCGTGCAACCGGGCGGCGACGGCGCCGACCACCGCGCCCGCCACGGCGGTGGCCCCGGCCGCCGCCGGCAGGACCGCCGCGAGCGGCCAGCCCCAGTGCCCGATGACCAGCGCCGCGGTGTAGGCGCCGACCGCCATGAACGCCCCGTGCCCGAGGGAGATCTGCCCGCCGAGCCCGGTCAGCACCGTCAGGCCGGCGACCGCGCAGGTGAGGTAGGCGGCCTGCGCGATCTGCAGGTCCCGGTAGGGGCCGGCGGCGGTGGTCAGCACGTACAGCGCGGCGAGGGCGAGGGCGGCGCCGGCCGCGTGCCGGGTCAGGGTGGAGCGGCGCAGGGCGCTTCGCACGGGGGCGGTCACGGGGTCACACCCTCCGTCCGGCGCTCGCGGCGAACAGGCCGTTCGGTCTGATCATCAGGACGGTGATGAGGGCGGCGAGCGCCCCGAGGGCGACCAGCTCCGAGCCGAGGTAGCCGGACACGTAGCTGAGGGCGCAGCCGAGCAGCAGCCCGCCGGTGACGGCGCCCGCGGGGCTGTCCAGCCCGCCGATCACGGCGGCGGTGAACCCGAAGACGAGCATCGCGTCGAACTGGGCGGGCCCGACGAACACCGACGGGGCGATCAGCACCCCGGCGAGCGATCCCACGAGCGCGGCGAGCGCCCAGCCGAGGGTCAGCATCCGGCCGACGCGGACGCCCTGCAGCCGGGCGATCTCGGGCGCGAACGCCGACGCCCGCAGCCGCAACCCGAGGTCGGTGCGGACGAACAGCAGCGTCAGCAGCACCATGACCGCGGCGACGGCGCCGATGACGAACAGGTCGAACGGCGACAGCAACAGCCGCGTCCCGCCCGCGGACAGGCCCTTGATGGTGAAGGCGGGCGGGTAGGAGTGCGGCGTGTCGCCCCAGATCATGCCCGCGGACGCCTGCAGCAGCACCAGCAGGCCGAGGGTGACGATCACCGCGTTCAGCGGCGGCTTGTTCTCGACGGGGCGGACCACGACCCGTTCGACGACCGCGCCCAGCACCAGCCCGGACGCCAGGGCGGCGCCGAGCGCGAGCCAGTAGGAGCCGCCGGCGTCGATGACGCTCCAGGCGAGGAACGTCGTGAACATCAGCATCCCGCCCTGCGCGAAGTTCACGACGCGGGTGGAGCGCCAGATCAGCACCAGGGCGAGCGCGACCGCCGCGAACACCGCCCCGGAGGTGATGCCGGCGAGCGTGAGATTGAGGAAGCGCACCATCAGAACCCCAGGTAGGCGTGGCGGAGGCGGTCGTCGGCGGCGATGGCCGCGGCGGTCTCGTCCGCCACGACGGAGCCGAGGTCCAGGACGACGGCGCGGTCGGCGACCGACAGGGCGCTGCGCGCGTTCTGCTCCACGAGCAGCACGGTCCGCCCGTCCTCGTCGCACAGCCGCCGCAGCACGGCCATCAGCTGGGCGACCACCCGCGGCGCGAGGCCGAGGGACGGCTCGTCCACCAGCAGCAGCCGCGGCGCGCCGGTGAGCGCCCGGGCCAGCGCGAGCATCTGCCGCTCGCCGCCGGACAGGGTGGCGGCGGTGCGGGAGCGGCGCTGCGCGAGCGGCGGGAACAGCTCGTACATGTCGGCGACCCGGCGCGCGAGGGCCGCCCGGTCGCGCCGCCACAGCCCGCCGAGCCGCAGGTTGTCCTGCACGGTCAGCTCGGTGATGACGCCGCCGCTCTGCGGGACGTGCGCGACGCCGAGCCGGACGATCTCCTCGACCGCCGTCCCGGTGATGTCCGCGCCGTCCAGCTCGACGCGTCCCGAACGGGGCCGCAGGAGGCCGGAGACCGCGCGCAGCAGCGTGGTCTTCCCCGCGCCGTTCGCGCCGAGCACCGCCGTCACCGAGCCCTCGCCGACCGACAGGTCCACGCCGCCGAGCGCGCGGACCGCGCCGTAGGAGACGGTCAGGTCCTTCACCTCAAGCACCGGTGACCTCCTCGCCGAGGTAGGCGTCGAGGACGGCCGGGTCGTCGCGCACGCTCTCGGGCGGGCCGCTCGCGATGACTCTGCCGAAGTCCAGCACGACGACCTGGTCGCAGACGCTCATCACGAGGTCCATGTGGTGCTCGACGAGGACGACGGCGGGCCCGCCGCGCAGCCCTCGGATCAGCCCGGCCAGCTCGTCGATCTCGGTCGCGGACAGCCCGGCGGCGGGCTCGTCCAGCAGCAGCAGGTCGGGCTCGGCCACGAGCGCGCGGGCCAGCGCGACCCGCTTCTGCACGCCGTAGGGCAGCTGCCCCGGCAGCCGGGCGGCCTCGTCCGCGACGCCCAGCTCCGCGAGCCGGGTCATGGCCCGCCCGCGCAGGGCCGCCTCGTCGCGGTCGGCGCGCGGAAGCGCGAAGAGGCCGGACCAGAACCCGGCCCTGGCGTGCGGGTCGGCGCCGACCATCACGTTCTCCAGCACGGTCAGCCCCGGGAACAGTCCGAGGCCCTGGAGGGTGCGGGCGATGCCGAGCCGCGTCAGGTCGTGCGGCCGATGGCGGCCAAGGAGCCGGCCCCGCCAGCGCACCTCGCCCGCCCCCGGCCGGACGAACCCGCACACGACGTTGAAGAGCGTCGTCTTGCCCGCGCCGTTCGGGCCGATCACCCCCGTGACCCCGCCCTGGGGCGCCGTGAGCGACACCCCGTCCAATGCGACCAGCCCGGCGAAGCGGACGGTCACCTCTCGAAGTTCCAGGATTGCAGAGGAGCCGGACATGTCGCCTCACCTCGCCGATGAATCAGCGCGAATCCCCCGAGGCCAATTGCACATACCGACTGGTCGGATTCACCGAAGATAGAATCACTGGGCGCTCCGGTCAACAGCCGATTTTCCGCGGTCCCGGCGGCGGCGCTGCGGTTCGTCGCCGGGCGGTAGGCTGATCGGCGATCTGCGGGCGGCCGCGCCGGGGCGGCACGAGACCCCGGGGGGCGTTCCCGGACGGAGGTGGAGTGATGGCGCAGGCGCCCGCGGGCCGGATCCCCGGCACCCTGCCGCTGCCGGACCGGCTGCTGGCCGTGGCGACCCGGATGTTCGCCGAGAAGGGCTTCGAGAACACCTCGGTGCAGGAGATCGTGAACGCCGCCGGGGTGACCAAGGGGGCCATGTACCACTACTTCGGCTCCAAGGACGACCTGCTCTACGAGATCTACCACCGGCTCCTCGGCCTGCAGACGTCCCGGCTGGAGCAGATCGCGGGCGGCCCCGGCACGGCCGCCGAGCGGCTCCGCGCCGCCGCCGTCGACGTCCTCAACACCTCGTTCCTCTACCTGGACGACTTCACCGTCTTCTTCCGCTCGACGCACCTGCTCTCCCGCGACCGCCGCGAGGCCGTCCGCGCCGAGCGGCGGCGCTACCACGAGCGCTTCCGCGCGCTGGTCGAGGAGGGCCAGCGCGAGGGAACGTTCCGCACGGAGACGCCCGCCGACATCGCCGTCCACTTCTTCTTCGGCACCGTCCACCAGATCGGCGCCTGGTACCGCCCGGGCGGCCGCCTCAAGACGGCCGCCATCAGCGAGCACTACGTGGACCTGTTCCTCCACGGCCTGGAGAAGTAGCGGGCGCCGCGCCGCCCGTCAGCGCTCCACGTGCTCGATCTTGAGCGCCGCGTCCTTGTGCCGGGCGCGCAGGGGCTTCTTGTCGAACTTGCCGACCGTGGTCTTCGGGATCTCCTCCAGGAACGTCCAGTACTCGGGGACCTGCCAGCGGGCGACCTTGCCCGCGAGGAAGGCCGCCAGCTCCCCGGGAGCGGCGGAGGCGTCCGGGCGCAGGACGACGCAGGCGAGGGGGCGCTCGTCCCATCGGGCGTCGGGGATGCCGATGACGGCGGCCTCCGCCACGGCGGGGTGGGCCATCAGGTGGTTCTCCAGCTCCACCGAGGAGATCCACTCGCCGCCCGACTTGATGACGTCCTTCGCGCGGTCGGTGATCTGGTAGAAGCCGCGGTCGTCGATGGTGCCGATGTCGCCGGTGCGCAGCCAGCCGTCGTCGAACTTCCCGGGCGCCGGGTCGCGGTGGTAGGCGCCGGTGATCCACGGACCGCGCACCTCGATCTCGCCCACGGACTCGCCGTCCCACGGCAGCTCGGCGCCGGAGTCGTCCACGATGCGCATCTCGACGCCGGCGGCGACGCGGCCGGACTTCAGCCGCCAGTCCATGTCCTCGTCGGTGCCCGGCTCGACGCCCGGTGGCGGGAACGCCATACCGCCGAGCGGGCTCGTCTCCGTCATGCCCCAGCCCTGGATGATGCGCAGCCCGTACCGCCGCTCGAAGCGCTCCAGCAGGACGCGGGGCGCGGCGGCGCCGCCGGAGGTGCCCGCCCGCAGCGACGACAGGTCGATCTCCTCCTGCTCCCCCAGGGCCAGGATCCCGTTCCAGATCGTCGGGACGGCGGAGGCCAGCGTGCTGCGCTCGGCGGCGATGAACTTCGCCAGGTGCTCCGGCTGCATGAACGGCCCCGGCATGTGCAGCGTCGCCCCGGACAGGAACGCCCCGTACGGCAGGCCCCAGGCGTTGACGTGGAACATCGGCACGATGGTCAGGACGCGGTCGGCCTCGGTGATGCCCACCAGCGACGCCGACTGCACGGCCATCGCGTGCAGGAACGTGGAGCGGTGCGAGTACACCACGCCTTTGGGGTCGCCCGTGGTGCCGCTGGTGTAGCACATGGACGCGGCGGATCGCTCGTCCACCTCCGGCCAGGCGTAACCGGGCTCCTCCGCGGCGAGCAGCTCGCGGTAGCGCAGGACGGGCGCCCCGTTGCCGTTGGCCTCCAGGGCCGAGGCGTCGCCGTCCCCGACGACGACGAACGCCTCGACGGCGGGAAGCTCGTGCACGACGCGCGCCAGGAGCGGGACGAGGCTGTCGTCGACGACGATGACCTGGTCGTCGGCGTGGTTGATGATGTGCGAGAGCTGCTCGGGGAACAACCGGATGTTCAGCGTGTGCAGGACCGCCCCCATGGCGGGCACCGCGAAGTACGCCTCCAGGTGCTCCTGGTTGTTCCAGCAGAACGTCGCCACCCGGTCGCCGGGACGGACGCCCAGCCGGGCCAGGGCGGACGCGAGCCGCTCGGCGTTGGCGGCGATCTGCGCGAAGGTCGCGCGCCGGGGCGCGCCGCCGCCCGTCCACGTCACGCACTCGCTGCGGCCGTAGACGCGCGCCCCGTGCCGCAGGATCGCGGCGACGGACAGCGGAAAGTCCTGCATCGTGCTGAGGATCATGGCATTTCTCCGGGAAGGCCCGCGATGGCGACAGGAACGGGCCGGGTGCGCGGAATTCCGCACATACCGACCGGTCGGTTCACCATATTTTCGACACCGCCCCGCCGTCAATGATCCATCGCGGGCGGCGACGCATCCCGCACGTGCACGGGCATCCACGGCCGCCGGGGGCCCGAGAAGGCCGGGGGCTGGACGGTTCCGCGACTCCGCCCCGGCACCGTCCAGCCCCCGGCTTTCCACCGGTATATGCGGCTGACGCGCGGACTCCCCTCCTCGCAGCCCGCCGGCACCGCCATGGCCCGGTTCCCACCTTCCCAGCGCTCGTGCTCCACGACATGTCACACGCTTCAGCGCCGCGATGGTCCACCTGGGACGACACGGCACAGACACCCCTGGTGGACCAGTCCAGTCCCGCCACGGCCCGCGAATCGCACCACGGCGGCAGCACGCGACCAAACAGCGGCCTCCGCGCCCACCTCTAACGACGAAGACGCCGCCCGTGTCGTCTTGTACCGTCCGGTCGGTATGGCGCAAGGTGTTATGCCGTGCATGCGCGTCGGCGCATGCGACATGGGCGGGCTCGCATCTCTGTCAGGCGGGTATCCGCACGTGGACGAGGGCATACCGACTGGTCGGTTTCGCCGGGTCCAAGTTATTGCCATTTCGACTTACCGGGTTTACGTTGACCGGACGGTGACGGCGAGCGCGCGCGCCGCCGCCGTTCATGGACCGGTTCTCGGGGGAGATCAGCGCCCGGAGGAGTCTCTGTATGTCCGTTTCCTCATCCACCGAGCCCGGCACCGGGCGGAGCAGCGCCGCACCGGGTCTCGCCGCGCGGTTGTGGCGCCGCGACCTGCCGCACTACCCGGAGACGGGGCGCCGCTACGCCTGCCTCGCCATCGTCGTCGTCACCACGGTCGTGCTGTACTACCTGCTCTACATCCAGTACGCCGTGGCGACGTCGATCATGTCCCACTACGGGATGTCGTTCGGCTTCTTCATCCTGCTGTCGGTGGTCGGCAACGCGATCGGCGCGTTCGCGTCGCTGCTCGCGGGGCTCGCCGACCGGTGGGGCCGCGCGAACCTCGTGGTGTACGGCCTGCTGGTCGCCGGCCTCCTGGTCCTCGTGCTGCCGCAGGCGCCGGACAAGACCACCTTCCTGGTGCTGTTCGCGGTGCTCAGCTTCATCGAGGGCATCGTGCTCGTCGCCACGCCGGCGCTCATCCGCGACTTCTCGCCCCAGCTCGGCCGCGCCACCGCGATGGGCTTCTGGACGATGGGCCCCGTCCTCGGCAGCCTCGTCGTCACCACCGTGACGAGCGCGACCCTGGACACCTCCGGCTGGCAGGACGAGCTGCGCTTCGCGGGGTTCGCGGCGCTGGCGGTGTTCGTCGTCGCCCTTTTCGGCCTGCGGGAGCTGTCCCCGGCACTGCGCGACCAGATCATGGTCAGCATGCGGGACCGCGCGCTGGTCGAGGCGCGCGCCAAGGGCATCGACCCCGACCGGCAGACGTCGGGCCACTGGCGGCAGATGATGCGGCCGGACGTCGTCGGCTCCGCCTTCGCGATCAGCGTCTACCTCCTGCTCTACTACGCGGCCGTCGGAAACTTCGTCATCTACTTCTCCGCGACGTTCGGCTACAGCGAGCAGCGCACCAACGGGCTCGCCAACTGGTACTGGGCGGCCAACGCGGTCGCGCTGGTCGTCGCCGGGCTGCTGTCGGACCGGCTCGGCGTCCGCAAGCCCCTCATGCTCGTCGGCGGCATCGGCTCGGTCGCGGCCACGGCCTACTTCGCGCAACTGGCCGTCCACCCGGACACCGGCTACTACACCTTCGCCTGGCTGTTCGTCGCGATCGGCGTGTTCGGCGGCCTGGCGTACGCGCCGTGGATGGCGAGCTTCACCGAGACCGTCGAGAGGCACAATCCGGCGGCCACCGCGACCGGCCTCGCCGTGTGGGGCTGGATCCTGCGGATCGTCGTGGCTTGCTCGGCGGCGTTCGTCCCGGTGGTGGTGACGTCGGTGACGCCGCTCGTGGAGCACGGCCACGAGGTGAAGGCGGCGTCCGAGCAGGCGGCGCCGGCGCTCGCCGTCGTGAACGCGCATCCGCAGCTGTTCGCCGAGCTCGGCAGGTACCCGGAGGGCTCCGCGCCGCCGGAGCTGCAGGCTCGCGCCGCCAAGGAGGTGGGCCTGCCGGGCCTCGCCGCCGTGCAGAAGGCGCAGCCGCAGCTGAAGGTGCTGAAGGAGCACGGCGCCGAGGTGACCAAGGCCTCGCAGGAGGGCCCCGGCCAGTGGCGGAACTGGTGGTACGTCTGCCTGGGCGGCCAGATCGTGTTCCTGCCGTTCATCTTCGTGATGACGGGCCGCTGGAGCCCCAGGCGCGCCCGGGAGGACGCCGAGGCGCACCGGCGCGCGATCGACAAGGAGCTGGCCGCGCTCGCCCGGGACTGAGCCCGTCCACTGCGGCTTCGTCAGCGGTACCGCCTCTATGTACCTCCTCCGAGTACCGCCTCTGCCCGACCGCGGGCCGGCGCCAGGCGCCGGCCCGCGCGTTCGGGTGCGCGCGGACGGTGTTCAACGACGGGCTGCGCGCCCGCCAGAACGCCCACGCGGCCGGCCGGCGTACATCCGCGGAGGCGTGTCGTCCTCCGGCGCCGCGCCGCCCTGCGCGCCGTCCGCCAAAAAGCGCGGGACTTTTCTGCGCGCCGGTGCGTAGCCCGGCGGGGCGCGGCGGGCGTTAGATCGCGCTATGAAGATCGCCGTGCGGGCGGCGATGATCGTGGCACTCCTCGCGACGCTCATCGCCCACCCCCTGCCCGCCGGAGCGTCCAAGGACGCCCCGGGAACGTCGAAGCACACCATTCCCATGGGCGACTGGAACCGCCCCTACCTGCTGCACGTCCCGCCCCAGCGCGAGGCCGGCGCGCCGCTGCCGCTCATCGTCGCGCTGCATGGCGGGCTGAACGACTCCGAGTACGTCCGCGAGCAGAGCGGGCTCGACGCGACCGCCGACCGCCACGGCTACGCCGTCGCCTACCCCGACGGGCTCCTCGGCACCTGGAACGCCGGTGCCTGCTGCTGGTTCGCCCGCTGGACCGGCGTCGACGACGTCGCGTTCCTCGACAAGCTGATCGACACGCTGGTGCGGCAGGGCGTCGCCGACCCCCGGCGCGTCTTCGTGACCGGTTTCTCCAACGGCGGCGGCATGGCGTACCGGTACGCGTGCGAACGGTCGGACAGGATCGCCGGGATCGCCGTGGTGTCGGGCGCCCTCGCGATCGGCTGCACGCCCAGAACACCGGTGTCGGTGCTGGCCTTCCATGGGACGTGGGACCCGTCCGTCCCCTATACGGGCGGCGGGAACATGGACGCGGACGTCCATTTCCCGTTCATCCCCGTCCAGGTCGTCATGGAGTTCTGGAGATGGGTGGACAAGCTGCCCGCGCTCTCGTGGCCGGTGCCGGACGGGCCGGACGACTGCGTCGGCACGGGCCCGGGCCCCGTCGTCGTCGGGCTGTGCACCAGGCAGCGCGGCGGCCACGAATGGCCGGATTATGCCAGCGAGCTCATGGCCAGGTTCTTCGCGGACAGGCCGTCCCTGCCGAAGACATGACCTCCGTTCAATTCAAGCCGTCCCGCTACAAAGCGCTAAACTCTCCCCACTCACGAGTAATGGGGAGCAATGCAGGAAATCGGCTTGGCAGAGGCAGTCAAAGCGATCCGCGACGAGCTGGCGCGGGCTCAGCGTGAGGGCGCCGAGGAGGAGATCCGCTTCAGCGTTGGGCCGGTCGAGGTCGAGTTCGAGGTCGCCATGGTCCGGGAGGGCGGCGCCAACGGCAAGGTGAAGGTCTGGGTGGTCGAGGTGGGCGCCTCGGGCAAGCTCGCACAGACCACCAGGCACCGGGTGGCGGTCACGCTCGATCCCCGGGTCGACGGCAAGCCGATCGAGGTGGGTGACCGGCTCCGCAAGCCCGGCCGGTGATCCCTGACGAACCACGCTGGCGCACCGTCGAGGTGCTCGTCGGGGAGGGCGAGGAGGGCTACGGCACCGGCTACCGGATCTCCGCCGGGCTGGTGCTCACCTGCCGGCACGTCCTGGCCGCCTCCGGTGCGGTGACGGTCCGGCTCGTCACGCCGGACGAGTCGGTCTCCGTCGCCGCCGAGCGGGTCTGGACCGCCGAGGGCGCCGAGGTCGACCTGGCGCTGCTGCGGGTCGCGGACGGCTCGCTGCCCGCGGTGGCCCCGGCGGTGCTGGCGGACGTCGACCCCTGGAGCACCGGGCGCGCACGGTTCGTCTCCTGGGGTTTCCCCGCCTCCCACGACCGCGAGAGCGAGCTCGGCGGCGTCCGCGACGTCGACCAGGTGGACGGCGACGTCCTCCTCGGCGCCAACGTCAAGACGGGCCTGCTCGACCTGCACCGCGACGACGCCCCGCAGCGCGCGGGCCGCCGGTACAAGGGCCTGTCCGGCGGCCCCGTCCTGGTCGGCGGCAAGCTGGTCGGCGTCGTGCGCTGGGCCGAGCCCGACGGGCCGCTGACCGCCTCCCGCGTCCTCAGCGCCGCCGGGCCGCACCGGCCGCGGATCGCCGGCGAGTTCGTCGAGCCCCAGCCGAGCCGGGAGCGACTGAACGCGCTCCTCGACGGCGCGGGCGTGCGGCTGGACCCGGGGAGCGCGGGGCCGTCCGCGCCGCTGCGCCGGTCGCGGTACTGGTCGACCATCACCAAGCTGCGGGCCCGCTGCCCCGACCCCGCCGACCGGGACGCCGAGCTCGCCCGGCTCCAGGAGTTCGCCACGAGCGGCACGCCCTACCTGTGGCTGGTGGGCGAGCCCTGGGCCGGCAAGACGACGCTCGCCGCCGCGTTCGCCGGGGACCCCGCCCCCGACGTCATCACGGTCGCGTTCTTCGTGTCCCGGTCGGCCGGCTCGCGGCTGGCCGACTACCGGGCCGCACTGGCCGACCAGCTGGCCCCGCTGGTCGGCGAGACGCCGACGCCCGGAGTCGTCCCCGCCGCGTTCGACCTGGACGACCTGTGGCGGCGCGCGGTCGAGCGGGTCACCGCCGACGGCCGCCATCTCATGCTCATCGTGGACGGGCTCGACGAGGACGACCACCTGCGGCACCGCGAGAGCAGCATCGCGGCGCAGCTCCCCGAGTACGTTCCGCCCGGCAGCCACGTGCTGGTGACCAGCAGGCACTTCCCCGAGGTGCCCGCCGACGTCCCGGACGGGCATCCGCTGCGCGAGTGCGAGCGCCGCACGCTCGCCGCCAACGAGGCCTCGCGCGCCTCGCGCAACGCCGCCGAGCGCGACCTGCAGCAGCACCTGAGCGACCGGACGAGCCGCGAGGTGCTCGGGCTGCTGGCGGCCTCCGGCGGCGGGCTGGCCGACGAGGACATCGCCCGGCTCACCGGCCTGGACCTCTACGACGTCCGGGAACTGGTCGAGCAGACCGTCGCCCGGCTGGTCGAGCGGCGGGAGGACGGCGGCCGCGACCGCTACTCCTTCGCCCACGACCTGATCCGGGAGACCACGACCGAGCGCCTCGGCGCCGAGGCGATGGCCGCCTTCTGGGCGCGGGTGCTCGACTGGGCCGAGACCTACCGGACCGGCGGCTGGCCCGCCGACACCCCCCTGTACCTTCTGGACCGGTTCCCGCAGGTGCTGGCCGACAACGAGGACCTGGACCGCCTGCTGCGGCTCAACGAGCCGGGCCGCTGGAGGCGCCTGCTGGAGCGGACCGGCACGGTGGAGCCGGCCGTGCTGACGCTGACCGACTCGATCCGGCTGCTCCTCGCGGCGGACTCCCCCGACCTCGCGGTGATCTACCTGCTGGCCCTGTGGCGCGACCAGCTCCGCCTGCCCGTCCACGTCCATCCCGAGGTCATCGCGGTGGCCTGGACCGAGCTCGGCGAGCTGGAGCGCGCCGAGCGGATGGCCCGCGACATCCCCGTCGCCTCGATCAAGGCCAACATCCTGATCTCCATGGCGGAGGCGGCGAACCGGTCCGGCACCGAGACCGAGGCGGCGCTGTGGCTCCAGGAGGCCGAGCTGCTGGCGGGGGGCATCCTGAGCGGGGTGCGCAGGGCCCGCACCCTGGCCCGGATCGCGCTGGCCCTCGGCCCCGGCTTCACCCGCGCCGAGACCCTGCTGGACGAGGCCACCCGGCTCTTCACCTCCGTCGTTCCGTCCCGGATCCGGCGCAGGGAGCTGATGACGGGCATGGCCTGCGACGCGGCCCGCGCCGGGCTGTGCGACTCGGTGGAGCGCATCGCGCGGTCGTTCGCCGACCGCAAGCACCAGTGGCCGATCATCGTGGCCGCCGCCCGCGCCGCCGCCGAGCAGGGCCTGCAGGAGGACGCCGAGCGCCTGGCCAGCCTCCTGACCCCGGACGACCTGCGGTGGGAGACGTTCGCCGAGCTCGTGCGGCTCCTGGCCGACCGGGGCGAGTTCGCGGCGGCCGAGGAGCTGGCGCGGACGTCGGTCAGCGGGGCCCGGGCGATCTCCCGGGCGCTCGGCGGCATCCTGCGGGCGCGCGCGCTGCGGGGCGACCGGGCCGCCGCGCAGGCGGTGCTCGCGACCGCGATCGACACCGTCACGGCCAAGGGCGGGCCGTCCCGCCAGGCCGCGCTCGCCGAGCTGCTCACCTCCGTCGTGGACGCGGGGCTGCTCGACGAGGCCGAGAGGCTCATGTCGCTGCTGGAAGGCCATCGCAGGGCGCTCGCCGCGGCCCGCGCCGCCGTCGGCGCGCTCGACGCCGGCCTGCCGGACACCGCGATCCGGCTGATGGGGACGGCCGCCGACCTCGTCTCGCTCCAGCCGCGGCGGCAGTGGGCGCCACTGGTCGAGGCGGCCCCGGCGGTCGCGGCGGAGGGCGACCTCGACGCGGCACGCGGCCTGCTGGCCCTCGCGCTCACCGTGGCGGAGGGGACGTCCCCCAAGGCGGCGCGGGCGGTCAACCTCCTGCTCAAGACCCATGTCGCCGAGCTCTAGGGCGCCTCCGGCGTGCTGGAGGCGGGCATCGAGGCGGCGCTGCGCCTCCCGTCCCAGCAGGACCTGCCGTCGGAGACGGCGCGGACCGCCACCGAGCTCGGCCTCACCGGGCCGGCCCTGCGGGCGGCGGTTCTCGTCGTCGACGTGCACGAGCGCAACACCCTGCTCGGGACGATCGCGGAGCGGGCCGCGCGGGACGGCCGCCTGGAGGTCGTCCACCGCGCGCTGGCCGGCATGAGCCGCACCCGCAAACAGCTGTTCGCGAGCGTCAACGCCGCCGAGGAACTGGCCAAGGCGGGCCGGATCGACGACGCCGAACAGCTGGTCGACCGCGTGCGGAACGGTTTCCGCCGGGCCACGGGCCTGGCCCGGCTCGCCCGGATCGTCGGGGCCCGGGGCGAACGCGACCAGGCCGTCTCCTACCTCCTCGCGGCCGAGCAGCTGGCTCCCGCGGGCTCGGTGCGGCACCTGACCCAGTTCGAGATCACCGCCGCCGCCGTGGCCGCGGCCCGGCAGGGCCGCCACGGGGAGGCGGAGCGGATCGCCGCCCTCGTCGACAGTCCCCGGCGGCGGATCTCCGCGCTGGCCGAACTCGCCGAGACCGCCTACGGCGCCGGGGCCTACGCCCGCGTGGCGCGGTTCCTGACCGCGGCCGAGGAACTGCTCGGCGACCTGGACGCCGACTCCCGCGACGCCGTCGCGACGGAGCTGGCGGCGACCGCGGCCCGGGTGACCGACCTCGACACGGCGCGGCGGCTGGTCGCGCTCGTCTCGGATCCGGCCATGGGACTGTCCGCGCTGACCGAGGTCGCACGCGCCGCCCACGGCTTCGGGAACGCCGGCGCGGCGGGGCGGCTGCTGGCCGAAGGGGAGAAGCGGCTGGCCGGATTCGACGCCGACTCCAGCGAGGGGGTGGCGACCGAGCTCGCGGCGGCCGCCGTGGAGATCGGCGACCTGGACCTGGCGGAGCGGCTCGCGGCCGGGCTGGCCGACCCGCGGCTGCGGGTGGAGGTCCTGCTGGCGGTCTGCCGGGCGAGCACCGAGCGGCTGCGGGCCCTGCGCCGCCGGGTCGTCCGCGAGGCGCGCGGGGTGCGCAACATGCGGATCCGCGGCGAGCTGATCGGCTCCCTGGCCGCCGCCGTGGCGGCCACGGGCAACGCGAACCTGGCGGGCAGGACGATGGACGACGCCGAGACGGCCGTCCGCACCATCGCGATCACCAACCCCGAGCCCCGGTGCCGCGGGCTCGTGGAGCTGGCCCTGCTCGCCGACACGCTCGGCGACGCCGAACGCGCGCGGCGGCTGCTGCGCGAGGCCGAGCAGCTCGCCGCGACCTACGTGGACGAGCAGCGCCACCAGCGGGCGCTGTCGCACATCGCCCAGGCCGCCGCGCGGCTCGGACTGCTGGACGAGGCGGAGCGGGTGACGGAGATCATGCGGGCCTCGCGGCTGCCGTTCCCCGCCTGGAGCACCCTGGCGGCCGTCGCGGAGCGGGCCGCGGCGCTGGGCGACACCGGCCGCGCCGTCCGTCTCATCGAGGAGGCGCTGCGGATCGCCCGGAGCGTGCGCGACCCCAAGGTGCGCGGCGCGACGTTCGCCGGCATCGCCGCCGCCGCGCTGCGGGCGGGGCTGCCCGAGCAGGCGCAGAACATCCTCGGCGAGGAGCCGCAGCACCACCACCGGCAGGGCCCCATCCTGCGGGACATCGCCCTGGCCACCGCCGTGGCGGGACGGCTGCCGGAGGCCGAGGGGATGGCCGCCGGGATCCGGTCGCCCGCCCGCCGCCGGGAGGCGTTCGAGGGCGTCATCGCCCGCCTGGTGGAGGACGGCGACCGCGCCGAGGCCGAGCGCCTCATCGTCCAGGGCATCCGGGAGGACGGCTGGCTGCCGCCCCCCGCCGTCATGATGGCGGCACTGCCGGAGGTGATCCCGCCGCTCGGCAACGTCCTGCCCCGCATGGCCGCTTTCGAGGAGGCAGCCAGGGCCGAGCGGTCGTGACCGGCGGCTGGCTCACGGCGTCTCGGCGGCCAGGCTCCGCGGGCGGATGTCCTTCCAGTTGTCCATGACGTACCCGATGCAGTCGGACCGGGAGTCGGGGCCGTGGACGGTCGTCCAGCCGGCGGGGACGTCGGCGAACGCCGGCCACAGGGAGTGCTGGCCCTCGGCGTTGGCGAGGACGAGGAACGTGCCGTCGGGGTCGTCGAACGGGTTGGTCGTCATGCGCTTGCCTTCCTCTAGACGCCGGGGGTGACTCTCGCGGACCGCCGCGCCATGGACCGCACGATCTCCCCGGTGCGCACGGCGGTCATGGACAGCAGCGAGGAGGCGATCCCGTGGCTGTGCTCGGTCGCCCCCTGCAGGTAGACGCCCCACTCGGGGCCGGGCTCGGCGGCGATGCGGTAGTCGCGTTCGACGACCGGGCGCCCGTCCGGGCCGGAGCGGCAGTGCGCGCCCGCCTCGCCGAGCAGGTCGAACGGGTCGCGTTCGCGGTATCCGGTCGCGTAGACGACGGCGTCGGCGTCCAGGTCCGCGACCTCGCCGGTCGGCAGGAACGCGACCCGGACCCGCGCCCCGCCGGCGCCGCGGTCCGCGACGTCCAGGACGCGCGAGACGTTGAGGATGCGCAGCCGCTCGGCGCCCGCGACCTTCTCGGCGTAGGCGCGCCGGTACAGCTCGTCGATGAGGTCGAGGTCCACCACGGAGTAGTTGGTGTTGCGCGAGTACTCGAACAGCATGCGCTTCACGTCGCCGGGCGCGGCGTAGTAGTGGTCGACGGCCTCGGGGTCGAAGATGCGGTTGGCGAACGAGCTGTCGTCGGCGGGCGAGTACCCGTACCGCGCGAAGACCGCGCACACCTCGGCGCGGGCGAAGGTGCGGTGCAGGTACTCGACGGCCTCGGCGGCGCTCTGCCCGGCGCCGACCACGACGATGCGGCGCGGGTCCCAGTCCCCGCGCTCGGCGAGCCGGGTGAGCAGGTCCTCGGTGTGCCAGATCCGCTCCCCCGCCTGGACGCCCTCCGGCAGGACGGGTTCGAGCCCCGCGCCGATGACGACGTTGCGGGTGAGGTGCGTCTCCAGTTCGTCGCCGCGCCGTACGACGACCTCCAGGGTCTCGTCGTCGTGCGGGCGGAGCGCGACGACCTCCGTCCCGTAGCGGACGCGGTCCTCGAACGCGGCGGCGGCCCATTCGAGGTAGTCGTGGAACTCCAGCCGCGTCGGGTACATCGTCTTGTGGTTGACGAAGTCGACCAGCCGGCCCCGGGCGTGGAGGTAGGCCAGGAACGAGTACGGGCTGGCGGGGTTCCGCAGCGACACCAGGTCCTTGAGGAAGTGGACCTGCATGGTGGCGCCGTCGATCAGCATGCCGCGGTGCCAGCCGAACGCGGGCTGCTTCTCGAAGAACACCGCGTCCGCGCCGCCGTGCTCCTCCTCGAGCGCGACGGCGAGCGCCAGGTTGGACGGGCCGAACCCGATGCCTACCACATCGCGGACGGGGGTGTGCATGTGCTCCTCCGGCATCAGGCGGGCTTGGCCGCGCTCGCGGCCTTGGCGATCTGCGGGACGACCTGGTCGATCACGTAGGGGACGGCGAGCGGGGTGGGGGTGCGCAGCGGCCAGAACGACTTCAGGTCCAGCGCCACGTACGAGCCGCGCTTGACGGCGCCGAGCCCGGCGAACAGCTTGTTGCCCTCGATCTTCTTCTGGGTGGCGGGATCGTCGTTGTAGTGGCTGAGCAGGACGTCCACGTCCAGGACGGAGACCTTCTCCATGCTCAGCTCGGCGGCGAACCCGTCGCCGGGCAGCTTCTTCAGCGACTCGGGCAGCGTCATGCCGAACTGCTGGAGCAGTTTCACGCTCGTGTCGTCCCCGGACTTCATCACGCCGATGTTGCCGTTGGGGAAGACGCTGGTGAACGCGAACTCCTTGCCGGTCAGCTCGGGGTGCGCGGTCTTCACCCCGGCGATCTTCGCCTCGACGTCGGCGACGAGTCTCCTGCCGTCCTCGGGACGGCCGATCGCGGCGGCGACCTGCCGGGTGATCTGCTGCCAGGAGTCCTCGGCGGGGCCGTTCTGGTAGGCGAGCGTCGGCGCGAGCTTGGAGAGCTTGCCGTACTCCTTGTCGATGGCGAAGTCGCCGGCGGCGAGGATCAGGTCGGGCCGCAGCGCGGCGATCTCCTCCAGGTTGAAGCCCGCCTCGCCCGCCTTGAGCAGCTTGGGCTTGTCGCGGGTCAGTTCGGGCGCGCTCCAGGGGGCGAGTCCGTCGGGCTGGACGCCGGTGAGCTCGGCCATGCCGACGGGCGTGACGCCGAGGGCGAGCAGCGCGTCCTGGTCGACCTCGCCGAGCGCGACGATCCGCTTCGGCGCGGCCTTCACCTCCGCGGAGCCGAGCTTGTGTGCGACGGTGACCGGGAAGGCCCCGGCCGCACCGCCGGAGCCGCCGGAGCCGCCGGTGGGCTCGTCGTCGCCGCAGGCGGCGACCGATCCGAGTCCGAGGACGAGCGCGGCGGCGACGGTCAGGCGCCGCATCGTGGTGCGCATAGCGGACCTTCCATGTTGGGGGGAGGGGAAGCCGGAGGTGTTGATCAGGGATATTAGGTTAGCCTTGCCTAACTAGGCAATGGCCGGGCGGGTATGAGCCGCCTCACTCCCGCCGAACCGCCTCTTTCCCGCCGGCGGGCGCGAGCCGGGCGAGCAGACCCGCCACGGTGGGCGCCGCCATCAGGGTCGCGATCTTCAGATCCGCGCAACCGGGCTCCCGCCGGACGCGCCGCACCAGCTTCATCGCGAGCAGCGAGTGCCCGCCGAGGTCGAAGAAGTCGTCGTCCGGGCCCACCTCGGGCACCCCGAGCTCCGCGGCGAAGATCCGGCACAGGGCCGCCTCCCGTTCGTCGCCCCGGCGCGCCGCCTCCGGGGCCGCCTCGGCGGTCACGGCGCGGGCGGTCAGGACGGCCGGCAGCGCGGCGACCCGGACGCCGGGGTCGTCGGCGACGGCCGCGAGCAGCGCGACCAGGCCCTCCGCCAGCGCGGCGACCGTGCCGCGGTCGAACAGGTCGGCGGAGTAGTCGACGATGAGCCGGAGCCCGTCCGGGCCCTCCCGGAAGATGAAGTCCAGGTCGAACTTCGCCGAGCTGGGCCCGAACAGCGCCTCCCGCTGCTCCAGGCCGGGGAACAGCACGTCGCCGACGCCCTGGTTCTCGTACCCGACCATGACCTGGAACAGCGGGTTGCGCCCGGGCACGCGGCGCGGGCGCAGCGCCTCCACGACCGCCTCGAACGGCAGGTCCTGGTGGGCGAGCCCGGCGAGGTCGGCCTCCCGGACGCGGGCGAGCAGCTCGGCGAACGCCGGGTCGCCGGACACGTCGGCGCGCAGGACGAGCGTGTTCACGAAGAAGCCGACGAGGTCCCGGGCGGCCTCCTCGGTGCGTCCCGCGACGGGGCTGCCGAGGGGGATGTCGTCGCCCGCGCCCATGCGGTGCAGCAGCGCGGCGACGGCGGCCTGGCAGACCATGAACATGCTGGCGTTCGCGTCCCGCGCGACGCGCCCGAGCCGGCCGGTGAGGCCGGGCGGCAGGTCGGCGGTGAGGGTGCCGCCGCGCTGCCCGACCGTGCCGGGGCGCGGCCGGTCCACCGGCAGCGGGATCTCCTCGGGCAGGTCCGCGAGCGCCCGCGCCCAGTGGTCGAGCTGGCGGGCGTGGACGCTGCCGGGGTCGGCCGGGTCGCCGAGCAGTTCCCGCTGCCACAGGGCGTGGTCGGCGTACTGGACGGGCGGCGGCTCCCAGGCGGGCTCCTTGCCGTCCAGCCGCGCCGCGTACGCCTCGGCCACGTCGCCGGCGAACGGCCCGAACGACCACTCGTCGAACGCGATGTGGTGGAAGACGGCGAGCAGCAGGTGCTCCCGCTCGCCTTCCGGGAAGACCGCCACCCGCAGGGGGATCTGCTCGGCGAGGTCGAACGGCCTGGCGATGACGTCCTCGGGCGCGCAGGTCGCCACCTCCAGGACGGGCCGCACCTCGCCCAGGTCGAGGATCCGCTGGTAGGGGACGCCCTCGTGCTCGGCGAAGACCGTCCGGAGGCTCTCGTGCCGGGCGGTGACGTCGCCGATCGCCGCCTCCAGGGCCGCGAGGTCGAGGTCGCCCAGCAGGCGGACCGCGAGCGGCAGGTGGTAGGCGTCGCGGGGCCCGTCGTCCTCGCGGAGCAGCTGGTCGAGCATCCACAGCCGCCGCTGGGCGGACGACAGCGGCACGCGCTCGGGCCGTTCCCCCGGTTCCAGGACGGGCCGGGCCCGCTCCTCGGCGCCGCGGTGCAGGCGCCCGGCCAGCTCCGCGACGGTCGGCGCCTCGAACAGGTCGCGGATGGCGAGCTCGGCGCCGAGCACCGCCCGCGCCCTGCCGACGAGCCTCGTCGCGAGCAGCGAGTGGCCGCCGAGGTCGAAGAAGTCGTCGTCGATCCCGGCGCCGGGCGCGTCCAGGACCTCGGCGAACAGCGTGCACAGCAGTCGCTCGACGGGGGTGCGCGGGGCCCGTCCCGTGCGGCGCGGGCCGTCCTGCCCTGGATCGGGCAGGGCGCGCCGGTCGAGCTTGCCGTTCACCGTGAGCGGCAGCGCGTCCAGCGTCATGATCGCGCTCGGCACCATGTATCCGGGCAGGCGCGCCTTGAGGCCCTCGCGGACCCGCGCGGCCAGCACGCCGTGGTCGCGCGCGGCGACCGGGTCGTTCGCATACGAGGCGGGCGCGCGTCCGGGCTCGGCCGGCAGGCACGCCGCTCCCCCGCCGAACACGGCGTCATAGCGGCCGGCCTGGTCGGACGGTGTGAGCACGACGTCCGGGAACAGTTCGTGCAGCGTCTCGGGCTCGATCCCCTCCGGGGCCGAGGCCAGCGCGGCCCGTGCCTCGTCCGGCGAGGCCCCCTCGCGCAGCGCCCGGAGCGCCGCGACCTCGCCGGAGGACCTCGGGTCGGGGATGCCCCGGACCCGCAGCGGTCCCGTCGGCCTGTTCCCGAGATCGTCGAGGGTGGTCCAGTCGATGGCCGGGGCCGGCGGGGCGGGGGCCGCGTCCTTGCGCAGGACGACGTCGTACCGGTGGCGGGTCAGTTCGTTGTGGTGGGTGCCGCGTTTGACGAGGACGTCCACGCGGGCGGGGCCGTCCAGCGCGGTGAAGAAGGCCGGGTCGAGGAGGAGCTCCTTCTCCAGGCGGACGGCGCGCTCGATCGCGTCCGGATCGCCCCCGCCGCGTCCGAGCTGGACCGCGGCGTGCAGGCAGCGGACCGTGCGCAGATCGCGGACGTCCCCGATGAACAGGGCGCCGCCAGGGGCGAGCAGGCGCATCGCCTTGGCGACGACGTCCTCCAGGTAGGCGGCGCCGGGGAAGTACTGCACCACCGAGTTGACGACGATGGTGTCGAAGTGGCCTGCGGGCAGGCCGCCGGTGTCGTGGGCGGGCCGGCAGCTGAGGCGGACGGGCGAGCCGGAGCCGACGGCCCGCCAGTCCCGGGACGCGGGCTCTGCTGCGCCCCCGCCGAGGTCCGCGCGGAGCTTGGCGATGACCGGCTCGGAGAAGTCGCTCCCCCAGTACTCCTCGCTGCCGGGCGCGAGGCGGGTGAGGAGGAGGCCCGCGCCGACACCGATCTCCAGGACGCGGCGGGGGCCGAGCGCGCGGATGCGCTCGACGGTGGTCTCGCGCCACTCGCGCATGTGGTCCAGCGGGATGGGGGCGCCGTCATAGCTGCTGTCCCAGCCCGCGAACTCCTCGGCATGGACGACCGTGCCGACCTCGGTGTACTCGGTGTCGTAGATCTGCCGCCACTCGGCGAGCTGCTCTTCGGCGGCGCCGTCGCGGGAGCCGTCCGGGACGACGTAGCCGATGAGGCGCTTGACGCCGGGGACGCCGGTCTCGGCCGCGACGACGGCGGCCTGGCCGACGCCGGGCTCGGCGGCGAGCGCGGTCTCGATCTCCTCCAGCTCGACCCGGTAGCCGCGGATCTTCACCTGGTCGTCGGTGCGGCCGAGGAAGTCGATGTTGCCGTCGTCGCGGACGCGCACGAGGTCGCCCGTCCGGTACATGCGCGCTCCGGGCGGGCCGGAGGGGTCGGCGACGAAGCGCTCGGCGGTCAGGTCGGCGCGTCCGAGGTAGCCGCGCGCCAGCCCGGCGCCCGCGATGTACAGCTCGCCGGGCGCGCCGGGCGGGACGGGACGCAGCCAGGCGTCCAGGACGTACCCGCGGGTGTTCCAGATCGGCTTGCCGACGGTGGGGGTGGCGCTGTCCTCGGTGCCGCCGCCGAGCGTGTTGATCGTGTACTCGGTCGGGCCGTAGAGGTTGTAGCCGAGGACGCCGTCGGCGCGTGCGAGCCGCTCCCACACCGCCGTCGGGACGGCCTCGCCGCCGAGGAGGACCAGGGGCGGCCGGTGCCCGCCGTCGAGGAGGCCCTCTTCCAGGAGCTGCTGGGCGTAGGTCGGCGTCACGTTGATGACGTCGATCTCGTGCTGGCGCAGGTAGGCGGTGAGGGCCTGGGCGTCGCGGCGGAGGTCCTCGTCACAGACGTGCACTTCGTGGCCTTCGATGAGCCAGAGCAGCTCCTCCCACGACATGTCGAAGGAGAAGGAGACGGTGTGGGCGATGCGGAGGCGCCGCCCCGCCGACGCGACCACCGGGTCGAAGATGTTGGCGCGGTGGTTGAACTGCATGTTGGTCAGGCCCCGGTAGGGCGTCACCACGCCCTTGGGCCGTCCGGTGGAGCCGGACGTGTAGATGACGTAGGCGGGGTGGTCGAGCCTGCCGGGCGTGCCGGGCGCGAACCCGGGGACGTCGTCCGGCGCCAGGTCGTGGGCGGGCAGCGCGGCGAGGGCCCGCGCGGTCGCCGGGTCGTCCAGGGCGAGGGTGGCCCCGGAGTGGGTGAGGCCTGCGGCGATGTCGCGGTGCGAGACCAGACAGACCGGGGCCGAGTCCTGGAGCATGTAGTCGAGCCGGTCGGCCGGGTAGTCGAGCTCCAGCGGCAGGTAGGCGGCACCCGTGCGCAGGACGGCGAACAGGGCCACGACCATCTGCGCCGAGCGCGGCAGGGCGAGCGCGACGACCTTCTCGGGGCCCGCTCCGTGGGCGAGCAGGAGCCGGGCGAGCCGGTTGACCTCGGCGTTCAGCTCGCCGTAGGTCAGGCGGACGTCCGGCAGCGAGACGAGCGCCGGGTCGCCGGGCCGTTCGGCCGCGCGCTCGGCGAGCAGTTCCGCGACCGTCAGCTCGGGCACGGGACGGCGCGTCTCGTCCCAATCGCGCCGGAGCCGGTCGTGCTCCTGCGGGACGAGAAGGTCGAGGCCGTGGCACGGGGTTCCGGGCGCCTCGGCGAGCCGCCGCAGGACCTGGACGTAGCGGTCGGTGACGCGCTCGGTCTCGGCCTCGGTGAACGCGTCGCCCCGGTACATGACGCGCAGACCGGCGTCCGGCTCGACGACCATGGTGATCGGGTAGTGGGTGGCGTCGCGCACCTCGCGCCCGAGAACCCGCAGGCCGCCGTCCGGGCCGAAGGCGCGGTCGGTCGGCATGCCCGGGAAGTTCTGGAAGACGAACAGCGTGTCGAAGAGGGTGCCCAGCCCGGTCGCGCGCTGGACGTCGGCGAGCGCGACGAAGGAGTGGTCGAACAGCTCGGACTGCGCGGCCTGGACCCGGTCGAGCACCTCGGCGAGGGCGTCCGCCGGGCCCGCCTGCACGCGGACGGGGACGGTGTTGAACAGCAGTCCGACCATCGACTCGACGCCGTCGACGTCGGGGTGGCGGCCGGAGACCGAGGCACCGAAGACGACGTCGTCGCGTCCGGTCAGGCCCATCAGGACCAGGCCCCACGCGGTCTGGAAGAGGGTCCCGGGCGTGACGCCCCGGTCCCGGGCGACCTCGTCCAGGCGCTCGGCGAGCCCGGCGGGCAGCGCGCGGTGCACCTCGCCGGCGCCCGCGAGGTCGGCGGGCGCGTCGACCAGGCCCGGCCGGACGAGGGCGGGCTCGTCGAAGCCGTCGAGCGCGCGGCGCCAGGCGTCCGACGCGGCGCCCCTGTCGCGGCCGTTCACCCAGTCGAGGAACGCCCGGAAGGGCGGGACGGGGCGGCGGGCCTCGGCGGCGGCGTCGGTGTAGGCGCCGAGCAGCGAGGTGACCAGCAGGCCGCCGGACCAGCCGTCCAGCAGGATCAGCTCGGAGGTGAGGACCAGCCGGTGGTCGTCCTCGGCCAGGCGGGCGAGGGCGAACCGGATCAGGGGCGGTGCGGCGGGGTCGAACGGCTCGGCGCGCTGGGCGTCGACGAACGCCTCCAGCTCGTGCGGGGCCACGTCGGCGTGCGTCCACGGGGTCTCGAAGTCGTCCGGGACGAACTGGACCGCGCGGTCGCCGTCCGTCCGGAACCCGGCGCGGAGGTTGGGGTACTTCTCCAGCGTGGCGCGCACCGCCCGCGCCATCCGCTCGGGATCGACCGGCCCGGACAGCGTCACCACGGCCTGCTGGACGTAGATGTCGCGGTCCTCGCCGGCCAGCATCAGGTGGTAGAGCAGCCCTTCCTGGAGCGGCGACAGCGGTAGCCCGCCGGCAGGGTCCGCCGTTCGGGCGGGCTCGTTCGTCTCGGAGGGCGCGGCCGTGAGGGCGAGGGCCTCGACGGTCCGCAGCCGGAAGACGTCCCGCACGGTGAACGAGAGGCCGGCGCGGCGGGCGCGGGCGACCAGGAGCGCCGCGCTGATGCTGTCGCCTCCGGTGCGGAAGAAGTCGTCGTCGGCTCCCACCGCGTCGCGGCCGAGGACGTTCGCGGCGAGGCGGGCGAGGACGCGTTCCGGTTCGGTGGCCGGGGCCCGCCCGCCGGCCGGGCGTCCGGGCTCGGGGAGGGCGCGCCGGTCGACCTTCCCGTTGGGATTGAGGGGAAGCTCGTCCAGAACGACCAGTTCGGCGGGAACGAGGTAGTCGGGCAGCAGGGCGCGCAGCGCGGCGTCGAGCGTCTCCGGTTCGGCGTCGCCGGTGACGTAGCCGACGAGGCGGGATCCGTGCGCGGCGACGGCGGAGCGCCGCACCCCGGGCTGCGCGGCGAGCGCGGACTCCACCTCCCCCGGCTCGATCCGGAAGCCGCGGATCTTGATCTGCTCGTCGGCGCGGCCGAGGAAGTCCAGCCCGCCGTCCGGGCGGCGCCGGACGCGGTCCCCGGTGCGGTAGAGGCGGGAGCCGGGCGGACCGAACGGGTTCGCGACGAACCGCTCGGCGGTGCGGGCGGGGTCGCCGAGGTATCCGCGCGCCAGTCCGTCGCCCGCCAGGTACAGCTCCCCGACGGGGACTTCGCGGAGCGCGGCGTCCAGGACGTGGGCGCGGGTGTTGGCGATGGGCCGCAGCCCGCCCGCCTCGGCGATGAGGCTGTCCCCGGCGGCCTCCGAGCACCCGTACAGGTCGACCAGCCGCGCCGGCACCCTGTCGGCGAGCGCGCCGGGCAGCGCTTCGCCGCTGCTGATCCACGTGGTCACCGAGGGCGGCAGGCCGCCGTCCGCGAGCGCCGCCAGCAGGCTCGGGACGAGCGTGACGAGGCCGATGTCGTGGCGTTCGATGAAGTCGGCGAGCGCGACGGCGTCGGCGGCGGTCTCGGCGTCGGCGATGACGACCGTGTCGCCCGCGACGAGGCCGCCGAGCAGTTCGGTCGTCCCGTCGATGAACGCGGGCGAGCTCTTGGCGGCGCGGATGCCGGGGGCGGCGAGGCCCGCGCCCCAGGCGAGCCGGTTGACGAGGGCGCGCTGCGTGCCGGCGACGGCCTTGGGCTTCCCGGTCGAGCCGGAGGTGAAGACGACGTAGGACGTGTGGTCGGGGTGGACGTCCGGGCGTTCGCGGCGGGGCGGGTCCGACGGCGGCTCGTCGCGCCCGAGGACCAGCAACGGCCGGACGGTGTCGAGCATCGCGGCGATACGGGCAGGCGGGTACGACAGGTCGATGGGCAGGTAGGCGGCACCTGTCTTGAGCACGGCGAACAGGGCGACGGCGAACTCGTCCGAGCGGGGCAGGGCGAGCGCGACGACCTCGTCGGGGCGCGCCCCGGCGGCGGCGAGCCGGTCGGCGAGGGCCTCGGCGCGGCCGTCGAGGTCGGCGTAGGTGAGGGCGGCGTCCCCGAAGACCAGGGCGGTCTTGTGCGGAGTCCGCGCGACCTGCGCCTCGATGAGCTGGGCGACGGTCCGGGCGGGTGGCTCGCACGCGGTGTCGGGATGCTCGACGGGCGCGCCGAGGGAGGACAGCCGGCGGCCGGGATCGGCGGTGACCTGGGCGAGCAGTGCGCCCAGGTCGTCCATCAGCCGCTCGACGGTCGAGGCGTCGAAGAGGTCGGCGGCGAACGCGGCGAACCCCTCGACCTCGTCGTCGGCTTCCGCGAAGTACAGGTCGAGGTCGAACTTCACGCCGCCGGTCTCCGGCAGGAACGGCTCCGCGCGCACCCCGGGCAGCGCGAGCCGCACGTCGTCCAGCCGCTGGTGGACGATCATCACCTGGAACAGCGGGCTGCGGGCGAGGGAGCGTTCGGGGGCGAGCCGGTCCACGACCCGCTCGAACGGGACGTCGGCGTGGGAGAACGCGGCGAGGTCGGCGGCCCGCACGCGCTGGAGCAGTTCGGCGAACGTCGGGTCGCCGGACAGGTCGGTGCGCAGCACCAGCGGGTTGACGAAGACGCCGACGAGGTCGGTGAGGTCCTCGTCGGCACGTCCCGCGATCGGGGAGCCGAGGGCGATGTCGTCGCCCGCGCCGGACCGCTGGAGCAGCGCGGCGACGGCGGCGTGCAGCACCATGAACACGCTGGCGCCGGTGTCGCGGGCCAGGCGCCGCGCCCCCTCCGCCGGGATCCGGAACGGCACCAGCCCGCCGTGACGGCTCGCCTCGGCCGGGCGGGGCCGGTCGAAGGGCAGGACGGTCTCCTCGGGCAGCCCGGCGAGCGTCTCCTCCCAGAAGTCGAGCTGCGGCGCGGTGCCCGGGGCCGCCTCGCGCTGCCAGGCCGCGTAGTCGGAGTACTGGACGGGCAGCGGCCCCCAGCCGGGACCCCGTCCGTCCCGGCGGGCCTCGTAGGCGCGGGCGAGGTCGGCCAGCAGCGGCGTGAACGACCACTCGTCGGCGGCGGCGTGGTGCAGGAGCAGGATCAGCGACCAGTCGGCGTCGCCCGTCCGGACGAGGGTGCCGCGGACGGGGAGGTCGCGTCCGATGTCGAAGACGTGCGCGGTGGCGGCCTTCTCGATGGCCGCCCGCCCTTCCGGCGCCTCGTCCCGCGCGTCGACGACGGCAAGGCGCACGGGGACGTCCGGGGCGAGGACGCGCTGGACGGGCAGGCCGTCCGGTCCCTCGACGAGGAGCGTGCGCAGTGCTTCGTGGCGGGCGACGACATCGGCGAACGCCTGGTCGAGGGCGGCCTCGTCGACCGGGCCGTGCAGGCGGATCCCGAGCGGCAGCGAGTAGGAGGCGGACGGGCCGCGCAGCCGCTCCTCCAGCCAGAGGCCGCGCTGCGCCGCCGACGCCGGGACGATCTCCGGGCGCGCGACGTCGCGGACGCGGACGGCGTCGGTGGCGACCAGGCGGGGCGCGAGCGCGGCGACCGTCGGCGCCTCGAACACGTCGGCGATGGACGGCTCCGCTCCGAGGACGGTCCGGGCCTTGGCCGCGAGGCGCGCCGCCAGCAGCGAGTGCCCGCCGAGCGCGAAGAAGTCGTCGTCGATGCCGACGCCCTCGACGCCGAGCAGCTCGGCGAAGATCGCGCAGAGGGCGGCCTCGCGGGCGTCGCGCGGCGCCCGTCCCGACACCTCGGCCTCGGGGGCGGGCAGCGCGGCGCGGTCGAGCTTGCCGTTGACCGTCCGGGGCAGGCCGTCCAGGGCGATGAGCGCGGACGGCACCATGTACTCGGGCAGCGCTCCGGCGAGCGCGCCGCGCAGGGCGGCTTCGTCGAGTCCCTCGGCGGGAACGTAGTAGCCGACCAGACGGGGATCGCCGGGGCGATCCTCACGGACGACGACCGCGGCCTGCGCGACGCCGGGCTGCGCGGCGAGCACGGCCTGCGCCTCGGCGGGCTCGATCCGGAACCCGCGGATCTTGACCTGGTCGTCGGTGCGGCCGAGGTACTCCACGGACCCGTCGCGGGCGCGCCGCGCGAGATCGCCCGTCCGGTACATGCGGGATCCCGGCGGGCCGGACGGGTCGGCGACGAAGCGCTCCGCGGTGAGGTCGGGGCGGCCCACGTAGCCGCGGGCGAGCTGCGCGCCCGCCAGGTAGAGCTCACCCGGTACACCCGGCGGGACCGGGCGCAGGGCGGCGTCCAGGATGTGGGCGCGGGTGTTCCAGAAGGGGGTCCCGATGCCCTCCGCGGGGAGGTCCGCGGACGTCGCCCAGATCGTCGCCTCGGTCGGCCCGTACAGGTTGGTCGCGAGCGTGGCGGACTCCGCGAGCGACGCGGCGAGCGCGGGCGGCAGCGCCTCACCGCCGACCAGGACGCGCAGGCCCTTCAACGCTTCCGGGTCGAGCGTGCCGAGCAGGGACGGGGTGCCCTGAACGACGGTCGCGTCCGCCAGGAGCTTCGCGAGGGCGGCCGGGTCGCGGACGGTGCCGCGGTCCGCGAGGACGACCGTCGCGCCGCTGATCAGCGGGACGAACATCTCCAGGGCGGCGATGTCGAACGCGATGGTCGTGACGGCGACGAGCCGGTCGCCGGTGCCGAGGTCCAGCCGAGCGCGGGTGGTGAGCAGGAAGTTCGTGAGCGCGCCGTGCGGGATCGCCACGCCCTTGGGGCGGCCTGTGGAGCCGGAGGTGTAGATGACGTAGGCGAGTTCGCCCGGACGTGAGCGTGCCGTGCGGGTGTTTCCGGCGTCGCGGAGAAGGTCGTCGAGGACGAGGAGGTCGCCGTCCTCGGGGAGGAGCGGCGCGGTGTCCCGGGTGACGATCGCGCAGAGCGGCCCGGCGTCGCCCAGCATGTAGGCGAGCCGGTCGGCGGGATGGTCGAGGTCCAGCGGCAGATAGGCGGCCCCCGCCTTCAGGACGCCGAGGAGAGCGACGACGAGGTCGGGCGTGCGCGGCAGCGCGAGCGCGACGACGCTCTCCGGCCCGGCGCCTCGGGCGCGCAGCTCGGCGGCCAGGGCGGAGGCCCGCTCGTCCAGCTCGGCGTAGGTGAGAGCGGTGTCACCCGCCTCGACCGCGGTGGCGTCCGGAGCCTGGGCCGCCTGTTCCTCGAACAGCGCGACGACGTCGGTCGCGGGCAGGGCGCGGTCGGTGGCGTTCGCCTCGCCGATCAGGGCGCGCTCGTCCGCGCCCATGACCTCCAGCGCGCCGATGGGCCGGTCGGGGTCGGCCAGCGCGGCGCGCAGAAGGGTCTCCAGGTGGGCGAGCAGCGCGTCGATGCGCTCGTCCTCGAACAGCTCGCGCCGGAACGTCGCCTCGACCGTCATGCCCTGCGGCCGGACGAACGCCTCCAGCGACAGGTCGAAGTGCGTGGTGCCGTTGTGGACGTGCGTCCAGCTCGACGCGATGCCGGGCAGGTCCAGCTCACCGATCTCCTGGGCGAGGAACAGCAGCATCGTGTCGAAGAACGCCGAGCGCCCGCGCCCGCGCGCGGGCCGCAGTTCCTGGACGAGCCGGTCGTACGGCAGCGCCTGGTGCGCGAAGGCCTCGGTGACCGTGCGCCCGGCCCGCCGCAGCGCCTCTCGGAACGTCGGCGTCCCGGACAGGTCGGTGCGCAGCACGAGCGTGTTGCCGAAGTTTCCGACGAGCCGCTCCACCTCGGCGTGCTCGCGGTTCATCACCGACGACCCGATCGCCACGTCGTCGGAGCCGGTGTAGCGGTGCAGCAGGACCGCGTACGCGGCCGTCATCACCATGTACGGGGTGAGGTTCTCCTCGGCGGCGAGCCTCCGCATGCCCTCGGTCACGGAGTCGTCGAAGCGGCGCGCCCGCCGTCCCCCGCGCTCGGACACGACCGCGCCGCGCGGACGGTCCGCGGGCAGGTCGAGCGGAGCGGGGGGCGGATCGAGGCGTCGGCGCCAGTAGGCGAGGTCGTCCTCGGCGACGGACCGCTGCTGCTCCCACTCGGCGTAGTCGGCGTACTGGACGTCCAGCGAGGGCAGTTCGTCCGGGGCGCCGGCGACGGCGGCGCGGTAGAGCGCGGAGAGATCGCGCGAGAGCGAGCCCCAGGTCATGCCGTCCCAGGCGATGTGGTGCACGACGAGCACCAGCGCGTGCTCGTCCTCGCCGAGTCTGAGCAGCTCCAGCCGGATCGGCCGCTCGGCCCGCAGGTCGAAGGGGAGCGCCGCCAGCTCCGCCGCCCGCGCCCCGGCGTCCGCGCACCGGACCGGCGGCAGGTCGAGCGAGTCGTCGTCCGCGACGATCTGCACGGCCCGCTGCTCCGGGCCGTCCGCGTAAACGGTGCGGAGGACGGCGTGCCGCCGGATCAGCGCCCGCAGCGCCTCGCGGAGGGCCCCGGCGTCGAGCGGGCCGGACATGCGGACGAGCAGGCAGACGTTGTAGGCGGGGCTGTCCGGGAAGGCGCGGTGGTGCAGCCACATGCTCTGCTGCGCGTAGGACAGGGGGGCCGGTCCGTCCGACCCCCGGGGCGCGAGTCGGGCGGTGTCCGCGCCCAGCCCGGCCTCGGCCATCATCCGCCGCATCAGTTCGCGCCGCCGCGCCGCCGTCGTCGTCTGCTCCACGCTCAACTCTTTCGTCGTCGGCTTCGCCACCGCCGGTTAGGTTAGCCTTGCCTATAAAAAACGTGCAAGGTTAGCCTTACCTAAGTTTGACCTTCCGGCCACGAGAGGGAGCTGCCTTGTCCACTGGTCTGCACACCCATGCGAACCCCGTCGAGCTGGTCGTCGAGCATGCCTCGGCGCCGCTCGCCCTCATGGCCCGCCTGGCCGGATCGGGCCTGTTCGGCGATTACGTCGTCTACGAGCGGCCCGGCTCATGGACGTTCGCGGGAGGCATGCTCGCCGAGGTCGTCCTCGACGCCGGCGCCGTCCACGCCCACTGGCCGGGCCAGGCCCCGATCACCCGCCCCTGGACGGGCCGCCCCGCCGACGCGCTCCGCGACACGTTCGCCGCCGCGCCCCTGCCCGCCTGGAATGCCTACGGCTGGATCGCGTTCGAGTTCGCCGCTCCTCGTCCCGCCGGAAGGCTCGCGCACCTGATCGTCCCCCGCACCGAAGTACGGGCCGAGCACGGCCGCGTCACCGTCACCGGCGTGTACGAGACGGACATCGAGCAGGTCACCAAGCTCCTGGCCAAGCCGGACGGCCATTCCGTCGGCGAGCCTTCCCCCGTCGACGTCAGAGTCGGCGGCGCCTACCGTGAGCGCGTCGCCGAGGCCGTGACCGAGATCCACGCGGGCCGCTACCAGAAGGTGATCGTGTCGCGCCGGCTGGACATCCCTCACCCGGTCGACGTCGTCTCGACCTACGTCCGGGGACGCGAGGCCAACACCCCGGCCCGCTCGTTCCTGCTCGACCTGGGCGGTTTCCAGGCCACCGGGTTCAGCCCGGAGGTGCTCGCGAGCGTCGACGCCGCGGGGCACGTCATGACCCAGCCCCTGGCCGGCACCCGCGCCTTCGGCCTCGGCGCCGACACCGACGCACGCACCCGCCATGACCTGGAGACCGACCCCAAGGAGATCTACGAGCACGCCGTCTCCGTCCGCACGTCGCAGGAGGAGCTGTACCGGGTCTGCGACCAGGACACCGTCCACGTCACCGGTTTCATGACGGTGAAGGAGCGCGGGAGCGTCCAGCACCTGGGCTCCAGCGTCAGCGGCACCCTCTCCCCCGGCCGTTCCGCGTGGGACGCGCTGGACGCCCTCTTCCCCGGCGTCACCGCGTCCGGCATCCCGAAGCCCGAGGCGATCGAGGCCATCACCCGCCTGGAGGAACGACGCGGCCTGTACTCGGGGGCCGTCGTCACCGTCTCCCATGACGGCGCGCTGGACTCCGCCCTCGTCCTTCGCGCCCTCTACGCCGAGGACGGCCAGGCGTGGCTGCGCGCCGGCGCGGGAATCGTCAGCGCCTCGACCCCCGACCGCGAATACGAGGAGACCTGCGAGAAGCTCTCCAGCATCGCGCCGCACGTCGTCCCGCGGTCCTGAACTCGTGGCGGGGTAGGAACCCGCCATGCCGGAACTTCCTGACGTCGAAGGCTTCCGCCGGGTGCTCGCCGAGCACACCGGCGAGCCGATCGCCTCGGTGTCGGTGCTCGACCCCGGCGTCCTGCGCGGCCCCGGTGTAGTCCTTGGTGAGTAGGTCGAGCGCCTTCTGCT